>NZ_JBSFKF010000036.1:0-82557 GCF_053598415.1 Kitasatospora sp. NPDC001132 | reverse complement strand
GGCGCGTCCGGCGCGTACCGCGGGCACGGTCGTCAAGGACGAGGGCGAGGGCGGCAAGGCGCTCGCCGGCTTCCTCGCCGACCAGAAGTTCATCTAGTCCCACCCGTTCGCGCATCCAACGATCGATCAGGAGCAACGAATCATGGCTGAGATCCTGGTTCTGGTGGACCACGCCGACGGTGCGGTCCGCAAGCCGACCCTGGAGCTGCTGACCCTGGCCCGCCGCATCGGTGAGCCGTCCGCCGTCGTCCTCGGTGCCGGTGCGGCCGCGGCCGACATCGCGGCGAAGGCCGGCGAGTTCGGCGCGGTGAAGGTGTACGTCGCCGACGGCGCCGAGTTCGCGGACCAGCTGGTCGTCCCGAAGGTGGACGCCCTGGCCCAGATCGCCAAGGCCAACGACGTCGCCGCCGTGCTGGTGACGTCCTCGGGTGAGGGCAAGGAGGTCGCCGCGCGCGTCGCGCTGCGGATCGGCTCCGGCATCATCACCGACGCCGTCGACCTGGAGGCCGGCGACGGCGGCCCGGTCGCCACCCAGTCGGTGTTCGCCGCGTCCTTCCAGGTGAAGTCCAAGGTCACCAAGGGCGCGCCGGTCATCACCGTCAAGCCGAACGCCGTCGCCCCGGAGGCCGCCCCGGCCGCCGGCGCGGTGGAGAACGTGGCCGTGGAGTTCACCGGCAACGCCGCCAGGGTCACCTCGCGCACCCCGCGGGTGTCCTCCGGCCGTCCCGAGCTGACCGAGGCCGCGATCGTGGTCTCCGGCGGCCGCGGTGTCGGTGCCGCCGAGGGCTTCGGCGTGGTCGAGGAGCTCGCCGACGCGCTGGGCGCTGCCGTCGGTGCCTCGCGCGCCGCCGTGGACGCCGGCTGGTACCCGCACAGCAGCCAGGTCGGCCAGACCGGCAAGCAGGTCTCCCCGCAGCTCTACATCGCGGCGGGCATCTCCGGCGCGATCCAGCACCGGGCCGGCATGCAGACCTCGAAGACCATCGTGGCCGTCAACAAGGACCCCGAGGCCCCGATCTTCGAGCTGGTCGACTACGGCGTGGTCGGCGACCTCTTCCAGGTGCTGCCGCAGCTCACCGCCGAGGTGAAGGCCCGCAAGGCCTGATCCCGCAACGACGCCGGAGGGCGTGGCACCGAGTACCGCTCGGTGCCACGCCCTCCGGCATGCCCCCAGCCGCCGTCCGACCGTCCCGGAGCACGGCGGGCGGGGCGGCGCCCGTAGAGTCGGCGCCGGCGCGTGACGCGGAGGCGGACACGCGGGACGAGCGCGTGGCGCACCGGCGCGGCGCGGTGGCGTGGAACGAGGCGAGGACGGTGGCATGGCACTGCTGACGGCACTTCAGGGCGGTTTCGGCGACGCGGCGCGGGCGCTGCGGATCGACGGGCGGGCGCTCTCCCGCGAGGACCTGCTGGGCGCGGCGACCGCCGTAGCCGACCGGGTGGCCGGCGCCCCGGCGCTCGCGGTGCTCGCCCGGCCCACGGTCGAGACCGTCACCGCCGTGGTCGGCGGCCTGCTGGCGGGCGTCCCGGTGGTGCCGCTGCCGCCCGACTCGGGCCCCAAGGAGCGCGAGCACATCCTGCGCGACTCGGGCGCGGCGCTCCTCGCGCACGCCGTCGGGGAGGAACTGCCGCAGGACACCTCGGTGGCGGGGCTGCCGGTGGACCCCGCGCAGCGCTCCGCCACGACCTACGCCGAGCCGGCCGCCGAGTCGACCGGTTTCGTGCTCTACACCTCGGGCACCACCGGCGCGCCCAAGGGCGTGGTGATCCGGCGCGAGGCGATCGCCGCCGACCTGGACGCCCTCGCCGCCGCCTGGCAGTGGACCGCCGAGGACACCCTCGTGCACGGTCTGCCGCTGTTCCACGTGCACGGGCTGCTGCTCGGCGTGCTCGGCGCCCTGCGCACCGGCAGCGCGCTGGTGCACACCGGGCGGCCCACCCCGGCGGGCTACGCGGAGGCCGGCGGCAGCCTGTACTTCGGGGTGCCCACGGTCTGGTCCCGGTTGGCGGCGGACCGGGAGGCGGCGGCCCGGCTCGCCCCGGCCCGGCTGCTGGTCTCCGGCAGCGCGCCGCTGCCCGTCCCGGTGTTCGAGAAGCTGGCGGCGCTGACCGGGCACGCCCCGATCGAGCGGTACGGGATGACCGAGTCGCTGATCACCGTCAGCACCCGGGCCGACGGCGAGCGGCGCCCCGGAAGCGTCGGGCTGCCGGTGGACGGGGTCAGGACCCGGCTGGTCGGCGAGGACGGCGCGCCGGTGCCCAGCGACGGGGAGAGCGTAGGCGAACTGCAGGTCTGCGGCCCGACGCTGTTCAGCGGCTATCTCAACCGGCCGGACGCGGACGCCGAGGCGTGGACGGCGGACGGCTGGTTCCGCACCGGCGACGTCGCGGTGATCGGGGCGGACGGCTTCCACCGGATCGTCGGCCGCGCCTCGGTGGACCTGATCAAGAGCGGCGGCTACCGGATCGGCGCGGGCGAGGTGGAGGCCGCACTGCGCGACCACCCGGCGGTCGCCGACGCGGCGGTCGTCGGCGTGCCGGACGAGGACCTCGGACAGGCGATCGTCGCGTACGTCGTTCCCGACGGCGCCGTGACGGGGGATCAGTTGACGGCCTTCGTGGCGGAGCGTCTCTCGGTGCACAAGCGGCCGCGGCGGGTCGTCCTGGTGCCCGAACTGCCCAGGAACGCCCTGGGGAAGGTGCTGAAGAAGCAGCTGCTGGCGGAGGCCGGCGGCCGCTGAGGAGCGGTGTCCTGACGCCTCCTCGGTTGACGGTCGTTCACCCTGATGTGCCGTCGGTGCTCGCCCCCGGCGCCCCTTCCATTTGGCGCACTCCACTGCGCGCAGTGAGCGGATGCGTGCTTAACGTGACACGCAGGCAGAATCGAACCCCCTGGGCGACGCGCTGCGGCTTCCGGTCGCAGGACCGGAAGCCGCGGCGCGCCGGGCGGGGGCTCTGCCGACAAGCACGGCCACTACCGGCCGGGCACAGCAATCCGCTGCAGTCCGCAGCGATCCGCAGCAGTGAAGGAAGTCAGCACGATGACCACCGTCAACACCGGCGCGCCGGAGGCCGCCGGCGAACCGACCGGGCAGCAGGACGTTGCCACCGCCCGCACCTCCCGTCCGTCCCGCACCTCGCGGCTCTGTCGGGGCATCGCCGTGGTGGCCGTGATCGCGACCGGCACGGGCGTGATCGGCCTCGGCACCAGCGTCAGCCCCGCGGTCGCCGAGTCCGCCCCGGCGCACGCCGGGTGGGACGGCTCCCGGTACTGGTTCAAGAACAGCCAGGGGCAGTGGCGCTGGACCTCGCACTACAGCGTGTACGCGGCCCGCACCGGGGGCGGCTCCGCCTCCGCGGCCAAGGCCACGACCGGCTCCGGGGGGATCAAGGAGGGCTGGGACGGATCGCGTTACTGGTTCCGCAACAGCAAGGGCGAGTGGCGCTGGACCTCGCACTACGACATCTACCTGGAGCGCACCGGCCGCGGCTCCTCGGGGTCCGGGGGCGCGGGCCACACCGAGGACTCGGTCGCGCAGGACCCGAACGTCGAGGCCGCCGTGCAGTTCGCGCTCTCCCAGTTGGGCGTACCGTTCCGCACGGCCGGCAACGGGCCGGACGGCTACGACTGCTCGGGCCTGGTGCAGCAGGCCTTCCGGCACGGCGGGATCAGCCTGCCCCGTGTGGCCAACGACCAGTACGCGGCGACCACGCCGATCAGGGCGAGTCAGCTGCGCCGCGGCGACCTGCTGTTCTGGTCGCCGGACGGGACGGCCCGGGGCATCCAGCACGTGGCGATCTACCTGGGCGACAACAAGTACGTCGAGGCCGCGCGGCCCGGGACCAAGGTCCGGATCTCGGGGATCAGCAGCGGCTACTACCCCGCCTACATGGGGCGCCCGTAGCGGCGTCGCCATCCGCCCATCCGTGGCCGCCGGGTCGTCCGGCGGCCACGGCGGGCGTTCCGCGTGCCGGGCCGGGGCCGGGGCGGGCGATGGGCGGCGGGCGACTTCCGACGCGCGCTCAGAGGTCCGTCGGGCGGGGCAGCGCGCCGCGCGCGCCGAGGCCGGTGACGGCGAAGGCCCCGGCGGCGACGGCGGTGGCAGCCGCGTCGGTCAGCCCGGCGCCGCGGGCGAGTCCGGCGGCGAGGGCGCCGCAGAAGACGTCGCCGGCACCGGTGGTGTCGACCACCCGGACGGTCGGGGCGGGCAGCCGGGCCGGCGTTCCGTCCACGACGACCAGCGCGCCCTCGCCGCCGAGGGTGACCACGGCGCCCTCGGCGCGTTCGGCCAGCGCCCGGGCGGCCTCGGTGACGTCGGCGGCGCCGGTGAGCTGGCGGGCCTCGACGGCGTTCGCGACGACCAGCGGGCGCCGTCCGGTGGGGCCGGTCCGGGGCAGGGCGCCGGCGGGCGCGGTGTTGTGCAACCAGCGGGTGCCGCCCGAGGCGCCCGCGGCGGGCAGCGCGGCGGCGACCGCGCGGATGCACTCCGCGGGGACCTCGTTGCTGGTCAGGACCACGTCGACGGGGAGCAGCCGGAGGCGGCCGAGCACGGCGGTGACCTCCTCCGGGGTGAGGTGGGCGTTGGCGCCGGGGACGACGACGATGCTGTTCTCCCCGGCCGGGTCGACCATGACGATCGCCTGACCGGTGGGCGCGTCCGGGTGGACGAGCACGGCGCCCGTCTCGACCTGCGCGCCGTGCAGATCGGCACGTGCCGCCTCGCCCTCGGCGTCCCGCCCGACCTTGGCCACCAGGTGCGTCGCCGCCCCCATCCGGGCCGCCGCCACCGCCTGGTTGGCCCCCTTGCCGCCGAAACCCCGACCGGCGGCGGTGGCGAGGACGGTCTCGCCGGGGGAGGGGAGCAGGGGGCAGCGGAGGATGCGGTCGGTGTTGACCGAGCCGATGACGACCACACGGCCGGCGGGAAGCAGCTTCATCGTTCCTCTGTACGCGGCGCGGCGCGGGCGGCGCAAGGAGGCCGGCGGTCGGTGGTCGGCGGCCTGAGCGGGTTGGGGGGACGTGTGCGGGCCGGGGCGCGGCATGGGGCGCGCACGCGGGGGCTCGGAGCGTACGGGGAGGAGCGCATGGAAGCGTGCGAGCGGGGCGTGCGCGGCAAGTCGACCCATCGGGCGCCCTGTGCCCTAGCAGTGGTGAAGGGGTGCAATATTGATGTAGACCGGCCTGCATATTTCCATGCATGGCTTCTGACCTGGGCACATGCCGCTGTCACGGGGCAGAGCGGGGCGTGCGGGCGGGCGCGTCGGACAGGCATGGGGAGCGGCGTGGCGCGGGTACCACCACGGGTGGCGCTGGTTCGACCGACGGGGGCGCTGCCCGGTGCGAACGGCATCGGGGGAAGTCGAGGGCAGGGGACGTTGTGATCGTCTGGGTCAATGGCACATTCGGGGCGGGCAAGACGAGTGCCTGCCGTGAGCTGGTGGAACTGCTGCCCGGGAGCGTGCTCTTCGATCCCGAGCTGGTGGGCTTCGGCCTGCGCCGGATGCTCCCGGCCGACCGGCTGGCGACGGTGTCCGACTTCCAGGACCTGGCGGCGTGGCGCCGGCTCGTCCCCGAGACGGCGGCGGCGCTGCTCGGCGAGGTCGGGGGCCCGCTGGTGGTCCCGATGACCCTGCTCAGGGAGGACTACCGGGACGAGATATTCGGCGACCTGGCCTCGCACGGGATCACGGTGCACCACTTCGTCCTGGACCCTGAAGAAACGATCCTGCGCGAACGCATAGCCCACCGCGACGAGTGCCCGGGCGACCCGGAGGGCAGCGAGCGGGTCCGCACCTGGTGTCTCGAACACCTGCCCCGCTACCGCGCCGCCCGCCGCTGGCTGGTCGGCGACGCCCGCATGATCGACACCGGCGAGCTCTCCCCCCGGGAGACCGCGCACCGGATCGCCGAACTGGTCCGGGTCGGCGCCGCCCGCTGTCCGATCGCCCAGACGCCGGACCCGACCGGGGACACAGTGGCCTCCGCCGTCCTGTTCTTCGACGAGCAGGACCGGGTGCTGCTGGTCGACCCGGTCTACAAGCCCGACTGGGACTTCCCCGGCGGGGTGGTCGAGCGCGGCGAGGCCCCCACCGACGCCGCCCTGCGCGAGACCGCCGAGGAGCTGGGCCTGCGTCTGGACCCGTCCACGCTGCGCCTGCTCGCCGTCGACTGGGAGCCGCGCACCGGCCCGCGCCGCGGAGGCCTGCGGCTGGTGTACGACGGCGGCCTGCTGGACGAGGAGGCCCGGCGGAACCTGCTCCTCCAGCAGGAGGAGCTGCGCAGCTGGCGCTTCGTCACCCTGGAGGAGGCCGGCGACCTGCTGCCCCCCGGGCGCTACCGGCGGCTGGCGGCCGCGCTGGACGCCCGGCGGAGCGGGGAGCTGCGGTACCTGGAGGCGGGGAGCCGGGTGGCCGTGGGGCTGGCGAGCACGGCGGACGCGGTGTAGCGGCCGGTCGGCGCGGGGGGCCTGCCGGGCGCCCCGGCGCCTCCCGGCGCGCCGGGTCGCGGTCGCGGGCGGGAGGATGGGGGCATGCCGTTCACGCTGAGCCACCCCGCCGCCGTCCTGCCCCTGCTGCGCGCCGCCGGGGCACGCGGGCCCCTGGTGGCGTCGGCGCTCGTCGCCGGCTCGATGGCGCCGGACGTGCCGTTCTTCGCCGAGTCCCTGCTGCCCGGGGTGTACGGCCACGGCGGGCTGACGCACCGCTGGTGGGCGGTGCCGACGCTGGACGTGGCGGTCGCCGGCGCGCTGGTGGCCGGCTGGCACGGGCTGCTGCGCGGACCGGCGGTGGCGCTGCTGCCCGAGCGCTGGGCGGGTGGCGCCGAGGCGCTGACCGCTCGGAAGGCCGGAGGGGCCCGCGGGCTCGGTGACGCCGGTACGGCCGGCGCGACGGTCCGCGGCGCGGCGTGGTTCGCGGCCTCGGCGGCGATCGGCGCGGCCACCCACGTCGGCTGGGACGCGTTCACCCACGGGGACCGGCTGGGGACGCGGCTGCTGCCCGTGCTGGACCGGCCGGTGGCCGGGGTCCCGCTGTACGAGGCGCTGCAGTACGGCAGTTCGGCGCTCGCCCTGGTGGCGCTGGGCGGCTGGGCCGGGCGTGCTGTGCGGGCCGTCGAGCCGGTGCGGCCGGCCGTGCGGCTCGCGCCCCGGGCCCGGCGGGCGGCCGTCGCGCTGCTCGGCGCGGCGACGGCCGCCGGGGTACTGCACCGGCTCAGCCCGTTGCGGCGGAACCTGGTGCCGGAGGTCTGCTTCGGTGCTGGGGCCGGGCTCGCGGTGGGTGCGGTCGGCTACGCGGCGGTGCTGGCGGCCGCCCGCCGGTTGGGCGGCGGGCGGCCGGACGCCCCGGGAGTCCCCGTGGGGCGCCGCCGCGAAGGCCCGTCAGGCCGACCGGGCCGGGCCGACCAGGCTGGGCAGGCCGACCAGGCCGACCAGGCCGGGCAGGTCCGTCAGACGGAGCGCAGTTCGGCGTAGCGCCGGAGGAACAGCGCCTCGGTGAGCGCCATCTGCTCCAGCTCCTGCGGGTCGACGCTCTCGTTGACCGCGTGGATCTGGGCGGTCGGCTCCTCGACGCCGATCAGCACGATCTCGGCCTGCGGGTAGAGCGAGCGCAGCGTGTTGCAGAGCGGGATCGAGCCGCCCTCGCCGGAGGCGACCATCGCGGTGCCGAAGGCTTCGGCCATCGCCTCGCCCATCGCCTCGTACGCCGGGCCGTTGATGTCGGCGCGGAACGGGGCGCCGTTGCCCTGGCGCTCGATGGTGAGCCGGGCACCGAGCGGGACCTGTGCCTCCAGGTGGGCGACCAGCGCGTCCTGGGCGGCGAGGGTGTCCGTGCCCGGCGCGACGCGCAGGCTGATCAGGGCCTTGGCGGTGGCCTGGACGGAGGAGGTGGCGCCGATCACCGGCGGGGCGTCGATGCCGAGGACGGTGACGGACGGGCGGGCCCAGAGGCGGTCCGCGATGGTGCCGGTGCCGGTCAGCGCGACGCCGTCGAGCACCTTGGCGTCGGAGCGGAACTGCTCCTCCGGGTACTGCACCCCGGTCCAGGTCTGGTCGGTGGTCAGGCCCTCCACCGCGACGTCGCCGTTCTCGTCGTGCAGCGAGGCCAGCATCCGGACCAGGCACTGCAGCGCGTCCGGGGCGACGCCGCCGAAGGCACCGGAGTGGAGGTTGCCGGCCAGCGTGGTGACGGTGGCCTCGACGACCGTCATGCCGCGAAGCGAGGTGGTCACGGTGGGCAGGCCGGGGGCGAAGTTGCCGGTGTCGCCGATGACGATGGCGTCGGCGGCGAGCAGCTCGGGGTGGGCCTCGGCGTAGCGCTCCAGGCCGCCGGTGCCCTGCTCCTCGGAGCCCTCGACGATGATCTTCAGGCCGACCGGGTAGACGTCGCCGTACACCTGACGCAGCGCCCGCAGCGCCGTCAGGTGCATCAGGATGTTGCCCTTGCAGTCGGCGGCGCCGCGCCCGTACCAGCGGCCGTCGCGCTCGGTCAGCTCGAAGGCGGGGCTGAGCCAGGCGTCCTCGTCCAGCGGGGGCTGGACGTCGTAGTGCGAGTAGAGCAGGACCGTCGGCGCGCCCGCGGGGCCGGGCAGCTCGCCGTAGACGGACTGGGTGCCGTCCGGGGTGTCCAGCAGCCGGATGCCGGTCAGGCCCTCGGCGGCGAAGGCGTCGGCGACCCAGCGGGCGGCCTTCTCGCACTCCTCGACCGGGAACTGGCGCGGGTCGGCGACCGACGGGAAGGCGACCAGCTCGGCGAGGTCGGTGCGGGCACGGTCCATCAGGGACCGGACGGCGTCGGCCAGGGGCTGTGACATCGGGGCTCCGGGGGGACGGTCCGCCCTGGGGGTGGTGCGGGCGGAGGAGGTGGTTGGCGGTAGTGCCGATCATAGGCGGAGCGGAACGGCGTGTTCCGGCGGGTGAGGCGCGGGGGAGACGCGGGAGCGGCGCGGGCGCGGGTGAGGCGCGGGCGGGGGCGGGGGCGACGGGAGGCGGGAGGCGGGAGGCGGGCGGGGCTCAGGGGCACCGTCGCGCACCGGCTGACCGTGACCGGGTGGTACCCGCGCGGGGGCGGCGCGTTCGCCCGGCGCCGCCGGACGCATAGGATTGCTCGACGTGACTGACTCCGGAAGCTCCGATTCCCGCAGCCCGCTCGAAAGCCCGGACGAGGGCGGTCCGATCGACGACGCGGCCGCGCCGCCGGACGGCGTCTGGGACGTCGTGGTGGTCGGCGCCGGACCGGCTGGATCCTCGGCCGCGTACGCCGCCGCGGCCCAGGGCCGCCGGGTGCTGCTGCTCGACAAGGCCGAACACCCCAGGTACAAGACCTGCGGCGGAGGCATCATCGGCCCCTCCCGGGACAGCCTCCCGCCGGACTTCCGGCTGCCGCTGCAGGACCGGGTGCACGCCGTCACCTTCGCCTACGACGGCAGGTACACCCGTACCCGCCGGTCCAAGCGGATGCTGTTCGGCCTGGTCAACCGGGACGAGTTCGACCTGCGCCTGGTGCAGGCGGCCAAGCAGGCCGGGGCGGTGCTGGTCACCGGAGTGACCGTCACCGGTGTCGAACAGCGCGGCGGTGAGCACCGCACGGCGCTGGTGACGGCGGGCGACGGGCGCACCTTCGAGGCCCGCGCGGTGGTCGGCGCGGACGGCAGCGCCAGCCGGATCGGTCGGCACGTCGGCGTCACCTTCGACCAGATCGACCTCGGCCTGGAGGCGGAGATCCCGGTGCCGGCGCAGGTCGCCGCCGACTGGGCGGGCCGCATCCACCTCGACTGGGGCCCGCTGCCCGGCAGTTACGGCTGGGTGTTCCCCAAGACCGAGACCAGCAGCCTGACCGTCGGCGTCATCTCGGCGCGCGGTGACGGCGAGCGGACCAAGCAGTACCTCGCGGACTACATCCGCCGGCTGGGCCTGTCCGGGTTCACCCCGCAGGTCGAGTCCGGGCACCTGACCCGCTGCCGCGCCGAGGACTCGCCGCTCTCCCGCGGCAGGGTGCTGGTCGCCGGGGACGCCGCCGGACTGCTGGAGCCGTGGACCCGCGAGGGCATCTCGTACGCGCTGCGCTCGGGCCGGCTGGCCGGTGAGTGGGCGGTGAAGGTGGCCGAGGCGGGCAACGCGGCGGCGGTGCGGCGCGAGGCGCTGAACTACGCGTTCGCGGTCAAGGCCGGGCTGGGCGTGGAGATGCGCGCGGGCAAGCAGCTGCTGAACGCCTTCGAGCGGCGGCCGTACCTGTTCCACGCGGCGGTCTGCCTGGTGCCGGCCGCCTGGCGGGCCTTCGCCCGGACCACCCAGGGGCAGACCTCCTTCTCCCAGGTGCTGCGGCAGCACCGGGCCGCGCGGCGGCTGATGGCGATGGCCTCGCGGTAGTCCGGGTCGTCGCGACGCGGGGCCGGCGCCCCTCCCCGGTGCGGGGAGGGGCGCCGGCCCGTTCTGTTCGTGGCGCCGGCCCGGAGCTACCTGAGCCCGGTGTCCAGCGCGGACATCAGGGTGCCGGACGGGGTGTCGCCGGACATCTCCCAGATCATGCCGCCGAGCAGGTTCTTCGACTTGAGGTAGGCGGTCTTCTGCGTGATCGACCAGGCGTCGTCGAAGCTCCACCACTGCCCGCCGGCTCCCGTATAGCCGTACGTCGCAACGGACTTGGGATCGTGGTAGACCTTGAGGCCGGAGAGGCCGGTGATCAGGTTGTGGTACCCGCGCGTCCCGGCCTCGTCGCTGAACTGCCCCGGTGCGGCTCCGTTCGCGGACTGCCAGGCGCCGTTCGCGCCGCCGTCCGCGACGCTCTGCCAGCCGCGCCCGTAGAACGGGAAGCCGATGGTCAGCTTGCGCGGGTTGACGCCGGCGTTCAGGTACGTCTGGACGGCCGCGTCGATGCTGAAGTGGGTGGCGTAGGGGTCGTTCGGGTCCTGGTAGAGGTTGGAGGCGTGGCCGGTGCGGTTCGGCTCCCAGGAGTTGTCGCTGCCCGAGCCGTGGAAGTCGTAGCCCTGGACGTTGGCGATGTCCAGCGAGCCGAAGATCTTCGAGAGGTCCCAGCCGGCGGCGACCTTCGCCGGGTCGGCCGGGGTGAAGGCGGTGAGCAGCTTGTGCGGGCCGCCCAACGCGTCCAGCTGCTTGCGGAATTCGGCCAGCAGCAGGGTCAGGTTGTTCCTGTCGTTGGCGCTCCAGTGGTTGCCCGGGTGGCCGTCGCCGGAACCGGGCCACTCCCAGTCGAGGTCGATGCCGTCGAAGATGCCCGCGGCCACGCCGTCGCCGCCGGCGCCGTTGTAGGCCGGAAGGTTGCCCTTGATCCAGGTGTCGACGCAGGACTTGACGAACTTCTGGCGGGACGCGTCGGTGGCGGCGGCGTCGGAGAAGTACTTGGAGTAGGTCCAGCCGCCGAGCGAGACGACCACCTTCAGGTTCGGGTACTTGGCCTTGAGCTTCTTCAACTGGTTGAAGTTGCCGCGGAGTTTGCCCCAGCCGTCGTCGGCCACGCCGTCCACCGACTGGTCGGCGCTCATCGCCCGGCCGTAGTCCGCGTCGGCGTCACCGGCGCCGGTGCCCTGGTCCGGGTCCTCCGGGTTGCCGGTGGTGCCCTTGGTGACGCCCGCCATGCAGGTCAGGTTGACCGGATCGATGTTCTCGAAGGCGTAGTTGACGACGTCGAGCTTGGCGGCGGCGCCCGAGGTGTCCAGGTTCTTGACGAAGTACTGGCGGCCGTAGATGCCCCACTGGACGAAGTAGCCGACCCGGGCGTACTTCCCGGCGCCGACCAGGTCCGAGGTGGTCACGGTGAGCGGGGCGGAGGCGGGCGAGGCGTTGTCGGCAGCGTCCCGGGCCTTCACGGTGAACGTGTAGGTGGTCGACGGCGAGAGGCCGCCGACGGTCGCGCCGAGCGTGCCGCCGGTGACCGTCGCGACTTGGGTGCCACCCTGGTAGACGTCGTACGCGGCGACCCGGACGTTGTCGGTGGCGGCGTTCCAGGCGAGCGTCACGTCCGTCGAACCGACCGTCGTGGCCCGGAGGTTGGCCGGTGCGGTGGGCGGCGAGGTGTCGGTCGAGGAGTCGAAGGTGGACGCGGTGACGGACGCGCTGAGCGGGCCGGTGTTGCCGCGGCTGTCCTTGGCCCGGACGCTCAGGGTGTACGAGGTGGCCGGGGTGAGGCCGCCGACCAGCACGCTGGTGGACGGGCTGGAGGCGAGCACGGCGCCGCCGCTCAGCACGTCGTAGGAGACGACCGGGAAGTCCCCGCCGGTGGCCGCCGGCCAGCTCAGCGCGAGCGTGTGCGCGGTGGACTCGGTGACCGTCGGGGTGCCCGGCGCGGACGGCGGGACGTCCGCCGTGCCGTCGCACTTGTCGCCGTTGACACGGCAGTTGAGCGGGGTGGAGACCGGGCCGTTGCCGACGAACCAGAAGCTGTACGGCTCGGTGGTGCTGTGGGCGTTGACGGTGGAGTTGTAGAACGCGGCCGTGGCGGTGACGTGCCGGCCGTTGACGGTCGCCGTGCCGTTGTAGCTGTTGCCGATGGTGACGCCGGCCGGGAGGTCGAACTCCAGGGTCCAGCCGCTCACCGCGGTCGCATTGTCGTTGTGGACGATGTAGGTGCCCTGCCACCAGGAGCCGTTGTCGGCGGTGGTGAAGGTGGCGGTGAGCTTCCCGGCGGCGTTCGCCGGGGCGGCCAGCGCGGTGAGCGCGGCGAGGGGCAGGAGCAGGACGGAGAGCAGTGCGAGCAGTCTGCTGCGCACGCGCGGGCGCCCGGCCCGGGATCGAGCGGACATGGTTCTCCCTGTGGCTGTGGGGGTTGAACAGGGTGACGTAGAACCTTGGTTGATCCGTGATTGGCCCGTGTGCGATCGATGCCTGTGCCGTGGGGAGGCAAGGCATGGGAACTGTAAGAGGACTGGACCAATGCGTCAACAGGTCTGTACCACTGGGGAGAGGGTGCGCGGCGCCTGCGCCGGCTAGTCCCGGACGATCGCCATCGCCTCGATCTCGATCAGCACCTCGGGCAGGAACAGCGCCGCCACCTGCATGGCGGAGGAGGCGGGCAGCGGGCCGGAGCCCAGGCACTCGTCGCGGGCCTCGCGGATGGCCGAGATGTAGGAGATGTCGGTCATGAAGTAGGTGAGCTTCACGACGTCGTCGAAGCCGGCTCCGGCGGCGGCCAGGCAACGGCGCAGGTTCTCGAAGATCTGCCGTGCCTGCGCCTTCGGGTCACCCGCGCCGACCAGGTTCCGGTGCTCGTCGAACGCGACCTGGCCGGACACCTGGACGATTCGGCCGCTGCCGTGGACGACCTGGGTGTAGCCGGTGCCGGGGGCGACACCGGGCGGTTCGGTGATGTGGGTGAGGTGGGAGGCGGTCATGACGCGGATCCTGATCCATGATCCCTCGTGTCCGCAAGCCCGGCCCCGCGGCCTGGCGCTCCGCGGCCCGGCGCCGAGCCGCCCGGCGCCCCGGCGGCTCGGCGCTCCACCTCCGGCAGTTCGCGCAGGAACGGCAGGTCGGCGGAGGGGAATCGGGCGGCCGGGGCGGCCGTCGGACGGGTTGGCTCTGGCCGAGCGGCGGGTGGGCGTGCCAGAGTCGTCCGGGCGTCGTCCGGGCAGCCCCCGGGCCGCGTCCGCAGTCCGACCCACCCTCAGCCGGAAGGCAGGCCCGCCGATGACCAGCGCAGCGCCCCTCGTCCACGTCAGCACCGCCGACGCCGTCACCACGCTCACCCTCGACTCGCCGCACAACCGCAACGCGCTCTCCACCCGGCTGATGGCCGAGCTGCACGCCGGGCTGGCCACCGCCGCGGCCGACCCGGAGGTCCGCGCTGTGGTGCTCGGGCACACCGGCAAGGTGTTCTGCGCGGGCGCGGACCTCTCCGAGGCGACCGGCGCCGACCCGACGGTCGGCCCGCGCGGCCTGGTCGAGCTCCAGCGGGCGATCGTGGACTGCGCCAAGCCGGTGATCGCCGTCATCGACGGGCACGTCCGGGCCGGCGGCCTCGGCCTGGTCGGTGCGGCGGACCTCGCCGTCGCCGGACCGGCCTCGACCTTCGCCTTCACCGAGGTGCGGCTCGGTCTCGCGCCCGCCGTCATCTCGCTGCCGCTGCGCCCGAAGCTGGACCCGCGCGCCGCCTCCCGCTACTACCTCACCGGCGAGGTCTTCGACGCCACCGAGGCCGCCCGGATCGGGCTGATCACCAGCGCCACCGACTCCGCCGAGTCCACCGGCGTGGTCCTGAAGGGCCTGCTGGACGCGCTGCGCCTGGGCTCCCCGCAGGGCCTGGCGGAGTCCAAGCGGCTGGCCAACGCCGAGGTGGTGCGCTCCTTCGAGCGGGACGCGGACGAGCTGGTGGAGCTGTCGGCGCGGCTGTTCGGCTCGGAGGAGGCGCAGGAGGGGATGCGGTCGTTCCTGGAGAAGCGGCCCGCGCGCTGGGTGCGCTGACGGCGGGTCCCCGGGCGGGCCGGCGCCGCGCCCGGGGAACGGCCGTCGCGATCAGATCGCGGCGTCCCGCCAGAGGTCGAGCAGGCTCTCGTCGCCGATCGCCCGGACCTTCCCGGCCCGCCGGGCGGGCAGCCGGTTCCACAGCAGCACGTAGAGCTCGTCGGCGGGGCCGGTGAGGGTCAGGTCGGCCGGCTCGGAGCCCCCGTCGGTGGTGACGGCCGGCGGCTCCTGGGTGATCGTCAGGTGCCAGGAGCCGGCGCCGTCAGTGGCCCGGACCCGGAGGGTGCGCGGCCGGTCGCTGCGCAGCTTGGACCGGCTGCCGGCCATGAGGCCGCGCAGCAGCTCGTCGATGCCGTCCAGGGCGAGCGCGGTGTCCACGGTCGGTCCGGGCACCCCGGCGGCCGCGTCGGCGTCGTGGCGGTGGATGGCGGTCTCGTGGGCCTGGCGCCGGGCCCAGAACGCCAGCGGGCTGGGCGAGGGGAGGAAGCTCCAGCACTCCACGTCGGCGGGCGCCGTGGTGAGCGTGTCCAGCAGGGCGGCATGGCCCTCGCGGTACCAGTCGAGCAGTGCGGCGTCCGAGGGCAGCGGCCCGATGGCGGCCTGCGCGTCCGCCTCGCCCAGCGGCGCCCGCAGGCCCCGGGAGGGGAACGCGGCGGCCCAGCGGTGCACGGAGCCGATGTGCCGCAGCAGGTCCGTCAGCCGCCACTCGGGACAGGTCGGAACGGGGGCGGACAGTTCGGTGCGGGCCGCGGCCTCGGCGAGCCGGATGCCCTCGTGGCGCAGCGCGTCGATGTGCTCGGTGATCTCCATGGGACGGAGTCTTCCACCGCGGTCGGCCGAGGGTTGCGGATTCCGGACATTCCTTCGGACCTTCCGGACGGCTCCCGGCGGACGGGCGGATGCTACGGGCCGGTAACGTGAGCGCATGCCGATAACCCGTTCCCTTTTCTCAGCCGTCCGGACCGGTGGCCGCCGCGCCGCCGGACGCCTCGTCCACCGGGGCTGGCGCTGGGCGCAGCGGACCGGCGCGGTCACCAACCGCAACCCCGGCCCGTACCGGTTCGGCGAGCTGGGGGACGGCACGACGCTCACCTTCCCGCTCGGGGCGGTGTTCAACGAGCAGTGGATCACCATCGGGCCGTTCTCGATCATCGGCGAGCGGGTCACCATCAGCGCCGGGTTCCTGCCCGGGCTCGACCTCGGACCGGAGCCGATCGTGCGGATCGGCGGCGGCTGCGTGATCGGCCGGGACAGCCACGTCGTCGGCCACCAGTCGATCGTCATCGGTGACGACGTGTGGACCGGTCCCGGCGTGTACATCAGCGACCAGGCACACGAGTACCGGGACACCGAGCTGCCGATCGGCAAGCAGTGGCCGCGCAACGAACCGGTGGAGATCGGCGCGGGCAGCTGGATCGGCACCGGCGCGGTGATCCTCCCGGGGGCGCGGATCGGCCGCAACGTGGTGGTCGCGGCGGGCGCCGTGGTGCGCGGCGAGGTGCCCGACCACAGCGTGGTCGCGGGCGCGCCGGCCAAGGTGGTGCGCCGCTGGACCGAGGAGGAGGGCTGGCAACCGCCGCTGCGCCACGACGCTCCGCAGCCGGTGCCGGACGGTGTGACCGCGGAGCAGCTGCGTGCCCTGGTCGGCTGGGACCTGCGGCTGCCGGGGGAGCAGGGCTGACATCGTCGGCCGGGTGCCATGGACGGGTCTGGGTGTCATGGACGGGTCTGGGGGCCTTGGCGTCGGGCTGACTTGGGGGCCCTGAGGGCCTTGGTCTGCTGTGGGTGGCCCTGAGGGTCTTGGTCTGCCTTGGGTGGTTCATGGGCGGGCGGCTTCGAACTAGCTGCTGAGGGAGGACTGTTCGGCGGTGCGGGCGGCGATGGCGGCGGTGATCCGCGGGACGTCGGCGGGGCGGCTCGGATCCAGACCGGTCAGCGCGGCGATCCGGCGCAGCCGGTAGTCGACGGTGTTCGGATGCAGGTGCAGGGCGCTCGCGGTGTGCCGGCGGTTCAGACCCCCGGCCAGATGGGTGTGCAGGGTGATGAGCAACTCCCCGGCCCCGGCCAGCGGTTCGAGCAGCGCGGCGAGCCGGGAGCGGGCCTGGCTGGGCCGGGTGAGCTGGTACTCCAGCAGGACGTCGTCCAGCCGGTGCAGCCCCGGAGGTCGGCCGAACGCCCGTGCCACGTCCAGGACTTCGTGGGCGAGGGCGGCCGCTGCGGGCACGTCGGCGGGGCCGGCCGAGGCGGCTCCGGCCAGTACGGGAGCGCCGGCCGCCCTGGCGGCCGCGGCGAGGGCGGCGGCGAGCAGTGGCCAGGGCGGCTCGTCGGTGTCGCCTACGCCGGTGCCGCCTACGCCGGTGCCGTCCTCGCCGGTGCCCTCCTTGTCCGGGCCGGGTGACGGGCCGAAGGGGATGAGCACCATGCCGCCCGTGGGGGTGAGTGCGGTGAGTGCCGACTGCCGGGTGCGGTGGTCGAGTTCGGCTTCGAACCGGTGGAGCTTGCGGCGGGCGGCGATACCCCGGTCGACGCCGGGGGCGTGTTCGTCGGGGTGGTCGGCGACGGACAGGCAGAGCACGGCGTACCCGGCGGGCAGCCGGAGTCCGGCGTGGTCGGCGGCTTCGTCGTAGGAAGTGCCCGCGAGCAGCGCGCCGAGCAGGGAGCGCCGGGCCGCGCCCCGCCGGTCGGCGGCCGGACGCCGGCCCTCCAGGAAGCCCGCACCGGCGGCGGTGGTCGCCTGGCGGAGCTGGTCGAGCAGCAGCCGGTTGAGGACGAGCAGGTCGGCGGTGTCGCCGTCCCGGGCGCACCGGGTGGCGAACTCCCAGCAGACCTCCAGCCCGAGATGGTGGGCGAGCAGGACGGCGTCCAGTGGCAGGCCCTCCTCGGCGCGCCGGGCGGCTGACTCCCGGACGGCGGCGAACTCCTCGGCGGAGGCCGGGAGTCCGGTCCGTACGGTGTGGGCGAGGGCGCGGATGCGGCGCTCGGTGTCCCTGGTCAGTTCGCCGGCGAGTTGTTCGCGGGGCAGTCGTCGGTAGACCGGTACCCTCTCCAGCAGGGCGGAGACCACGGTCTCGGCCAACTCCCGTGAGCCGCCGAGCAGCCGCTGGTCGGCGGGGAGTCCGCCGATCACGGGGACGCGCCAGTGCGGAGTCCGGCCGGTGGCGTTCGGGGGCGTGCAGTCGGGTGCGTTGTGACCGGTCACAGAGAACACCGTCCAGGTCTGGGGGGCGCCCAAGGGCCGGGCCGGAGGGGCGACCGCATGATGGAGCCCTCGGGTTACCTGTTGGTAACAAACTTCCGCTGTGGAGGCAACAGTTGAGAACCCCACTTCTCCGCTTCTCCGCAATTCCCGTGCGTGGCAGGGGCGGTGGTGCGCTGCGCGGGCTGCTGCTGGCGGTGGCGCTGCTGGTCGGTGCGGCGGTGTCGCCGACCGGCGCGGCCGCTGTGGCTGCTTCGCCTGCCGCGTCACCCGCCGGTTCGCCCGCTGCTTCGGCGGCCGCTCCGCCCGCTGCTTCGGCCGCCGCTTCGGCCGAACTTCCGCCGGACGGTGACACGGTGGCTTCGCCGCCGGGCGCGAACGACTGGACCTGCCGGCCGAGCGCGGCGCACCCCGACCCGGTGGTCCTGGTGCACGGCACCTTCGCCAACCGCTACGAGAACTGGCTGGCGCTCTCCCCGCTGCTGAAGAGCCTCGGGTACTGCGTCTTCGCGCTCGACTACGGGACCGTCCCCGGTGTCACCTCCAGCGGCAGCGGCCTGCTGCTGCCGATCGGCGGCCTAGGGCCGGTCCCGGAGTCGGCGGACCAACTCGCCCGGTTCGTGGACCTGGTGAGGAACGCGACCGGTGCGGCCAAGGTCGACATCGTCGGGCACTCGCAGGGCGGCATGATGCCGAACTACTACCTCAAGTTCCTCGGCGGCGGGTCCAAGGTCGGCAAGATGGTCGGGCTGGCACCGTCCAACCACGGCACGACGCTCGACGGGATCGTCAACCTGACGTCGTTCTTCCCGGGCGTCACGGACCTGGTCTACTCGCTCTGCCAGGCCTGCCGGGACCAGGCGGTGGGCTCCGACTTCAACCGGCTGATGGCCTCCCGGCCGGACACCGTCCCGGGCGTGAGCTACACGGTGGTCTCGACGGTCTTCGACCTGGTCGTCACCCCGTGGCAGACCCAGTTCCTGAACGGTCCGGACGTCGACAACCAGGTGGTGCAGGCGCACTGCCCGGTCTCGCTGGTGGAGCACGTCGCGATCGCGTTCTCGCCGACGGCGCTGCACCTGGTGACCAACGCCCTGGACCCGGCGCACGCCACGCCGGTGCTCTGCGGGTGATGCGATGGTGGCGCTCCTGCCTCCGGGAAGGTCCGGGAGGTGGGAGCGCCGGCCTTCGCCGGTGTGCCGGTCTTCGCTTCTTCCGGGGTGTCGGTCGGTCGGCTGTCAGGGGGTGGCGCGGAAGGTGACGATGGCGGTGGTGCCGTCCGGGTTCAGCTCGTACGCGTCCGGGGTGTCGAGCAACGCGGCGTCGTGGCGGGTGAGTTCGACGCCGTCGACGGTCGCCGTGCCGGCGAGGCAGACCAGGAGGACGGTGCTCCCGTCCGGGACGCCGACCGTGGTGGCCGCCGTCGCCATGCTCACCGTCGCCTCGATCCGCCCGCGACGCGTCATCACGTTGAAGTCCACCACCGGGCCGGCCGGCAGTCGGCAGTCGGTGGTGGCGTCGCCGGAGAAGGCGAACGGCCGGAACGGTGCGTCGACCAGCTGCTCGGCGCCGTCGACGGTGAGCACCATGCCGGCGCCCTCCACCAGGGTGATCACCCGGTCGATCCCGGGGAACGGGGAGAACGGTCCGGCCGTGGCGACGTCGGCGAGGCTGACCCGCCAGTCGAAGGCGTCCAGCCCGGCTCCGGCCGGGAACCCGGCGATCTCCCTGGTCACCCCGCCCCCGTTGAGCCACGCCGTCGCCGGGCGCTCGCTCGCCCGCAGTACCTGGAAGCGTTCGCTGGTCGTCATGGCCCCGCATCCTGTCACATGGCGGATGACCGCTGACAGGTGACAGATTTCATCAGCTGTTATCTGTTAGCTGTCATCCGTCGTCCGTCAGCTCTCGGGTGCCACCCGGACATCCCGTCGCCCGTCGCCCGCCGTCCGACCGACAGTGGCAGGAGCGCAGCCACCGTGGCCGCGAGCGCGACCGTGGTGAGGGCCAGCGGCAGTCCGGCCGCGTCCGCCAGGAAGCCGATCACCACCGGGCCGATCAGCATCCCCCCGTAGCCGAGTGAGGAGGCGAACGCGACGCCCTGCGGTCCGCCCGCCGCGCCGGCCCGGGCGAGGGCGAGCGGGAAGAGGTTGGCCAGGCCGAGGCCGACCAGCACGAAACCGCAGATCGCCACCGGCACCACCGGCGCCAGGGCGGCGACCAGCATGCCGGCCGCCGCCGTCAGCCCGCCGAACAGCATCAGCCGGGTCTGGCCGAGCCTGATGGACAGCCAGGTGCCGCCGACCCGTCCGCCGGCCATCGCGAACGCGTACGCGCCGTAGCCGGTGGCGGCCACCACGGAACTCGCATGGACGTCGTCGGACAGGTGCAGCGTGGTCCAGTCGGCGATCGCGCCCTCGCCGTACGCGGTGCAGAGCGCGGTGAGGCCGAGCAGCAGGACGAGCAGCCGGGTGCGGCCACCGGCGGAGCCCGCGTCCGCCCCCGCGCGGCCCGCGCCGCCCGTACGGCTCGCCCGGTCCGGCGCGACCTGCTCCGCCGCCGGGCTGCGCAGCAGGACGATGCCCGCGGCGATGGTGACGGCCATGCCCAGCACCGCGCTGAGGGCGAGCGCCCACGCGGTGCTCAGCGGTCCGGCGACCAGTCCGCTGACCCCGGTGCCGGCCAGCCCGCCGAAGCTGTACCCGGCGTGGAAGCTGGGCATCACGGGCCGCCGCAGCTGCGCGACCAGGTCGACGGCGGCGCTGTTCATCGCGACGTTGGCCCCGCCGTACCCCGCGCCGAACAGCAGCAGCACCCCGCCGAGCGCCGTGACCGAGTGGGCGTGCGCCGGCAGCGGGACGGCGAGGCTGAGCAGGGCGAGCGAGCCGACGGTGACCGGGCGCGGCCCGTACCGCAGGCAGAGCCGGCCGACCATCGGCATGGTGAGGACGGCGCCGATGGACAGGCAGAGCAGGGCGAGCCCGAGGGCGCTGTGCGAGGCGCTGACCTGGCTGCGGACGTCCGGGATGCGGACGACCCAGGCGGCGAAGAGGAAGCCGTCGATGGCGAAGAACGCGGTGAGGGCGACCCGTGCGGGGCCCCAGGGGCTGTCGGTCGCCGGGGGTGTGCTGCGAGACTGGGAGGAGGGGGCGTCGGGTCCGGTGCGTGAACCGATTTTGTTTCGAAGCGACACAAAGTCACAATAGAGGCGTGCAGCTCTCACCATCAAGCCCGAGGCCCGGTACCGGGAACGACTCCGACGCGCAGCGCGACGGCCACCGCCGCGCGGCTCCCGACCGGGGCCGGACGCTGCTCGGCCCCGCGCTCTCCCTGATCCACACCGGCCAGGCGCCGACCCGCTCGGCGCTCACCCGCGCGCTGGACGTCACCCGGGCCACCGCCGGCGCGGTCACCGCCGAGCTGGAGGCGCTCGGGCTGATCATCGTCGACTCGCGCCCGGCGGGCGGCGGCCGGGGCCGCCCATCGCACCGGCTCGCGATCGACCCGCAGGGCCCGGTCGTGGTCGCCGGGCAGATCCACGCCGACGGACTGAGCGTCACCCTGGCCGGCCTCGGCGGGCTGCTCGACCCGCCCGTCCACCTGCCGCTGCCCACCGCCACCGACCCGGTCCGGATGCTGCGCGCCGTCGCCGTGGCCGGCGCCGAACTCGCCCGCGCGACCGACCGCCGCTGCCTGGGCGCCGCGCTCGCGCTGCCCAACCCGGTCACCGAGCCGGACGGCACCGCCCTCGCCGCGCTGCACTTCGCCTGGCCCAGCGGCACCCCGGTCGCCGACCTGTACGACGTCGAGGTCGGACGCGCCGACCACGGCCCGAACGCGCTGCGCCCGCTACCCGCCGCGGTCGCGAACGACGCCAACCTGGCCGCGCTCGCCGAGTACCGGCACGGCGCCGGCCGGGGCGCCCGCCACCTGCTCTTCGTCACCTCCGGCCACCGCGGCGTCGGCGGCGCGCTGGTCATCGACGGCCACCTGCACACCGGCAGCGCGGGTCTCGCCCTGGAGGTCGGCCACCTGACGGTCGACCCGCAGGGCCGGCCCTGCATGTGCGGCAACCGGGGCTGCCTCAACTCGGAGACCGACCCCGACGCGCTGTTCGCCGCCGCCGGACTCACCCCGGAACCGGGGCGCCCGCTGCTCGACCAGGCGCGCGAGCTGTGCCGCGCGGCCACGACGGAGGATCGGGCGCGGGCAGCGGTGGAGCACGTCATCGACCGGCTCGGACTGGGCCTGGCGGGCGTCGCCAACATCCTCAATCCGGACCGGGTGGTCCTCAGCGGGCTGCACCTCCACCTGCTGGAGGCCGCGCCCGACCGGCTGCGGTCGGTGGTGGCCGAGCGCAGTCTGTGGGGGCGCAGCGGGCGGGTGCCGATCGTCGGCGCGGAGCTGGCGCACGGTGCGCTCGCGGGCGCGGCCGAGCTGGGCTGGGGGCCGTACCTGGCGGACCCGCAGTCGGTGCCGGTTCAGTCCTGAGAGCGATAAGCGGAAGCTGACCCTTCGAAAACGGTTACTTATCGTGACTCTCATACACTCGTAGTGAGCAATTTGGGGGGTCACACGAGGGAGACAGCAACCATGAGCACCCAGCCCGGCATCGAGCCGACTGCCGACGTCGACCGCTCCGACCCGGAGTACCGGGCCTGGCTCAAGGAGGCGGTGCGCAAGGTCCAGGCCGACGCCAACCGTTCCGCCGACACCCACCTGCTGCGCTTCCCGCTGCCGGCGGAGTGGGGGATCGACCTCTACCTCAAGGACGAGTCCACCCACCCGACCGGCTCGCTCAAGCACCGACTGGCCCGCTCGCTCTTCCTCTACGGGCTCTGCAACGGCTGGATCCGGCCCGGCAAGCCGGTGATCGAGGCCTCCAGCGGCTCCACCGCCGTCTCCGAGGCGTACTTCGCCCAACTCGTCGGCGTGCCGTTCATCGCCGTGATGGCCAAGAGCACCAGCCAGGCCAAGATCGACCTGATCCAGTTCCACGGCGGCGAGTGCCACCTGGTCGAGCGCTCGGACGAGGTCTACGAGGCCTCCGCCCGCCTCGCCGAGGAGACCGGCGGGCACTACATGGACCAGTTCACCTACGCTGAGCGGGCCACCGACTGGCGCGGCAACAACAACATCGCCGAGTCGGTCTTCGCCCAGCTGCGTCTGGAGCCGCACCCCGAGCCGGCCTGGATCGTGGCCACCGCCGGGACGGGCGGCACCTCGGCGACCATCGCCCGGTACGTCCACTACATGCAGTACGACACCCGGATCTGCGTCGCGGACCCGGAGAACTCCTGCTTCTACGACGGCTGGGTGCGCCACGACCCGGACGCCGTCTGCGAGAGCGGCTCGCGGATCGAGGGCATCGGACGGCCGCGGATGGAGCCGAGCTTCGTTCCGGGGGCGATCGACCGGATGATGAAGGTGCCGGATGCCGCGTCGATCGCCGCCGTGCGGGTACTGGAGCAGGTGCTCGGCAAGAAGGCGGGGGCCTCCACGGGGACGGGCCTCTGGAGCGCGCTGCGGATCGTCGCCGAGATGCGGGAGGCCGGGCGGACGGGCAGTGTGGTCGGGTTGATCTGCGATCCCGGGGACCGCTACCTGGACAAGTACTACTCGGACGACTGGCTGGCCGGCGAGCGGATCGACATCGCGCCCTACCGGGCGGCGCTGGAGTCCTTCCTGGCCGACGGCATCTGGACGGCGTGACGCGAGGGGCGGGCTGCGAACAGGTGCCGGCTGACAGATGACAGCGGACGGATGACAGCCGACAGATAACAGATAACAGCTGACGGATGACAGATTTCAGATTCTGTCAGCTGTCATCCGTCGGCTGTTCGTTGTTCGCCGTCACCCGTCACCCGTCACCCGTCACCCCGGCCACCCGCCGGATCACCGCCCGGCAGCGGTGCCGCCGGCAGGTCGGCCGGAACGAGCAACTGGAGCTCCTCCGTCGACGGGTCCGTGAGGTGGGCGATGCGCACCGCGTGCCGCTCGACCATGGTCTCGAAGACCTGCCGCGCGGTGCGACCGTTGCCGAAGTTGGATCCGCGCTCCAGCCCCCCGAAGTGCTCCAGCAGCGCCTTCTCCGTCTCCTCGGACAGCGCGTACTCGTGCTCGGCGCACTGCGCCCGGGCGATCTCCAGCAGCTCGTCCGCCGTGTAGTCGGGGAAGCCGATGGTGCGTGAGAAGCGGGACGAGACACCGGGGTTGGCGGAGAGGAAGCGCTCCATCTCGGCGGTGTAGCCCGCCACGATGACGACCACCTCGTCCCGGTGGTCCTCCATCAGCTTGACCAGGGTGTCGATCGCCTCGCGCCCGAAGTCCCGGGCCCCGTCCTCGGGCGCGAGCGCGTACGCCTCGTCGATGAAGAGCACCCCGCCGCGCGCCCGGTCGAAGGCGGCCGCGGTGCGGATCGCGGTGGAGCCGATGTGTTCGCCGACCAGGTCCACCCGGGCCACCTCGACCAGGTGCCCGCGCTGCAGAACCCCGAGCGAGGCGAGGATCTCGCCGTACAGCCGGGCGACGGTGGTCTTGCCCGTGCCCGGTGCCCCGGTGAAGACCAGGTGCCGGCGCAGCGAGGGTGCTTTGAGCCCGGCCTGGCGGCGGCGCCGGCCGACCGAGATCAGGTCGATCAGCGTGCGCACCTCCTGCTTCACGGTGGCCAGCCCGACCAGCGAGTCCAGCTCGGCGAGCGCCTCCTCGGCCGGGCGGCAGTCCGGGATCGGTGAGATCGCCGACGCGGCCCCGGACGTCGCCAACGCCGAGACCGCCGCGGTCAGTTGGGCCGTCCGCGGCGCCGGCACGTCGGTGGACCCGTACGGCGCCCCCAGCCCCGGGCCGCGTCCGGACGCCGCTCCGGCCCCCAGCCCGGGCCCCGCCCCGCCACCGGGAGCGGCGGGGGCGGCCGGCACCGGAGCGGCCGCGACGTCGTCCGAGATGCACCCCTCCGTGACCGGACCGGGCTCGGAGAACTCGAACCCGGCCCGCTGGTTGTGCTCCGCGCGGCACCGGGTGAGCTGGGTCCGGCAGCCGTCGATGATGTGGAAGCCGAAGCCCTTGCCCTGGGAGACCCGGCAGTCCTCGAAGGTGCCCCGTCCCTGGGCCGAGACGTACACCCCGGCGTCCGTGCTGGCCCGTACGGTGCAGTCGCGCAGCACCGGGTCGGCGCCCTTGGTGACGATCACGCCGGTGGCCACGTCGGAGATCTCGCAGTCGGTGAGCAGTCCGCCGCTGCCGTGGTCGCGGAACCAGAGCCCGGTGCCCGCCTCCTGCACCCGGCAGGAGGCCAGGGCGACGGTGGCCCCGCCGCTGACGGAGACCGCCGAGCTGCGGATCCGGCTGAACGAGCAGCCCTTGGCGGTGGCGGCGGAGTCCCGGTCGAGGACGAACAGGGCGTCCGGCAGGTCGTGCAGCGAGCAGTCGGTGAGGGTCAGCCGGGCGCCGTCGCTGACCCACAGCGCCGGGTACTCGCCAGTCGAGCCGTGGATCTGGCAGGACTCGGCGACGGCCTCGGTGCCCTGGTCCCAGACGGACAGCGCCCCGCGCCCGAAGTCCCTGACGGTGCTGTGCGCGAGGCTCAGCCGGGCGCGTCCGCGCAGGTCGGCGCCGTTCTCGGGCAGGTCGTGCACCCGGCAGCCGGTGAGCACCAGCTCGGCCTCGCCGTCCAGGGTCAGACCGTTGCCGGTGACCCGGTGGATCTCGCAGTCGATCAGCCGGCCGCCCGCCTGCGCGTCGGCCTGCACGCCGCTGCCGCGGATCTCGTAGATCTCGCAGCCGGTCAGCTCGGCCGCGCTGCCCGGGTCGGAGAGCAGGACTCCGGCGCCGGAGGCGTGGTGGATGCGGCAGCGGTCCAGGGCCGCGGTGGCGCCGCCGAGGACGGCCAGTCCGGCCTGGCCGGCGGCGGCGACCTCGCAGTCCTCGAAGGCGGCGGCGGTGTCCGCGCCGCGCAGTCGCAGTCCGAGCCCGCCCGGGTTGGTGACCACGCAGCCGCGCAGGGTCGGCCGGGCGCCGCCGGCGACCTCGATCCCGGTGGCCGAGCGGGTCTCGATCCGGCAGCCGCTGAAGGCGGGGGCCGCCTCCGGTCCGGTGACCAGGACGGCCGGGGTGGAGCTGTCGCCGCCCTCGACCACCAGGTCGCGTACGGTCGCGGCGGCGGTCACGGTGAGGGCCACCCCGGAGGGCGGGTCGATCCGGACCGTCCCCGGGCCCTGGGCGGGCACGATCGTCACCGGTTTGTCCAGCAGCACGTTCTCCCGGAACGTGCCCGGCCGGACGGTCACGGTGTCGCCCGGTTCGGCGGCGGCCAGGGCCTCCGCGAGCGTGTCGTACTCGCCCGCGCGGCGACGCCAGCGGGATGCGCTGTCCTGGGTGACCCGGACCCTGTGCTCAGCCATGACGGTCTGTCGTCCCCACCTTCGTCGAGCCGGCGATCATCGGGCCGAACGCGCGGGTGTGCGCGGGCCGCCCGCCCACCGTAGCGCGCCCACGTGGGTGGTCCGGCCGCCCGCGGTCGCGCGGACACCGGTAGCGCTCAGCGCCGCCACAGGTTCCGACCACTTGTTTCAACGAGCGCGCACAGCGGTGGTTCCGTCCGGGACACGCCGGTTCCGGAGCACGGCACGCGCCCGGTGCCCGCCCGTGCGCCCGGCGTCCGCCCGTGTCTTCGGCGTTCAGCCATGCCCTCAGCGTTCAGCCATGCCCTCAGCGTCCGCCGATGCCCTCAGCGTCCGTCGGCGGGCCAGTGCGCCCCGTCCTCCAGCACCTCGACCTCGTCGCCCAGCCGCAGCGTGCCGAGCGCGTCGCCCTCGACCCCGGCCGGCCGCTCGGGGATCAGGTTCTGGCCGAACGCGGCCTTGTTCATCAGCCGGTGGTGCTTGGCCAGGGTGCGCAGCGGTTCCTTGCCGCGCCGCTCGCCGGTCTCCTGGTCGGTGGTGGTGACCACACAGCGGCCGCAGGGCTTGACCACCTTGAAGGTGACCGAGCCGATCCGGATCCGGCGCCAGGTGTCCTCGGCCCACGGCTCGGCGCCGCCGACCACCACGCTCGGGCGGAAGCGCTCCATCGGCAGGGTCTCGTGGCCGTCGGGGTGCTCGGCGGCGATCAGTTCGTTGAGCCGGTCCAGCGAGGCGGTGGTGGTGAGCAGCAGCGGGAAGCCGTCGGCCATCGAGACCCGGTCGCCGGCCGCGCCGTACTCGGGGTCGACCGGCCGGGCGCGCGGGTCGTCCAGGTACACCAGGCGGTAGTCGCCGAGGTGCTCGGCGATCCACCGGTGTGCTTCCTCGGCGGCCTGCGCGGCATGGAAGCGGGTGCCCCAGACCTCGACGTCGGCGAGCGCGTCGCCGGACGCGACGGCGGGGGCGGGGACCTCGATCCGGGAGCCGTCGGGGGCGGTCAGGGTGAGGACGCCGTCGGGCAGCAGTGCGGCCCGGATCTGTCCGAGGGTCGGGTGCTCGCGCTGGCTGACGAACCGTCCGGTCGCGTCGGCGAGCATCCAGCGGCGGTCTCCGGCCAGACCCCAGGGGTGGACCACGGCGCTTTCCGGGCTCAGGCGGTACATCGACTTGACGGGATAGACGTGGAGTCCGGTGAGGTGCATTCCTCCATCCTGCCAGCCGGCCGGCCCGGGCCCGCAGGTCAGGGGCCCCGTATGCGCACGGACCGCCCGGGACGCCGTGGGGGGCGTGCCGGGCGGTCCGTGGATGACCCGTTTCTCCGTTCGCCCGGCGTACGGGGGGCGCCGGGTGCTGCTCAGGTGGTGCGGGTGCGGGCCGCGTGGGGGACGGCCTCGGGGCGTCAGCCGCGGTTCAGTAGCCCTGGCCCTGCGGCTGGTAGCCACCCTGGAACTGGCCGGGCTCGTTGTACCCGCCCGGGCGCTGCGGCTGCATCGGGCGGACCGGCGCGACCGGCGCCATGGCCGGGCGCAGCTGGGCGCCGCCGAAGGACTGCTCGCCGCCCTGGCCCTGGAAGCCGGGGCCGCCGGCGGTCGGGCCGCCGAAGGACTGGTGGCCGCCGAAGCCCTGCTGAGCGGCGGGCTGGCCCTGGCCGAAACCGCCCGGGCCGCCGGCCGGCTGCGCGCCGAAGGACTGCTGGCCGCCCTGGGCGCCGATGAAGGTGTTCTGGCCTCCGAAGCTCTGGCCGCCGGTCGGCTGGTAGCCGCTGCCGGTGGACTGGGTGAAGGCCGGGGTGCCGGTCTGCGGTCGCTGGTACGGCTGGGGGGAGCCGTAGCCGGGGACCGGCGGCTGCGGGGCGGCGTACGCCGGCGCGGGCTGCGCGGGGATGTACGCCGTGGCGGGGCCGGCGGAGGGACCGCTGCTCGGGCCGGGGCCCAGGGCGAGGCGGGCGGGCGGCAGCGCGGGGAGGTTGCTGCCGGCACTTTCGTACCCGTTGCCGTACCGGTGCTCGGGGGACTGGCCGAGGCCGGATCCGTAACCGGAGGACAGTGCCGGCGGGAGGGCGGCCGGCACGTTGATGGGCGCGATCTGGGGGACGCCGCGCTCAGCCACGAGGCTGTCGTAGATCGGCGTTCCGGAGGAGAAGGACGGAGAGGGGTAGCCGACTCCGTCGTAGGAGCGGGGCGAGGTCATGGGGCATACGGTAAGCCCACAACGCGCCTGCTGAGGAGAGCGGGAGGGGGAGCAGTTCGAGTGTTTACACAGTCTTCGCTCGCACAAAGGTTTCGAAAGTAGGAAAGCCGGACATTCCGGCGTCCGGTTCCGGACAACCTTGGCGCCCCGTCAGTGATCGAACAGTGGCCGGACGGAGGCTGCGGAAGGCCTTGTGGTGACCGGCCGGTGGACGGTCGGGGGGCCTGCGGAGAAACTTTTCCGGACAGGCGTGCGCGGGCGCGTTAGAGCCCCCGCCGTGGGGGCGACGGGGGCTCGTGAATGTTTCGGGAATAAAGTCCCCGTCAGTTTCCCCCGGGAGGTTCGATCAGGGCCCGCGGCCTGCGCGGTCGGCCCGGTGCGGGTCGGTGCCGACCGGGCGGCGGCCCGGCGTCCGTCCGGTTCCGTGGTCAGTGCGACTGCAGCGCCTGGGCCTGTGCGGGCAGACCCGGCTTGGCGACCTCGGAGGTGCAGAAGGAGCACCGGGACGCGGCGGCCGGGATGGAGCTCAGGCACTCCGGGCAGTCCACCTTCACGGCCGGGGCGGGCTTGGCCGATTCGAAGCGGGCCTGGAGCTTGCCGACCGGCAGCACCACGGCGAAGTAGATGACGGCGGCGGTCAGGACGAAGCCGATGACCGCGTTGACGAAGAGGCCGTACGGGAACCGGGTGCCGGCCACGTCGAAGGTCTTCTGGGTGAAGTCGCCGACGGCACCGGACGCGACGCCGACCAGCGGGGTGAGGAAGGCGCTGACGAACCCGGTGACGACGGCGGTGAAGGCCGCGCCGATCACGATGCCGACCGCGAGGTCCACCACGTTTCCGCGCAGCAGGAAGCTACGGAATCCCTTGAACACCGGGCGACTCCAAATCAGTACGGGGCAGGGGGAGATGGGGCGGCACGGCGGGTGCCGCCCCGGCCGGACATCCTGCCGACCGGCCCGGGCCGAGGTCCAACCGCGTTCACCCGAAACGGGTAACGGCCGCCGGGCCCCGCCGTCACGGGCCGGGCGGGGCGGGGGCGCTCCGCGTACCGGCCTTTCGCCCGTCGAACAGCCGACCCAAGTCGACGGAGCGACGCGGCATTTGACACCGGCACACGACGATCCCGGACGGCGCCGACCCGGCGCGACGGGGTGAAACGGAGCGCGGCAGGGGGTGAGACGGGGCGCGCGACGGTCGCGTCCGGCGCACGACGGCGGCCCTGTGGCGCACATCGGGTGTACAAGCGCGGGCGGATGGGCCACCAGCAGGTTGCGCGAAGGGGATGTACCGGGCGGGGCACTGTGCCAAGGTCGGTCCATGCCCGACCACTCGTCGGCCGATCCGGCCGGAAACCGTCCGCGTGTCCTGCATCTGATCAGCGACTCACGCCGTGGCGGCGCACAGAACTTCGCCCGTGACCTCCACCGGGAACTGAGTCGTCGGGGGCAGTCCTCCGAACTGTGCGCCCTCGCCCCGCACCCGGCCAACCACGTCTGCCCCGCCGGGGCGGCCCGGGATTCCGGAGGTCGGGATTTCGGGCGCCGGGATTTCGGGCGCCGGGATCACGCGGGCCGGGGCTCCGGAGGCCACGACTCCGCAGACCAGGGCGCGGAGTCCGCCGATCGGGCCCCCGGGGCCGCGGACTTGGCCGCCGCCAACTGCTCCGCCGCCGCCGCGCTGCGCTCCGCCGCCGTACTGGGCCCCGGCCGGCTGCACCCGAGCACCCTGCGGGCGCTGCGCGCCGCCGCGCGCGCCGCCGACGTGGTGCTCGCCCACGGCTCGGACACCCTGGCCGCCTGCGCCCTCGCGCTGGCCGGAACCCGTACGCCCTTCGTCTACGTTTCGGTCGGCCACCCGCGCTACTGGACCGCCAACCGGCTGCGCCGGGTGCGCGGCGGCGCGCTGATGCACCGCGCGGCCGCCGTCACCACCCTGACCGACGAGGCGCGCGTCGTCCTGGAGGAGCAGTTCCGGCTGCCCGAGGGCAAAGTGCACGTGATCCCCAACTCCCGTGCCGCAGAAAGCTATCCGCCCGCCGACGGCCGGGACGACCGGCGGGCCGCGCGGCACGCGCTGGGCCTGCCGGCCGACGTGCTGCTGGTCGCCTGGATCGGGGCGATAGCTCCGGAGAAGCGACTCGACCTCGCCCTCGACGTGCTCGACCGGCTGCCCGACGTCCGCCTGGCCGTCGCCGGGGACGGACCGCTGCGCGAGACGCTGGCCCGCCACCCGGCCGCCGCGCGCGCCCACTTCCTCGGCCCGCTTCCCGACCCGGCCCCGCTCTACCGGGCCGCCGACGCGCTGCTGCTGACGAGCGACAGCGAGGGCGTACCCGGTGCCCTGATCGAGGCGGCGCTGGCCGGGGTACCCGCCGTGGCTGGGTGCGCGAGGTGGTCCGGGACGGGGCGACCGGCGCGCTGGTCGCCCCCGGGGACCCGCTCGCCCTCGCCGAGGCACTGGGCAAGGTGCTGGCGGTCAACCGGGCGGGCCTCGGCGCGGCGGCCCGGGCGCACGCGCTGGAACACTTCGAGCTGGGCGCCGTCGTGGACGCCTGGCAGCAACTGGTCGCCGAGGTGTGGACGGCCGGACCGGAAGGCACCCGCTGACCAGTGCCGCCACCTTGCCCCGTCAGGTGGTCCGCCCCGCGTCAACGGGCTCGGCGCGGGTGCGCCGTTCGGGCGAATCCGGCGCGGCCCGTACCGCGGGAACCGGCCGGTAACGGACCGCCGCCAGCACACTGCCCGGTGTGATGAACTCGAAGTCGCTGCTGCGGTCCACCGTCCTGCTCGCCGTCGCCGTGGGGATCGCCGCGTCCCCCGTCCAGGCCGGCGCGATGACCCACCAATTCCCCCACAAAGGCGCCAAGTTCGTCAGGCTCGACCACCCGCAACCGGTCGGCGACAGCACCCGGATCGAGGCGGCCGAGTTCTTCTGGTACGACTGCGGCCACTCCCAGGCGCTCGAACAGCCCTTGCAGACCTGGGCGGAGAAGCACCGCGCCGATGTCGCGCTGCGCCGCATCCCGGCCATCTGGCCCGGCAGTCGGGACGAGGCCGTGCAACGCGGCCACGCCCGGCTGTACTTCACGCTGGAGCGCCTCGGCCTGGTCGACCGCCTGCAGGCCGGCGCCTTCCGCGCCGTGCACAACGAGGGGCGCGACGTCACCAGCGAGGCCACCGCCACCGACTGGGCCGCGACCCAGGGCGTCGATGCCGAGGCGTTCGGCCGGGCGTACCGCTCCGCCGAGGTGACGGGGTCGGTCGACGAGGCCGCCGCCGCCTTCACCCGTTACGGCGTCGCCGAGTTGCCGACGGTCGTCATCCAGGGCGAGTACCGCACCTCGCCGACCCAGGCCGGCGGCGTCGCGGCGATGCCCGAGGTGCTCGACCAGCTGGTGCAGAAGGAGCAGGCGAAGAACCACCACTGAGCTCTCGCGCCGACTCGCTCGCGTCGGCTTCCTCGCTCCGCTTCCTCGCGCCGAACGGGAAGTGGCCGGTCACCGCAGGGCGTTCACTCGCCTCGGTCGCGGCGCAGCAGATAGGTGACGAAGCCGAGCGTCCCCCGGTAGCCGTGGAGCCATCCGGTGCGGTGCCGGTCCGCGGCCTCGCGGGCGGCCGCCGCACCGGGGTGGTCCGGGTGGTCCAGGGCCCACTCGGCCAGCGAGCCCGTCCAGGAGAACTCGTAGTCGTCCCACTCCTGTTCGGTGCTGACGTGCCCGAACAGCGGCGTCCAGCCGTCGGCCAGCACCCGGTCGGTGGTCGTCGCCAGATCCGCGAAGTCCTCCCGTTCCGCGCCCAGCCCGTCCAGCGCCGCCCGCGACGGTTCGCGCTGCCAGAACCCCTCGCCGACCAGCAACCTCCCGCCCGGGGAAAGGAGTTCGCGGGCCGCGGCGAGCGTCGCCGGCAGACCGTCGAACGCGTGGGTGGCGCCGACGCACAGCACCAGGTCGAAGCGCTCCTTCGAGGAGAACTCCCGGGCGTCCGAGTGGTGCAGGCCGATCCGGCGGACCACGCCGAGCGCGGTGGCGACCTCCCGGGCGCGGGTCAGCGCCGCCGCGTCCAGGTCCACGCCCACCGCCCGCCAGCCCGGTCCGGCGGCCAGCGCCCGGAGCAGCCAGGCACCCTCGCCGCAGCCGAGGTCCAGCGCCAGACCCTGCTCCGTCCCGGCCATGGCGCGGTCCAGCAGCCGGGCCACCGACTCGTCCGCCAGCGGAGCCGCGATCGGGTGACGGGCGTGGGCGAGGCGGGAGATCTGCTGACGGTCCATTCGAGCAGTATGGATCGGGGCGGCCCGCCCCGCAGCGGGTTCCGTAGGCGGGTTCTCGGGAGGATCCCCGGGGTTCCTCAGGCCCGGGAGTAGGTCCGGCCCTTCCACGCCGCGCCGCGGCCGCGCCAGTGCTGCACCGCCGAGTCCACCGTCATCGGCAGGTACAGCGCCGCGGTGAACGGCAGCAGCAGCACGGCCGCGGCCGGCTGCCCGTAGTACCGGACCATCGGCAGGTACGTGCCCGCCATCAGCGCCCACGCCGCCACGCCCGCCGCGGCCACCGCGGGTGCTCCCGCCACCAGCCCGGCCACCGTCGCCACCGGCGGCACCAGGTACACCAGGGCCAGCCCCGACACCGTCCCGAGCAGCAGCAGCGGCGAGTGCCTGAGCTGGGCGTACGCGCTGCGCGACACCATCCGCCACAGCTGCTCCAGCCGCGGGTACGGGCGCACGCTGTCCACCCCGTCGGCCAGGCCGAGCCAGGTCCGACCGCCGGTGGACTTCACCGCCCGGGCCAGCGACACGTCGTCGATCACCGCACCGCGGATCGCCGCCACCCCGCCCGCCCGCTCCAGCGCCTCGCGCCGCACCAGCGAGCAGCCACCGGCCGCGGCCGCCGTCCGGGTGCCCGGACGGTTGCTCCGGCGGAACGGGTACAGCTGGGCGAAGAAGTACACGAAGGCCGGCACGATCAGCCGCTCCCAGCCGGTCTCCACCCGCAGCCGGGCCATCTGGGACACCAGGTCCAGCCCGTTGCTCTCGGCGGCGGACACCAGCTCGGCCAGCGAATCCGGGCCGTGCGCGATGTCGGCGTCCGTCAGCAGCAGGTACTCGACGTCCGGGCCGGCCAGGGCCACGCCGTGCCGCAGCGCCCACAGCTTGCCGGTCCAGCCCGGCGGCAGCGGGGGAGGGGAGGTGACGGTCAGCTCCAGGCCGTCGATCGTCCGCAGCTGCGCCGCGAGTGCGCCGGTGCCGTCCGAACTGTGGTCGTCGACCAGGATCACCCGGGCCCGCCCCGGGTACTTCTGCGCGAGCAGCGTCGGCAGGCTCACCGGGAGCACCGACGCCTCGTCCCGGGCCGGCACCACGATCGCCGCCTGCGGCCAGCGGACCGGCGGGCGGCGCGGCGGCAGCCGAACGTCCGTGCGCCAGAACGAGCCGTGGCAGCACGCCAGCCAGAGCCAGACCAGCAGGGAGAACGCGGCGATCCACAGCAGGACGGTCACCCCGGCAGTCTGCCGCAGAACGGGGCCCGGCGGGCGGATCGACTAAAGTCTTGACCCGTGAAGATCGCACTGATGGACTCCGGAATCGGCCTGCTGGCCGCCGCCGCCGCCCTTCGGAAGCTGCGCCCGGACGTGGATCTGGTGCTCTCTTCCAACCCGGCCTCGATGCCGTGGGGGCCTCGTACACCGGAAGAGGTCACCGAGCTGGCCCTCGGCTGCTGCCGGGCCGCTGCCGCCCTCGAGCCCGACGCGCTGGTGATCGCCTGCAACACCGCGTCCGTCCACGCGCTCGCCACCCTGCGGGACGAACTGGAGCCCGGGCTGCCGGTCATCGGCACCGTTCCGGCGATCAAGCCCGCCGCAGCGCGGGGTGGTCGGGTCGCGATCTGGGCCACCCCGGCCACCACCGGAAGCGCCTACCAGCGCGGGCTGATCCGTGACTTCGGCGGTTCGGCGGACATCACCGAGGTCGCCTGCCCGGGCCTCGCGGACGCTGTCGAGCACGGCGACGACGAGGCCGTCACGGCCGCCATCGCCGACGCCGCCTCCCGTACGCCGGCCGGTACCGACGTGATCGTGCTCGGCTGCACCCACTACGAGCTCGTCGACGACCGCATCCGCGCCGCCGTGGCCCCGACCGCCTCCCCGGCGCTCACCCTGTACGGGTCCGCCGACGCCGTCGCCGCCCAGGCCCTCCGCCGCGTCGCCGACCCCACCCGCACCGGCACCGGCACCGGCACCCTCACCGTCCTCCACGCCGGCGCCCCCGCCACCCTCCCCCCGGCCGCCGCCCTCTACCCCCAGGGCAGCGCCCTCGCCACCCTCATCGGCTGACCCGCCACAGAGGCCGACCAGCACGGGCCCGGGTGTTGCACAGCAAGTCGACTTGGCCGACTTCCCGCGCAGCCGGCGATCCGGCCTGTCCGGCTGGGGTAACCGTCTATGCGCGTAGATCTGCGCGCCTGTGGGGCGGTGGCGCCACCGCGTACAGGAAGTCGAACGGGTCGACTTCCTGTACGGCGGGGGGCGTCAGGCGACGGCTTGGCGGCGCCAGCGGCGGTAGGCGGGTTCCAGGCCGGAGAGGATCGTGTCGAAGCGGCGGGTGCTGGTGGTGGAGTCGACCTGGAGGCGGCTGATCTGGAGGGGGTGTGAGGGGAGGCGGGGGCCCAGGCGGTGGTCGGAGAGGAATCCGAGGCGGTAGCCGAGTTCCTGCAGGACGGTTTCAGCGCGGACGTCGTGGCCGCCGTCCGGGTAGGCGAAGGCGATCGGCGGTTCGCCCAGCCAGCGGGTGAGGGCCTCGTGGGCGCCGGTGATCTCGGTGCGCACGGTGTCGTCGTCGCAGCGCCCGAGGCAGGGGTGCCCCTGGGTGTGGTTGCCGATCGCGACGCCCCCGTCCCGTAGGGCGAGCAGGTCGGCCGGGGTCAGCTGTTCCTGTCGGGGCGGCCGGCGTTCGGCGCTGACCCGTAGCTCGTGCAGGCTGCGTCGGCGGTCCGGGTCCGGCATGGCCTTGAGTCGCGGGAGCAGCTGGGACGGGTGTCCGCAGTCGAGCGAGCGGGCCCGGCCCCCGTGCCGGGCGAGGAAGTCGGCCTCGTGCCACCAGAACGGCCGTTCGGTGCCGATGAGCTCCGAGATGACGAACGCGGTGGCCGGAATCCCCCGGGCGTCGAGGGCCGGCAGGGCGTGGGTGAGCACGCTCCGGTCGGCGTCGTCGAAGGTGACCAGGACGCTCCGGGGCGGCAGGGGCCGCCGCTCGGTCACGGCCTGGAGGACCGCGCCGAGCGAGACGGGTGTGGCGAGCCGCTGGAGGCGGTCGAGCTGGGCGCCGAAGGAGCGGTGGTCGGTCACCCCGTGGTACGCGAGTACGGCCAGCCGTTGGGCGGCCCGGGCCCGGAACAGCGGCTGGACGGGGGCGAACCGCAGCCATTCGCCCCGAGCGTCCTGCTGTTCCGTGTCGACGGCCGTCCGGGGGCGGCCCCCGCCGTCCCCGTGCGCGCCGTCCCGATGCGTGCCGTCCCCATGTGCGCCGTCCCGGTGCGCGCCGTGGCGATGCTCGCCGTGGAGAAGCTCGCTGCGTGGATGCCCTCCGCGCGGATGCCCGCCGTGCGGGCGGTCCGCCGTGCAGGCGACGGGTGGAGGCAGCGCGCGCACGCCGGGTGCCGGCCGGGCGCGGGCCATGGAGATCGATGTAGTGGACTGGGACTGCGGCACGGTTCCCCCTCGTTCGCCGAGCGGCGTGGCGGTACCGCCGGAGGACGGAGCCCGGCCTCCGACTCCAGGGGCGGCGGCTCCGCTCCTGGACTTTCCTGTTCTCGGTGGGGGGTTCACACCCGTCCCTCGAACGGCTCCTGGATCACTCGATGCCATTGAGACCGCTGCGCCGGACGGATGGTTGTGCCGGGGGGACGAGGATTTTTCGTGGACTGATTGTGGAGCTGGAATGCCCGTGCAGACGTCTCGGACACACTTCGCGGTGGCCTCGGCGAGCCCCTGACCTGCCCGAATCATCCGGTTGCACAGCGCGTTCGAATGACCACTCCCTGCGGGCTGCCGCCCGCGCCGCCCCGGGGTACCTTGGGCTCATGGCAGATGCGGACCGTGACCCCTTCCACCTTCACGGGGCCTCCCGGATGGCTCGCGTGTGCAGTGGCGGAGCCCTGGTCACCTACCAGCTCCCGTTGGCCCTGGTGGGCCTGGCCTGCCTGGCGCTCGGTATCGTCGTGGCCGTGTTCGTGCCGGACAGTGACGGGCCGGCCTGGGCGATGGCGGTGGCCGGCTGCCTGGCCGCCGGAGTCCTGCTGCTCGGCCGGATCGCCTTCGGCGTGTTGCGTGGCCGGCGCCGCGCCGCGCTCTGAGAACGCCCCGGCCGGGTACCGGCCGTTCGTTGGGCTGGTTCCCGGCCGTCGCCCCCACCCCGTAGCGTCGATCGCCCTCGGCATTCCGAAACGGCGAATCGAGCGAAATTGGTCAGACCGACTGAATATCGTCCAGTCGGACAATCATGACCCCTCTTCTTTCCCCGTTCCCGGAACGGCGGCCACGTCCCGCCTCTACTGTGAATGCGTTCTTCCGGCTCGAGGCGCCGCGGAGGGGGAGCGATGGGCGGTGGACCGGACCGTGCCGTGGCCACCTCATGAGACGCGTCGGCGACCTCGCCGTCATCGCCCTGACCGCGATCGTCGCGCTGCCACTGGCCCTGCTGATCGCCGTCCTGCTCCGCCGCACCACCGGCGGCCCGGTCCTCCAGCGCCAGACCAGGGCCGGCCGGCACGGCCGCGAGTTCCAGATCCTGCGCTTCCGGACCGACGGGGACGACCGGCTCGCCGTCCTGCTGCGCCGCACCGGCCTGGACGAGCTGCCGCGGCTGTGGAACGTGGCGCGCGGCGAGATGGGGGTCATCGGGCCGTGGCCGGCCGGCCCCGAGCAGGTGGTGCGCTACTCCCGCCGCGAGCGCGGCCGACTCGCGGTCCGGCCCGGTCTCACCGGCTGGGCCCAGCTGCACGCGTTGAGTCGCAGCCGGACACCCCGCCCGCTCAGCCGCCCCGAGTGGGCCGAGCTCGATCTCTGGTACGTGGAGCACCGCTCGCTCGGGCTCGACCTGCACATCCTCGGGCTCACCGTGCTCGCCCTGCTGCGGCCCGATACCGGCCGGGCGCTCCGGGTCGGCCCTGAGCCGCCCCGCTAGGCTGCGGCCCATGGCCATTCCCCCCTTCCTCGCCGAACTCCGCGCCGTCGTGGGCACCCGTCCGCTCTGGCTGAGCGCCGTCGTCGCCGTCGTGCTGGACGACCGTGACCGGGTGCTGCTCGCCCGCCGAGCCGACGACGGCCGGTGGGCTCCGGTCGGCGGCATCCTCGACCCCGGCGAGCAGCCCGCCGACGGTGTGGTGCGCGAGTGCGAGGAGGAGACCGGGGTGGTGGTCGTGCCCGAGCTGCTCGCCTCCGTCACGGTCTCGCCGCAGGTCACGTACCCGAACGGCGATGTGACGCAGTACCTGGTGCTGACCTTCCGCTGCCGCGCGGTCGGCGGCGAGGCGCGGGTGAACGACGACGAGTCGCTGGAGGTCGGCTGGTTCGGGCTGGACGAGCTGCCGCCGATGATCGAGAGCGAGCACGAGCGGCTGCGCCACGCGCTGGAGTGCGAGGGCCCGGTGGTCTTCACCTGGGAGGGCAAGGAGCGCCCCTGAGCCCGCGCCCCGCGCCACACCTGCCCGCCCACGGCCCCGAGCCCGCCCACGGCCCTGAGCCTGCCCACACCCCCCGAGCCCGCCCACGCCGTTCAGCCCTTGTACTGCCGGTAGGCCTCCTCCGCTGCGTCCAGCACCGCGGCCAGGTCCCCGCCCGCGGTGGCGGTCGCGGCGGCGGCCACCGCGCCCTCGACGAACGGCGCGTTGGCGAACCGGACCGGGAACGGCAGCCCGTGCTCGTCCGCCTCGGACAGCAGCGCGCGGACGGTGGTGACCGCCCGACCGAGGTCCGCGAGCACCACCACGCCGTGGCCCTGGTCCACCCGGCGGGTCGCGGCGGCGACCAGGACCGCGCTGATGCCCGGCCCGTCCGACGGGTCGCCGCCGGTCGCCGCGATCGGCGCGGGGGAGTCGGATCCGGTCAACACCAGCGCGAGGGAACGTACGGCGGTGGCCAGTTCCTGGCTGTGCGAGACCAGGACGATCCCGACCCGCCCGTGCGCGGCGGGCCGGGCGGGGGTCGGCCGGGGCAGCGGGGTGCGCGAGTGGGGCGTGCGGGGTGCCGGGGGATGGGCCGAGGGGGCGTCGGAGATGGGGATGACGTCGGCGCGGGTGCCGTCCCGGCGGCTCATCGGCTGCTCCCTTGAGCGGATCGGTGGGTGGAACGTTCGGACCGTCAGACAGTTCGGACCATCAGACAAAGCGTTCGAATCCAGTATTCGGGCCCGACGGCTCGGTGGGGCAGCACGGCGGCGGCCAGGCCTCCGCGGAACCGCCGACGGCCTCCGGGTTCCCCGGGGCCCCGGGTCGGGAAGGCCGTCGGGCGGCGCCCTGGCAGCACTCTGGCAGCTGCCCGCCGCCCCCGCCGGTCGGGACACGCCTCGACCCCTCCTCCGGCCGTGCCCGTCCCCGCTCGTGGGAGTCCTCGTCAACCCGCTGACCGGGGCCGGGCGGTGTGGCTAGGCTGGCCCCGGAATGCCGTCGGGAGGAGATCGGTCAAGTGGGATCCAACAGCGGGACGGACACGGAGGCCGGCGTGGCGCAGCCGGAGCTGGCGCGGAACGGGAAGCCCAAGGTGGACTTCACCGGCGCGGAGTGGCTGTGCAGCAGTCAGGGCGTCGGAGACGTGCAGATCGCCTTCGTGGACGGATACATCGGGATGCGGGACGGCCGCCAGGAGGACGGGCCGGTCCTGGTCTTCACGCCGGGCGAGTGGCGGGCCTTCGTGCTCGGCGCCCGGGACGGCGAGTTCGACCTCACCTGAGGCGGCGCGCCGGGCCGTTCACGGCGGGAGCGGACCCCCGACCGACGGGGGTCCGCTCCGCAGGCGATCTTTCGGGTCCGAACATCACAAGTGATGATCCATTGAGCGTGCCACGTCAGAATTTCTGTTGACTGTTAGACAAACGCAGCTCAGAGTAAGAGCACGGGCAGACGCCGTGCCCACCGCCCCCACGCGGCCAGACACGGCGCCTGCTGTGCGGCCCGGCAGTTGCCAGGCCATCCTCCCAGTCATCCCCTGCGCACCGGGGGTGCGTCGGCCGGTCCCGGCCCCACGAGGGGGCCGGCAGTCGCCGGGAGGTTTGGCGCCGAACCCGAGAGCGACTCGGATGACGGCACCGGTGCTCGGGACCCGCACGCCCCCACGCGGCGGCGTCCCGAGCAGATCCACGGAGCGACGGGCCGGGGCCCCGCGGATCTGGCTTGTGGTGCATGGAACTGTTGGCTTGTGTTTGTGCTGTGTGCGACGACGAAGCTGGGTGCTCGGCAGTTCGGCACGACAAGTGCACGGTGAGGGAAACGCGTGTAGGGCCGCGTTGCGACATGCCGTCCCCCCGGAGGGTGAAACCCAGAACGGCTGTCGTGCTGAACCGAACGTAGCCCGGACGGTTGCTCAGAGTCAACATTGGTCTCTGAGCGTCGATCTCCCGGCCGTCCCTCGGCGGTGCCCCACCCACCTCGCGAGCGTGGTGTGCCGGGCACGTACGATGTTCCCATGTCTTTTCTCCGCCGTCGCTCCGGACAGCCCGCCGGCCCGGACTTCGACGTGCTCGCGATGGACCCGGGCGACTGGCCCGGTGACTTCGGTGCGGCCATGATGACCGGCCCGGACGGCTCCTGCCAGGGGATCTTCCTGCGCTACGACCTGTTCGGCGGCAGAGGCCCGGCGATGTTCATCGGCAACCTCCCCGAGGGTTCGCCCGCCCGGGAGACCGGCGACGACGTGCCGTTCGAGGTGCGTCAGCTGCTCGCGGCGCTGGAGAACGACGAGCCGGTCGAGTTCGTCTCGGCCGAGGACTTCCCGGTCATGCTCGGGGACGACCTGCTGATCGTGAAGAAGGTCAAGGTCAGCGAGGAACGCGTGTTCTGCGCCCAGTTCGGCCGCAGCGACGGCGTCCTGGTCACCATCGCCTCCTGGGACCGACCGATTTCGGACGACCTGTATCAGCTGCTGAAGCCGCTCCCGGCGGACATGTTCCAGCAGGGCTGATCCCGGCGGAGCCGCCCGGCTCCAGCCGACTCCGGCCGGCTCCGTCCGGGGGTCGGGCGCCGCTTGACGGTATCGATCAACGGTTCGTACAGTCGCGAACATGCCGTGCCGTCTTCCGCTGCTGACCCGTCGCAGGCATCTGGACCTGCGGCGGACCGCCAGTGCGGCGTGTCCGGGCCGCTGAGGGGGATCCCTTCCCCGGCGGCGGGCGGTCGGCCGGGTTGTCCGGTCGGCGCCGAAACCAGGGGCGGCCGTGAGTCGGCCTCCGGGGCCGCCCATCCGGTACCGCGCGCCCGTACGGCGTGCCGCCCGCATTCGCCGAGCCCACGCTGCCCGCCCGGAGGCACAGCACCATGACGACCCGCGCCGCCAACCGTTCGACCGTCGATCGTTCGTCCGAGGACCGCGTGTCCGCGGAGCGCTCCGCCGACGACCGCTCCGACCGCTCCGCCGCCGCTCGTTCGCCCGGGAGCGCTCCGGCCACGACGGCCTCCGCCGGGCGCCGCTCCCGGACCGCCGCTCCGTCGGCGGATTCCGACGGGTCCGAATCCGGCCATCTCGAACCCACCGGTTCCACGCCCACCCGTTCCGCATCCGGCGGTTCCGCGTCCGCCGGCACCGCCGACCGCGTGCCCGACCGCACCGCGATCCGGGCCGCCCTCGCCGGGCTGCCCCGGGTGGTCGACCTGCTGGCGGCCCGCGCCGAGGAGCACGACCGCGACGCGACCTTCCCGTACCAGGGGATCGAGGCGGTCCACGAGGCCGGACTGCTCACCCTCACCGTCTCCGCGCGGTACGGTGGTCCGGGCGGAACGCTCGCCGACACCGTCCGGGTGCTTTCCCAACTCGGCCGCGGCGACGCCTCGGTGGCCGTGGTCACCGCCTTCACCCTGCTCCGGCACGCCGAGCAGGCCCGCCGCGCCGACTGGCCGGCGGCCAGCTACCGGCGGCTGCTCGCCGAGTCCCGGCGCGGCCCGGTCCTGGTCAACACGCTGCGGGCCGAGCCCGGCACCGGGGCGGGCGAACTGCCCGCGACGGTCGCCCGCCGGGACGGTGACGACTGGCTGCTGACGGGCCGTAAGACGTACTGCGCCGGCGCCGAGGCGCTCGCCTGGATGGCGGTCACCGCACGGACCGACGAGGAGGAGCCGAGGATCGGCACCTTCCTGGTCCGCGGCGAGAGCGAGGGCCTGGAGATCGACCCGACCTGGGACCAGCTCGGCCTGCGGGCCAGCGCCAGTCACGACGTCGTGCTGGACGAGGTCCGGGTGCCGGGCGACCTCGCGCTCGGCCTGACGGCCGGTCGTCGGACGGGCCGTCAGGGAGCCGACTCCGGGGCCGAATCGCCCCGGGCCTCCGAATCGTCCCGGGCCTCCGAGCCCTCCGAGGCCGAACTCGCCCGCGCCTGGCACGACCTGGCCCTCTCCGCGGTGGCGATCGGCGTCGCCCGGGCCGCCGAGGCCTGGCTCGTCCGCTTCCTCAGCCAGCGCACCCCGGCCAACCTGACCGAGCCGCTCGGCACCCTGCCCCGCTACCGGACCGCCCTCGGCGAGATCGAGGCCCAGCTGATCGGTGCCGAGGAACTGGTCGAGGGCCTGGCCCCCCGGGTGGACCTGGGTGAGCCGGAGGCCGTCGCCCGCACCGGACCGGCCCAGCTGCTGGCCACCCGGGCCGCGACGGCGGTGGTCCAGCAGGCCGTCGCCCTCACCGGCAGCCCCGGCCTGAGCCGGCGCCACCCGCTGGAGCGCTACCTGCGGGACGTGCTCAGCAGCCGGGTGCACCTGGCACCGGACGAGACCGTGCTGGAGGCCGCCGGCCGGGCCGCCCTGGAACGGGGCGCCCGGCCGTGAGGCCCTGAGCCGCGGGCCCGTCGTCGGACCCCCGCGGCTCAGCGGGTCCCGACCGCGGCGCGGACGGCGCGGCGGGCGAGCGCCGCGTCGTCGTAGAGCCGGCGGATCATGATCCGCTGCTCCTCGCCTGCGCCCGGCACGTCGTACAGCCGGATCTCCCGCATCAGCACCAGCACCAGGTTCACCAGGAAGGCGTCCCGGGCCATCGTGCCGCCGCTCTGGGCGAGTTGGCTGATCTGGCGCCGCGCCGCGGTGTCCCCGGACAGGACGCTCCAGAGCACCGCCAAGTCGTAGCCGGGCAGGTACCAGCCGGCCTGCTCCCAGTCGACCAGCACCGGTCCTGACGGCGCCAGCAGCATGTTGCTGAGCAGGGCGTCGCCGTGGCAGAGCTGGAGCGGGGTGTTGCCGAGGCCGTGCAGCAGGCCGCGCAGGTCGCCGGCGTCCCGGTCGGTGAGCTGGCCCACCGAGTGGTAGCGGGCGATCTCCAACTGGTAGTCCAGGCGCGGCTGGAAGACGTCGGTCGGCGGCCGCCACAGGTTGAGCGTGCGGACCGCGGTGAGCAGTGCCCGCACCTCGCCCGGGGTCGGCGCGTTGACCGGGTGGCGCTCGCGGGCCGCCGGGCGCCCCGGGACGCGCTCCATGACCAGCACGCACCGGTCGTGGTCGGCCGCCACCAGCCGGGGCAGCCGCACCGGCGGGCGGTGCCGGACGAACGCCCGGTAGACCGCCACCTCGTGGTGGAAGTCGGCCACCAGCTGCTCGAAGTACTCACTCCGCACCGCCTGCGGCGCCAGGCACTTGGCGACCACCGGGGCCCGCCCGATGGTGCCCGCCACCAGGATGTGGCGGCTGCCCTCGCGCAGGACCTGGCGCGGGGTGAACGCGGGACATATCCGCGCGACACTGGCGAGCGCCGCCCGGACGGCCGGGGTCTGGAGCGCCGAGGGGTCGATCCGCTCCGGGCCGCCGGGCTGGACGGGCCGCCGGGCCCGCAGCACCTGGCCGTCGGCCTGCCGGGCCAGCGGCATCCGGCCACCGGCCGGCATGCCCGTGTCGGGGCCGCGCAGGCCCAGCGCGGTGCGGCCGGCGGGGCCCAGCGCCGTACGGCCGGTCGGGACGACCCGGGTGTCCGTGGCCCGGCCCTCGGTGCCGCGCGGAGCCGAGGGGCGGCTCGCCGGGGGCACCGCCCTGGGGCCGGTGCGGCCGACGGCTGCGGCGGGGGGGCGCAGCGCGGGGCGGGCCGCGGCGGGCGTGGGGGTCGTCGCTGAGGAGTACATGGGGTGAGGGTGGTCCCTTCCGGTCCGTCGGCGGGTGCTGCCCCGCGGGGGCGGGGGAGGGCCGGTGCCGTGTGCTTCCTGGCGTGACGGCGGCCCTGCGGGTGGTGCGGTACGTCGTGGGGTGCGGTGCTTCACGCGTACGTCGTGCGGTGGGGTGGGTGGTGCGCGGGCGCCGGGCACGGACGCGGGGTGGGAACCCCTGTTCGGCGGTGTTGTTCCGGCCGTCCGCACCCTGGGGAATGCGGTCGGCCGGACTGCCGTGGCCGTGCCCGGCGCTCCCGCGCCACCCGGCCGCGCCACCCCCTCGGGTGAGGACCGGGAGCGCCCCGTACCACCGTCGGGGGACAGTCCCGACGGTGGTGGGACGCCGCCCGACCCGGGGGGCGAGGTGGCGCACCCCTACAACACACCCGTCGGGCACTGGCTTTGTAGTCTGGCGGGCCCTGGCGAACGGTGGCGAATGCTCGCCCGGTGCTCGCCGGAGCCTCTAGCCTCGGATCAGCCGAGGAACCTGGGGGCTTCGTTGAGTAGGGAACCCAACACCCGACTGGCCGATCTGTTCGTCCTGACCGGATGGTCGAAGGGCGAGCTGGCGCGGCTGGTCAACCGTCGGGGTGCCGCGATGGGGCAGCTGCAGCTGTCCACCGACACGTCGAGGGTACGGCGTTGGATCGAGCAGGGGGAGATCCCGCGCGATCCGGTGCCGAGGGTGCTGGCGGCCGTGTTCACGGAGCGGCTCGGCCGTGTCGTCACCACTGAGGACCTCGGTCTGGAACGACACCGGCCCACCAGGTCCGGGGCGGACGCGTCCGCAGCAGTGCCATGGTCGCCGGATCGAACAGCCGCGGTCCTCACCGAGTTCACGGGAATGGACCTCATGCTGAACCGACGTGGATTGGTGGGTGCCGGAGCGGCGCTCACGGCCGGGGCGGTCATCGCCGACTCGCTGAAGGGCTGGTTGTCCGGGGACGCGGTCGCGTACGCGGCCTCCGTCCCCGGGCCACGACAGGTGGTCACCGGGAGCGGAGCGCACCCGGCGGTGGACGTGTACGACGCGGGCCCGGTCGGGCTCGACGAGGTGGAGTCGCTGGAGCACTCGGTACAGGTGTTCCGGGCCTGGGACGCGGCCCGCGGCGGCGGCTTGCAGCGCAAGGCGGTGGTCGGTCAACTGAACGAGGTCGGCGGCCTGTTGACGCACCGGCACGAGCCCGCCGTGGAGCAGCGGTTGTGGCTGGTCGCGGCCAACCTGGCGGTGCTGGCGGGCTGGATGTCGCACGACGTGGGCCTGGAGCCCACCGCCCAGAAGTACTTCATGATCGCGGCCGACGCGGCCAAGGAAGCCGGCGACCGGCCGAGGGCCGGCGAGGCGATCTCCCGGGCCGCGCGGCAGATGGTGCACCTGGGCCGGGCCGACGACGCGCTCGAGCTGATGGCGGCGGCCAAGGCGACCGGTGGGCGGACGGCGCCCAGAACGCGCGCCATGCTCAACACCGTCGAGGCGTGGGCGCACGCCTCGATCGGGCACTCCCAGGACACCTACCGGCTGCTCGGGGAGGCCGAGGAGCTGTTCGGCGAGGAGGCGCCGGAGCCACCGCCCTCGTGGATGCAGGTGTTCGACGAGGCGGAACTGCGCGGCATGCAGGCCCTGGTGCTGCGCACGCTCTCCGAGCACGACCCGGGGGCGGCTCCCGAGGCCCGCCGGCACGCGGAGCGGGTGATCACCCTGCGGGAGGGCACCGGGCAGTTGCGGTCGGCGCTGTTCGACCGGATCACCCTGGCCTCGGTGCACCTGATCACCGGCGAGCCGGACGCGGCGCAGTTCCAGGCCAAGATGGTGATGAACCTGATCGGCCAGAACTCCTCGCACCGGACCTGGGACCGGCTGCGCGAGATGTACCGGCTGACCGCGCAGTACCGGGGGCTGCCGGTGGTGGACGAGCTGCGGGAGGAGCTGGGCCGGGCGCTGCGGACGGCGGACGCCAAGAACCGGCCGCGGTTGACCTGACGGGCTGCGGGGGAAGCCCCGGGCGTGCGGGCCCGGGAGCGAGTGGCTCCGGGGGCGCCTGCCTGGGGGTGCGTGCCCGGGGTGCTGCCCGGGACGGGGCGTCGGCTCAGGACGGCGGGGCCGGGCGGAGCAGCATGTGCAGCGCGATGACGGTGCCGTCCGTGCCGAGGACGGGCTCGCCCGCGCACTCGACGCCGTCGTGCCGCCCGTCGGGGCGGCGGATCCGCAGGGTGCCGGCGGCGTGGCGGCCGTGCACCAGGGCGTCGGTCATCATCCGCCGCAGCAGCGGCCGGTCCGCCTCGGGGAGGCGGTCGGGCAGCCGGTCGAGGCTGAGCGGGCCGCGGGCCGGATCGCAGCCGAGGAGGAGGTACGTCTCCTGGCTCCAGCGGACCCCGTCGGTCAGCAGGTCCCATTCGGCGGAGCCGAGCAGGCCGTCGTCGATCCCGTGGTGGTCGCCGCCGTCGCCGAGGTACGGGCCGGACGGCTCCTGTGCCGTGCCGTCCACTCTGCCGTCCGTTCCGCTGTCGGTGTCATCCGTGCCGTCGCCGCCCCCCGTGTCGGCCGCGGTGCCGCGGCCGACGCCCGGCGCGCCGCTCCCGCCCGTCGGGGCGCCGTCCACCGTGGCGGCCCCCGGCGGGCGGGTGGCGCCTAAGGGGGGCATGGTCATGGCGGGCCCATCGCTCGGGTGCGGCCCGCGGCGGGCGGGTCGTTCGGACAGTGAGGAAACTGTCGCACAGCGTCGTCACCCGTGTGGGCGATTTGGACAGAACGCAGGCAAAGTTCCACTGGCATATGCCACTGTGGCCGGAGCCTCCGTCGCCCTGTGTGCGGAAGGGGTCCCGAGGCGGTAACCTTCGGTGATTCCGGCGCCCGGGCGCCCACCGCAGTACCGACCAGAGACCCCGGCGACGGAAATCCCGTTGCCACTACGACCGCCGCAACGGATGCTGACCTCATGTTCGAGCCAGTGATAGCACCCAGTGCCAGCCTCCTAGGCCTCCTTCAGAGAGGTCGCGGAGACGGGCAGCTCCACGCGCTGGCCGCCGATCGTGCCGAGGCCATCGCCGCGCTGGAGGAGTGCGTCACCAGGGACCCGCGAGCCGACTGGCAGGTCGAGAGCCGGTCCCTCTACTACGCGCGCCTCTACATGGAGCTGGAAGCCCCCCTCGAAGGCATCGAGGACCACCTCCACTCCGCCGAGGACCTGATCACCGACGACGAGAGCCGCACCGGCCTCGCCCTTTCCGTCCTGGGCCACCTCGCCGCGTACGGCCGGCGCGACGCGCTGCTGATGCTGCGCGAGTACGCCGCCACGGGCGCCAACTGGTCCTGGGCCCTCGACGAACTCGCCCTGCGCGACGACGACCGCGGCCTGCTGCTGCTCGGCACCGCCGTGCTCGACCGCTTCGCGCCGGGCCCCGAGGGCGACGCCGAGCTGCGCGAGTTCATCCGCAACGCCTACGAGCCCCGGCCCTGGCGGCTGTGGGCGGCCTACCACCCCAGAGTGGCGGCGGCCAGCGAACAGTCACCCTTCGACCTGTGGCAGCGCCAGGTCAACCGCAGCGGCGTCACCCCCGGGTGGTCCACCGCCGACGTGCTGGCCTGGGCCGACCAGGGCGAACTCGGCGGCCTCGGCGTGGGCGCCTTCCTGGGCCGGCCCGACGCCCGCCCGGAGCCCGCCCGCGGCACCGACGCGCAGTCCGGCCCCGACGCGGTGGACCGCCGCGCCGCCGCGGCCGCCCGCTGCCTGACCGCCGTGGTCCGGCCGGAGGACCGCCCGCTGCTGCTGGAAGCGGCCCGCGACGGCCTGCCGGGCGCCCGCCGGGCCGCCCTGCGCTACCTGGTCGACCAACGCGACCCGGCCGCCGTCGAGCTGATCGAGGCCGCCGCCGCGGACGTGGACGACCGGATCGTCCGGGCCGCCCTGGAACTGCTGGGCCGCATGCGCGGCCCGGAGGTGCTGGCACACGCCCGCCGCTGGGCCGACCCGGCCGGCGGCGGCGCCGACAGCGCGCTCGGTGAGGCCGCCGTCCAGCTGCTCGCCGACGTCGGCGAACCGGCCGACGCGCCGCTGGTGGTGGCCGGGCTGCGCCGCTGGATCTCCGTGCGTGGGGTCAGCGGCACCGGGCTCGGGTCGCTGGTGGACGGCGCGGGGCGGCTGGCCGCCGCCGACGCCGTACCGGTCCTGCGCCACATCTACGGGGAGGCCGCCTCCTCCGAACTGCGCCGACGCGCCGCCCAGGCGCTGGCCGCGACCGACGTGCACTTTCCCGAGGGGCCCGCCGTCGAGTGCCTCTGGGACTGCGAGGAGTCCACGCGTGAGCTCGCCGCGCGCCATGTCGCCACCACGGGCGACGCGCGTGTGCTGGAGCGGTTGCGCAGGCTCGCCGCCGACCCGGCCGAGGAGGCCGAGGTCCACGCCGCCGTACGCGGCCGACTGACCGCCGCCCGGGAGTTCGGGCGTTAGGGCCTGTCGTCGCGTCGACAGGCCGGGTCCTCAACGTTCGGTGGGCCGGGACACCGTGTCGGTGTCCCGGCCCACTCGCTTTCCGCGGGTCCGTGTTTCTGGAACCGGGTTCTCGTTCGGCCCGATCCTGGACCGAGCGGATTCCGGTTCGACCCGGTTTCTGCTTCGTCCTACTTCACCGCGCCCGCGTCCGGAGCCAGCACGCCGCCGAAGACCAGCCCGATGATCAGAATGCCGAGCAGCACCCGGTAGACCACGAACGGCATGAAGCTGTTGTTCGAGATGTACTTCAGGAACCAGGCGATCGCCGCGTAGCCGACCACGAAGGCGATCAAGGTGGCCAGGACGGTCGGTCCCCAGGCCGGGGCCGGGCCCTCGCCGATCTTGAACAGCTCCAGCGCGCCCGAGGCGAGCACCGCCGGGATGGCGAGCAGGAACGAGTAGCGGGCCGCGGCCTCCCGGCTGTAGCCGAGCAGCAGGCCCGCGCTGATCGTGCCGCCGGAGCGGGACACGCCCGGGATCAGCGCCAGCGCCTGGGCGAGGCCGTAGACGCCCGCGTGCGGCAGCGTCAGGTCGGTGATCGGACGGGCGTGGCGGACGGCCCGGGTGCGGTCGGCGAAGGCCAGGATCAGGCCGAAGACGATCAGTGTGGTGCCGATGATCCGCAGGTCGCGCAGGTGGGTCTCGATGGTGTCCTGGAACAGCTTGCCCAGGATGCCGATCGGCAGGGTGCCGATGATCACGAACCAGCCCATCCGCGCGTCCGGGTCCGAGCGCAGGGCCGGGCGGAACAGGGACAGCACCCAGGTCCTGATGATCGAGGCGATGTCCTTGCGGAAGTAGATCAGCACCGCCGTCTCGGTGCCGAGCTGGGTGACGGCCGTGAACGCCGCCCCCGGGTCGTCCCAGCCGAACAGGGCGGAGAAGACCCGCAGGTGGGCGCTGGAGGAGATCGGCAGGAACTCGGTGAGCCCCTGGATCAGGCCGAGGACGGCCCCGTGGAACCAGTCGATCACCGGGCACCCGCCGGGGATATCGGTCGGGCGTGGGGCAGGGGCGGCATGGGCGGGTCCTTGCGGGTCGGAAGGGCGTTCGGGACCGCCATGACCCGCCGGGCCCGCGGGCCGCGCGCGAGCCAGGCGCGCGGCTGATGGTACGGGGTGAAGGTAACGGTTCTTTGTTCACCCTTTGTTCCGGCTTTGCGCACAGGTGCACCGCCGGGCTCGGAGGGCGTCGGGGGGTGCCGGTCGCCGGAACGCCGGTCGTTAGAGCACCGGTCGTTAGAGCACCGGCCGCGCCCGGACCCAGGTGCGGTCCGCGGTCAGGTAGCGCTCGACCACCAGACCGGCCTCCGCGAGCGCCCCTTCGAAGGCCTCGGTGCTGAGCGGGCGGGACAGGAAGGTCTGCGACCAGGTTCCGTCCGGGAATTCGTACTCGAAGCGGACCGAGTTGACGCCGTCTCCGACCGGCGTGGCCGAGACCAGCCGGGCCCGGGCGTCCGGGCCGATCGAGTTCTCCCGCGGCACGTTCAGGTGCCAGTCCTCGCCCTCGCGCTGCACCAGCACGCAGCCGTCCTCGGTGACGTGCCGGCGGCAGGTCTCCAGCAGGCCCCGGCGGACCGTCACGTCACCGGCGTGCACCAGGAAGGAGGCGAGCATGACGACGTCGAAGTGCTCGCCGAGGTCCAGCCCCTCGATCGGGCTGCGCACCGTGCGGACGTCGGAGCGGACCCGGGCCAGCATGTCGGCGGACTCGTCCACGGCGGTCACGGTGAACCCGCGGTCGACCAGCGGGTGCGTCATCCGGCCGACGCCGCAGCCGAGTTCGAGGATGCGCGCGCCGGGCGGCACGGCCGCCTCGATCACGTCCGGGGCGTCGCCCACGGGCAGGCGGCTCCAGACCTCGACGGCACAGCCGTCCGGGGTGATCGGGCCAGCGCCCGTTCCGTCGTAACCCTCACGTCGCTCAGATGCCATGCCGTTCATCGGAACACGGACCGGTGTGCGGGGGGAAGAGGGCGTCGGCAAGGGGGTTCTATATACCCCGAGGGGGTAAGTGTTCTGCGTCGACGGAGCGAGAGAAGCGGGCGCCCCTGCGGCCCGTGCCGACCGTTCGACGGTCGGTGCGGGCCGCGGCGCGTTGTGGGCGCGGCCCGTTCGGCCGGCGCGCCGGCCGCGTTCGGGTCGCGGTGTGTTCGGGTCGCGGTGTGTTCGGGGGTCCGGTCTACGGTGCGTCCGGCCGCCCGTCGCCCTCCAGCTCGGCCAGGGTCGTGTGCAGCCAGGCGAGTTCGGCCTCGGTGGTGGCGCGGGCGACCAGCAGCAGCCCGCGCCGGAACGGGTCGGTGAACTCCTCGGCGCCGACGGGGCGGTCGCCCTCGTAGAAGAAGCTGGCCGGTTCGGCGAGGAAGGCCAGCCGGCGGCGGAGCACGGCGGCCTGGGCGGCGGGGTCGGCGAGGTGCCGCAGGAAGGCGAGCAGGGTGAACCAGCGGTTCTCGTCGCTGACGTCGAGCGCCTCGGGTTCGCGGAGCCGGTCGAGCAGTGCGGCGCGGCCGGCCTCGGTGAGGTGCAGGGTGTGCCGGGGCGCGGCGGCGCTGCCCGGCTCGGTCTCGCGGACCAGCAGGCCGTCGGCCTCCAGGCGCTTGATCGCGGGGTAGAGCGTGCCGTCGCTGATCGGGCGGACGTGGCCGGTGAGCGCGGCGAGGTGGCGGCGCAGCTCGTAGCCGTGCAGGGGGCGGTCGTACAGGAACCCGAGGATCGCGAGCTTCAGCATGGGGCCACTTTCTCAGATCCCCTCCCTCGGGGCATGGGTATCTCGCTACCGCTATACCTTGACATCGATGTATCGTCCTGGTTGTCCGCCGGACTCCGCAGGGACCGGCACCCGCCTGGAACAGGCGGCACCCGTCTGGAACAGGAGCGAGCGAGCGTGCGCGAAACCCCCGTCACCCCGAACGGTGACCGGATCCGCTGGGTCGAGCTGCCCGGTGCCGAGCCGGCCCGGCTCTACCTGCACGGGCTCGGCGCCAGCTCGCCGGCCTACTTCGCGGCCGCGGCGACCCACCCGCTGCTCGCCGGTCGGCGCTCACTGCTGCTGGACCTGCTGGGCTTCGGCCTCAGCGACCGGCCGACGGACTTCGGCTACACGCTGGAGGAGCACGCGGACGCGGTCGCGGCGGCGGTGGCGGCCGCCGGGGCGGACCGGGTCGAGGTGGTCGGCCACAGCATGGGCGGGGCGGTGGCGATCGTCCTCGCCCAGCGGCACCCGCGGCTGGTCGAGCGGCTGCTGCTGGTGGACGCCAACCTGGACCGGATCGACCCCGACCGGAGCCACCCCGGCAGCAGCGGCATCGCGGCCTACACCGAGGAGGAGTTCCTGGCCGGAGGCCGGGACGAAGTCGCCGAGCGGGTCGGCCCGTTCTGGTGGTCCACCATGCGGCTGGCCGGGCCGGAGGCGCTCCACCGCAGCGCCCGCTACCTCGCGCGGGCGACCGTGCCGGCCATGCGCGAGCTGCTGCTCGGGCTCGACCTCCCGCGCACCTTCCTCCACCCGGCGGCGGACGGCGAGCCGGCGGGTGCCGACGCCCTGCGCGCGGCGGGCGTACGGGTGGTCGCGGTGCCGGACTGCGGACACAACATCATGCTCGACAACCCGGAAGGCTTCGCGTCCGCCGCGGCCGCCCCGCTCGGACAGGGCTGAGCGCGGGGCGGGCGCGGGAGGGCCGAACGTGAGCGATGCGGGCGGCCCGCCGCCCGCCCGCCGTAGGCTGGGGTAACCCGTCCGAGAGGAGCCCGCCCCGATGCCCGTCGAGGTGCCGCCCGCGCTGGCCGCGTCCCTGGAGGAGTTCCTCGGCGTCGAGGGACGTGCCTGGGTGGCCCGACTGCCTGCTCTGGCCGAGGAGTTGCTCGACCGCTGGGAGCTGCGCCCGGACGGGCCGGTCGCGCACGGCGTGGTCGGGCTGGTGCTGCCGGTCCTTCGCGTCGACGGGTCGCCGGCCGTGCTCAAGCTCCAGCCCGTCGACGAGGAGACGGTGGGTGAACCGCTCGCGCTGCGGACCTGGGACGGCCGCGGCGCCGTCCGGCTGCTCGACCACGAACCGGCCACCGGCTCCCTGTTGTTGGAGCGGCTGGACCCGGCGCGCTCGCTGCTCGCTCTGCCCGACGATCTCGCGGCGCTGGCCGTGATCGCCGGACTGCTCAGGGAGCTGACGCAGCATCGGGCTCCGTCCGGGCTAAGGACCTTGGCGGGTACGGCGAGTGACCTGCTGGACCGCGCCCCGGCGGCCGTCGCCGCCCTCGCCGACCCGGCGGAGCGGCGCCTGCTCGCCGACTGCGCGGCCGCCCTGTGCGAGGTCCGCGCCGACCCCGGCGACCGGCTGCTGCACTGGGACCTGCACTACGGCAATGTGCTGGCCCCGCTCCCGGGCAGCGGCCGGGCGCCCTGGCTGGCCATCGACCCCAAGCCGCTGGCCGGCCACCCGGGCTTCGAGCTGCTCCCGGCGCTGCGCAACCGATGGGCGGACCTGGTGGCCACCGGGGACCCGGCCCGGGCGCTGCGGCGGCGCTTCGACCTGCTCACGGAGGTGCTGGAGCTGGACCGAGGGGTGGCGGCGGCCTGGACGCTCGCACGGGTGCTGCAGAACGCGGTCTGGGCGGTCGAGGAGGGCGCGGCGCGACTGGACCCGGGCCGACGGGTCGTCGCCGAGGTGTTGTCGGGGCGCTGAGCGCGGAGCCTTCGCGTCGTTCGGCGTTCCCGCTCAGCGCTCCCGCAGGGGCACGAAGCGCACCGGCGTCCCCGGCCGGGCCTGTGCGGCGGCCGCGAGGTCGCCGGTCGGCACGACGCCGACCACCGGGTAGCCGCCGGTGGTCGGGTGGTCGGCCAGGAACACCACCGGCTGCCCGTCCGGCGGGATCTGCACCGCGCCCAACACCATGCCCTCGCTGGGCAGTTCACCGTACCGGGCGCGGGCGACCGGCGGGCCCACGGTGCGCAGCCCGATCCGGTTGCCGGTCGGCGAGACCAGGTACCGGTCGCGGCCGAGGCGGGCCAGCGCCTCCGGGGTGAACCAGTCCGTGCGCGGTCCGAGCCGCAGCCGCAGCACCAGCTCGGCCGGGGGAGCGGGCAGCGGCACCAGCTCGGGCCGGGCCCGGTACGGCGGCGGGGCGCCGACCGGCAGCCGGTCCCCGGCGGCGAGCGGGGCCGGCCCGAGCCCGGAGAGCAGGTCCGCCGAGCGGCTGCCGAGCACCGGCGGCACGGCGATCCCGCCCGCCACCGCCAGGTAGCCGCGCACCCCGGCCGTCGCCGCCCCCACCTCCAGCACGGACCCGGCCGGCACCACGACCGGCGCGCCCCAGGCGGCCGGCCGCCCGTCCACCCGTACGGGCGAGGGCGCGCCGGTGACGGCGACCAGCACCGTCCCGACGGCCCGCAGCGCGACCCCGCCGAGCGTGCTCTCCAGCCCGGCCGCCCCGGCGTCGTTGCCCACCAGTCGGTTGGCCGCCCGCAGCGCCGGTTCGTCCAGCGCCCCGGCCCTCGGCACCCCGAGGTGGGCGACCCCGCGCCGCCCGAGGTCCTGGACCGTGGTCAGCGGCCCGGGCCGTTCCACCACCAGCTCGTTCAACTCCGGCTCCCCTCAGGGCCTCTCCGACCAGTGGCGTCGCACGCCCGGCGGGAACGGTCGGACACGCCCTACACCCGTTCCACCGTGAAGCGGACCCTGGTGCCCGGGGCCAGCGGGGCCGGCGGATCCCGGTCGGCGTCCCAGAGGGTGAGCGCCGTGCGGCCGATCAGCTGCCAGCCGCCGGGGGAGGGATGCGGGTAGACGCCGGTGTACGGGCCGGCCAGGGCGACGGAGCCGGCCGGGACGGAGCTGCGCGGGGTGGCCCGGCGCGGCACCTCGTACCGCGCGGGGAGACCGGTGAGGTACCCGAAACCCGGGGCGAAGCCGCAGAAAGCGACGACGTACTCGGGTCCGGTGTGGATCCGGACGGCGGCCTCCTCGGACACCCCCCACAGCGCGGCGACCTCGGCCAGGTCGGCGCCGTCGTACACGGTCGGGACCTCCACCAGCGGCCCGGGCACCGCCCCGGCCGCCGTCGGACGGGCGCTGCGCAGCAGCGCCGCCACCGCGTCGACGTCCGCGACGCCGTCCAGCAGCAGGGTGCGCGCGGCCGGCACCAGCTCCTCGACCGTGCCGAGCGCCCCCGCCTCCCGGCGCTCGCTCAGCCAGCCGTACAGCGCCGCCACCTCGGCGGCCCCGGGCAGTTCGACCAGCAGGGCCCGCTCGCCGACCCGGTGCACCGCCCGGACCGTCACGTGAAGGCCTCCACCCGGACCCCGGCGGAGGCCAGGGCGCCGCGGATCCGCCAGGCGAGCTGGGCGGCCCCGGGGGTGTCGCCGTGGACGCAGAGCGAGCGGGCCTCGACGGGGATCCGCTCGCCGCCGGAGGCCTCCACCATGCCGTCCCGGGCGATGCCGACGGCGCGGGTGATGACCGACTCGGGGTCGTGCACCACCGCGTCCGGCTCACGGCGCGGTACGAGGGCGCCGGTGCGGGTGTACGCGCGGTCGGCGAAGGCCTCGGCGACCACCGGTAGGCCGACGCCCTCGGCCACCTCCAGCAGCAGCGAGTCCGGCAGGCCCAGTACGGGCAGCGGTCCGTCGCAGACCGCGCCCGCCCGCAGCACGCCGGCTACCACGGCCTCGGCCTGCTCGGAGTCGCCGACCACCCGGTTGTAGAGGGCGCCGTGCGGTTTGACGTAGGAGACCTTGGAGCCGGCCGCGCGGGCGAACACCTGGAGGGCGCCGATCTGGTACGCGATCTCGTCGGCGAGCTCCTCCGGGGGCACGTCCATGGCGCGGCGGCCGAAGCCGGCCAGGTCGCGGTAGGAGACCTGGGCTCCGATCCGGACGCCGCGCTCGGCCGCGAGCGCGCAGACCCGCCGCATCGTCGACGGGTCCCCGGCGTGGAACCCGCAGGCGACGTTGGCGCTGGTCACCACGGACAGCAGGGCCTCGTCGTCGGTCAGGGTCCAGCGTCCGAACCCCTCGCCGAGGTCCGCATTGAGATCGATCACCGCATCGGCCACGCCCGTCCGCCTCCCAGCAGCTGTTGAGCCAGATGGTAGGGCCTGCGGATGAAGGCCGTTGCCGGTGACCCGGAGCCCCGCGGGCGCCGCGGCGCGTGCCCGGGAGTGCACGCCCCCGGGCGGCGCCGCGGGGGGTGGTGCGCGGCCGGGGCCCGGCTCGCGTCAGCGCGCGGGCGCCGGTTCCCGGGACGCGCGCTCCAGCGGACGCAGCGCACGCAGCACGATCAGCAGCGGTATGACGCCGAAGACTCCGAACGACATGTCGATGAATCGCCATGCCACCGGAATCCCGCGCAGCGGACCGCAGACCAGCGCCAGCGGGATGACGGCTCCGCAGGCGAGCACGGCCCAGCGGATCACCCAGATGTTGCGGACCGGGTCCCTGAGCGGGCCCCAGAAGGCGGCGGCGATCACCAGGTGGGCGAAGGCCGGCCAGTCGGTGCCGTAGGCGAGGAAGGGGTAGTGCTCGTTGGTCTCGGCGAGGCCGGTGTGGACCCGCTCCAGCCAGGCCGTGGCGGCGGGGACGCGGTCGCCCGGCGGGGCGGCCGGGCCGGAGGCGAAGTCGACCAGCCAGCGGGTCTCGGTCTCCAGGGGGAACGCGGTGAGACCGCTGAGCACCAGGCAGACCAGGAAGGACCAGAGCCACCGCCGGACCTTGCGAAGGATGACCGCCGGGTCGTCGTCCATCTCGCACACCTCCATGCCGAGCATGCCGAAGTGCAGACGGAGCCTTGTGCCGCCTGCGCGGAACCGACTCTAGACCCATCTTTTGAACGTGTTCAACTTGCCTTTTGAAGGGGCCGGCGGTCCGGAACGCACCGCTCGGGTGCCCGGGTTCTGGGGAACCCGGGCACCGGTGGGGGTGGCACGCAGCGCGCGGCGTGCGGACGGCCGCTACGCCGTGTAGGTGTACGCCGCCGGCGCGCTGGTCCCGCCGGCCGTGGTGACGGTGATGCCCACCGGCCCTGGCTGGGCGCCCGCCGGAGCCGTGGCCGTGCAGGCGGACGCGCCGCAGGAGACGTGGGTGGCGGGAACCCCGCCGAAGGCCACCGTCCCGTACGCCAGGTCGCTGCCGGACACGACCACCCGGGTGCCCCCGGCGGCCGGGCCGGAGGCGGGGGACAGGCTGCTGATCACCGGCGCGGCCGGGGTCGGCGGGGTGCCGGTGTAGTCGAAGGCGGCGGGCGCCGCGGCCGTGCCGCCGGGCGTGACCACGCTGACCGGGGCGCTGCCCGAGCCCGCGGGCGTGGTCACCGTGCAGGCGGTGTCGGTGCAGCGGCCGGGCGCCGGGAGGCCGCCGACCAGCACCATGCCGTTGGCCAGGTTGCTGCCGCTGACGGTCACCGCGGTGCCGCCCGCGGCCGGGCCGGTGGCGGTGTCGAGGCCGGTGACGGCCGGAGCGGCCTGGACGGTCGCCGGCAGGTAGCTCTTGCTGACGAGGTCGTAGCCGGAGATGTGTCCGGTCGGGTCGGTGTCGTTCGGGTTGGCGACCGTCGCGGTGATCGCGCCGGCGATCGGCACGCCGGGCGTGGTGGCCAGGTTGAGCTTCATGAAGTTGTAGCTGCCGGGCGCCCGGGTGGCGGTGAACACGGCCTCCAGGTGGCGGTGGTCGGGGGAGAGGGCCGTGGTGAAGGTGTAGTCCGGCGGCGTGGGGAAGAACATCGCTCCGTCGGTGGTGACACCCGGCGGCAGGTCGAGGGTGATGTGCGTCGGCCCGGTCAGGTCCGCGGTGCCGGACGTGGTCCAGCTCACCGACATGTTGCCGGTGGTGAAGAAGCCGCCGGGGTAGTTCCCGCCCTGTGACACGGTCACGTGCTGGGCGGAGGCCGACGGGGCGTCGGCCGGGGCGGCGGTTGCGGTCGCGCCGGTGGCGAGGACGGCGCCGGTGGCGAGGGTGGTCACGGACAGCGCGGCGGCGAGGCTCGCTTTGGCCAGTCGGGTGATCATAGGTCGATCATCACCGAACCAACGCGCCGCCCTCACGGTTTTCTCGAATACGAGTTCGGGAATGGCGGAATTCCGTCGGAACGACGTTCCGAATCGGTCACCCGCACCGCCGCCCACCTGCTGCTCCGCCCGCCCGCAAGGTCCGTTTCGGTCGATGTCGGTGCGAACCTCTAATCTTGTCCCCCGTGACCGCCATCGCAGACCCGCCCATCGAGCCCGGCCTCCGCCCGCCCGCCGGCCCGGCCGCCGCCGCGCGCCCCGCGCCGGGCCCCGCCGCCGACGAGGGCCTGGCCCGCCGGCTCAAGGCGCTGGCCTGCACCGCCCCGCTGCACGACCTGGACAACCGCAAGGTCAACCTGGCCGGCGAGTACGGCGGCTACGCGATGGCCGAGGTCGGCCTCGCCGCGATCGACCTGGTCACCCTGAACATGGACTTCGACACCGGGGCCGACCGCGAGATAGTGCTCGCCCGGCTGCTGCCCAGGGTCGCCGCCCAGGCCGTGGACCGCCCCGCCACCGAGCACGAGCGGGTCGCCCGCTGGGTGCTGGAGTCGATGATCAACGTCGGCAGCGTGGACCGCGGCTTCCGCGCCGTCTACGGCACCTTCGGCGCGGACGGCGAGTACATCCGCCGCGACTACGACTTCAAGCTGATCGAGGAGGTCCCCGGTCCCGACGGCGGCGTCTACCTGCGCACCACCGACGAGGCGGTCAACGTCCTGGTCGGCGCGCTCGACACCGACGTCACCTCGGCCCAGATCGCCGCGGAGGTCAAGCTGGAGGTGCTGATCCGCCGCGGCCGCCTGGCCGACGCCCAGCTCGCCGCCGAGCAGGCCCGCTACCGCACCGTCCAGTACGCCGAGACGCTGCGCCGGGCCCTGGACGCCACCCGCCGCAACGTCCGCGCGGTCGACTGGATGCGCGCCATCCCCGACCTCATCGAGGAGGCGCTGGACCACATCGCGGACCGCTACCGGCACGAGAACGCGATTCTCACCAACATCCGCAAGGCCCGCGACGAGGCCGAGGACCCGGAGCACAAGCGCCGCGCCGCCGAGCTGGTCGACATCGTCAAGGACTGCATCCGCCGCCACACCCAGCTCCAGACCCGCCTGCTGGAGGCCGGCCCGCTGTTCCGCGCCGAGCAGGACCGGCAGGCCTTCGCCACCCCCGGCGCCCGCAGCGGCATCGACCTCTACGGGCAGCTGCTCGCCCCCGTGCTGCGGCTGCCGATAGAGCAGGCCGTCCGCCCCACCGGCGCCTTCTTCGCCCGCGGCGCCGGCCTGCGCACCCCGGTCTCGGTCCGGGTCGCCGACCTGGTCGACCTGCTGCTCACCCCGCCGGTCGAGCGCGAGCACCTCGGCGCCGAGCTGCCCGACCCCGACCTGGTCGCCACCCCGGACGACAGCCGGTTCTCCGAGGCCCAGCTGGAGTCCGCGATGGTCCTGCTCGACCTGCCCCCGGACGCCCCCCGCCGGCTCTCCGGCCTGCTCGCCGACGCCCGCAAGCAGGACCCGGACCTGCCCTACCTGGTCGCCCTGCTCGCCGTGCACGCGGCCAGCCCGCCGGTCGGCACCGCCTACCGCCAGGGCGAGGAGCGGCTGCTGTTCGCCGTGGACGACGGCACCCCGCTGCGCGACCCGGAGTTCGGCGGCGCCGACCTGATCGTCGGCAGCGCCCTGCTCGACGCGGCCGGCATGGCCGCCGACCGCAAGGACGCCGGCTGACCGGCCGGGCCGCACCCCGCCGGAACCGGCCCCGCCGGAAGCGATCCCGCCGCGACGACCCCGCCGCAACCGACCCTCGCCGGAACCGACCTTGACGAACCGTAACCACCGCGCCACCCCCGAGGAGCACCGCCCGTGACGACCCACCACGACACGTCCTGGGCGGCCGAGAGCGAACCCGCGGCCCCCGCGCCGATCACCCCGGCCGACGTCGCGGACGCCGCCCGGCTGGTCTCCTTCGGCCTCCAGGCCAAGCTGCTGCCCGCCCGGGACGCCGAGTACGCCGAACTGGTCCGCCGCCACCGCGAGGACCCGCCGTTCGCCCGGCTCGCCGACGCCATCGCCACCGGCATGGGCCTGGTCGTCCTGGAGGTCTCCCCGCGGGCCGGCATGGCCGTGGCCGCCGCCGAGGACTCGCTGTTCGCCGTCCGGCTGGGCGACTACTCGCGCCGCGCCGCCTCCGAGTCCACCGACCGCTTCCTGCACGGCCTCGCCCACCTGGCCGTCGCCGCGATGGCCTTCCCCCGCCCCGAGGACCTCGCCGACGACGGCTACCTCGGCCGGATCACCGTCAACGGCGTCGACTCCTTCGTCCGCCAGGCCTGCCGCCGCCTCGAGGAACAGGCCGACGCCGAGGGCGCCAACACCGACCCGGCCTCCGACGCCCCCGGCCTGGAGGCCGCCTGGCGGGTGTGGGCCCGGCGCACCGCCACCGGCGCCACCAAGGACGCCCGCCGGCTCTCCGGCTCCACCATCGGGATCGTCGCCAAGGCCGTGCTGTTCCTGGTCGACTCCGGCTTCCTCCAGAAGGTGTCCGACGACTCCGGCGGCACCTACCGCACCACCGCCCGCTACCAGCTCCAGGTGCGCGACCTGGCGGGCAGCGCGGCCATGGCCGAACTGCTCGACCTCGGCATCGTCCCGGTCTCCGACGGCACCGCCAGCCTGCTGCCGCCGGACACCGGCGACGAACTGGTCGCCGACGCGGGGCTGCCGTTCCACTCGCTCTGAGCCCCGGCGCTCCGAGTCCACCCGCTCCGAGCCCACCGCGCCGGCCGCGGCCCACCCGCCCCGATCCGGCCCGCCGCCCATCCCTCACGCCACGCAAGCCACGGAGAACCGCCGCCCATGTACGAGCTCAACCGGGTCCGCCTCTACTCGATCGGACCGGCCGGCGCCCGCTACGCCGACACGGTGCTCGACCTGCGCGGCGTCGGAGAGCCGGTCGCCGACCCCGCCCCGCAGCAGATCGGCCTGTTCGGCGAGGACACCGACGGCCCGGTCCGCCGCCCCGCCCCGGCCGGCGTGCTCTTCCTGGAGAACGGCGGCGGCAAGTCCGTCCTGCTCAAGCTGATCTTCTCGGTCATGCTCCCCGGCCACCGCAACACCCTCGGCGGCGCCAGCTCCGGAGTGCTGCGCAAGTTCCTGCTCGCCGACGACTGCGGCCACGTCGCCCTGGAGTGGCAGCACACCGTCACCGGCGAGCTGATCGTGGTCGGCAAGGTCAGCGAGTGGCGCGGCCGCCAGGTCTCCTCCGACCCGCGCAAGTTCGCCGAGACCTGGTACTCCTTCCGCCCCGGCCCCGGCCTCACCCTCGACTCGCTGCCGGTCGCCGAACGGGTCAGCCTGGCCGGCGACCAGAAGGCCCGCGGCCGCCGCCGCACCATGAAGGGCTTCCGCGACGCCCTCACCGAGGCCGGCAAGGCCCACCCCCACCTCGACCTGGTCTTCGAGGACGGCCACGACCGCTGGACCGAACACCTCGGCGAACTCGGCCTCGACCCCGAACTCTTCCGCTACCAGCGCGAGATGAACGCCGACGAGGGCGAGGCGGCCGGCCTCTTCGCGGTCAAGCACGACAGCGACTTCACCGACCTCCTGCTGCGCGCCGTCACCGACACCCGGGACACCGACGGCCTCGCCGACCTCGTGCACGGCTTCGCCGCCAAGCTCGGCCGCCGCGCCGAACTCACCGCCGAACGCGACTTCACCGCAGGGTCGTTGGACCTGCTGGAGCGCATCGTCGAGGCCACCACCGCCCGCGAGACCGTCCGCGAGGCCCACCGCACCGCCGAGCGCCGCACCCGCCGCCTCGCCCACGCCCTCGCCTCCCGCGCCACCGCCGAACGCGACCGCGCCCAGGACCTCGCCATCGAGGTCGCCGCCGCCGCGAGCGCCGTCACCGCGGCCGAGGCCGACCGCACCCGGCACAGCCTGATCACCGACGAACTCACCCACCGGCACGCCACGTTGAGCCTCACCGCGGCCACCGCCGAGGCCGCCGCGCTGCGCCGCGAACTCATCGACGCCCGCACCCTGCACTCCGCCTGGCAGGCGGCCGAGGCGGTGCTGCGCCAGCGCGCCGCCGCCGACCGGGTCGCCCGGGTCGCCGCCGCCATCCGCGAGGCCGAGCTGGACGCCGCCCCCGCGCTCGCCGCCCGGGCCCGCGCCGCCACCGCCCTGGCCCGCGCCCTGGAGGCCGCCGCCGCGGCCGCCGAGTCCCGCGCCGACACCGAGGAGGAACGCGCCGGCGAACTCCAGGAGGAGGGCGGCAAGGCGCAGTCCGACGCCACCGAGGCCGCCACCGCGGCCCAGAAGGCCCGCAGCGAGGCCGAGCACCTGCGCCAGCGCCTCGCCGAGGTCGAGCAGGAGACCGAGGCCGCCGTCTCGGCCGGCTTCATCGACGCCGACGGCGACGTGGACCCGGCCCGCGCCGCACTGCACGCCGCCGACGTCGAGAAGGCCGCCGCCGCCGGACTCGCCCAGGCCCGCGCCGCCGCCGAGGCCGCCGCCGCCCGGCTGCGCGAGGCCGCGGCCGCCACCTCGCGCGCCGAACTCGCCGCCGAGCGGGCGGGCGACGCCCGCAAGGACGCCGCCCGCGCCCTCGCCGCCGAGCAGCGCACCGCCGCCCTGCTCGCCACCGAGCAGCGCCTCGCCGACCTGCTCTCCCTCACCCCCTACCAGGAGGGCGCCGAGGAGGACGCCGGCTTCCTCACCCCCGCCCTGCTCGACCGCAACGCCGAGTACCTGCGCGAACTGCTCGACGAGTCCATCGCCACCGCCGAACGCACCCTGTTCGACCTCCGTACGGCCGCCGCCGACGACTCCCGCATCCTCGCCGCCCTCGGCGACGGCGGCCTGCTGCCGCCCGGCCCGGACGTGCTCGCCACCGTCGAGTACCTCGCCGAGCACGGCATCCCGGCCCTACCCGGCTGGCGCTACCTCGCCCAGTCCGTCGACCCGGCCGACCACGAGGCGATCCTCGCCGCCCGCCCGGAACTGGTCGACGGCGTCGTCGTCACCGACCCGTCCTCGCTGGAGCGCGCCCGCGAGGCCCTGCAGGCCGCCGCCCTGCTGCCGCGCTCCACCGTGGCCGTCGGCGCAGCCGCCTCGCTGATCGCCCCGATCACCGACCAGCCCGCGTTCTTCCTGGTGCCGCCGAACCCGGCCATGCACGACGAGTCCGCCGCCGACGGCGAGCGCCGCGAACTGCGCGCCCGGGCGAGCGCCCGCGAGGAGCACATCCGCGAACTGGCCGGCCGCCTCGGCGCCGACCGAGCCCTCGCCGCCCGCCTCGCCTCCTGGCACGCCAGCTGCCCGCCCGGCACCCTCGCCGAACTCGCCGCCGCCGCCGAGGCCGCCCGCGAGCACGCCGAGCAGGCCGCCGCCGCCCTGGCCACCCTGCGCGCCGACCACGACGAGGCCGAGACCGACCACGCCGCGGCCGCCTCCGCCCACGAGGAGCACCGCGAGGCCGCCCAGCGCGCCCGCCGCCGCGCCGACGCCCTCTCCGGCCTCGCGTTCCGGCTGCGCGAGCGCGGCAACTGGGCCCGCCGCCAGCGCGAACTCACCGAGGACGCCACCGAGTGCGACCGCCGCCAGGCGCTGTGCGCCGAACGCGCCCGCACCTGCGACGAGGACCGCCGCGCCGCCCAGCGCGCCGCCGACGACGCCCGCCGCACGGCCCGCGCGCTGCGCGCCGAACGCGCCGAGATCCCCGCCGCCGAGCAGGCCGACGAGCCCGCCGAGACCACCCCCGTCGCGCTTCCCGCCCTGCGCGAGGCCTACCGCGCCGCCTCCCAGCTGTACGAGAAGGTCGGCGTCGGCGCCGACCTGCGCGCCGAACAGGCCCGCGCCGAGGGCGACGAGGCCGCCGCCGCGGCCGAACTCGACCGCCTCACCAACAAGGTGCGCACCCGCGCCGAGGAACTCCTCGGCAGCCCCGACGGCGCCGACGGCCCGGCCCGCCAGGCCGCCGCCGCCCGCGCCGAGGAACTGGTCGCGACCATCGAGGCCCGCTCCGCCACCGCCAGCGAGCAGCTCGGCCGCCTGCGCGGCGAGGCCGAGCGCTCCGCCCCCGCCGACGGCGAGGCGCACACCGAGCTGCCCGAGGACCTCGTCCCCACCGACCCGGAGCACGCCCAGGCCCTGCTGCGCACCGCCACCAGCCGCCTCGCCGAGCGCCGCGAGGCCCTGGAGGCCGCCCGCACCGCCCACGCCGACCTCCAGCGCACCTTCGACACCGCCCAGTCCGCCGCCGCCGACTTCGACGAGCTGGCCGGCCAGCTGCGCGACGGCCTGCGCGACCACCAGGAGGACCCGGACGACCCGGTCGAGCCGTACCTGGGCTCGCTGGCCGAGGCCCGCAACGGCGCCACCGAGGCCCGCCGCTCCCTGCGCACCGCCGCCGGCGAGCTGTCCTCCTCCGAACTCGCCGTCCGCGACGCCTCCGACGCCCTGGTCCGGCACGCCAACGCGGCCCGCTACGAGGCCGTCCGCACCCCCGCCCGCCAACAGATCCGCGAACTGCCCGCCTCCGCGCTGCCCGAGCACGCCGCCGCCTGGGCCGCCGCCTTCGCGCCCCGGCTGCGGGTGCTCACCGACGAGCTCGCCCAGCTGGAGAAGAACCGCGGCTCGATCGTGGACCGGCTGCGCGGCCTGGTCGAGTCCTCGCTCACCACCCTGCGCGCCGCCCAGCGGCTGTCCCGGCTGCCCGAGGGCCTGGGGGAGTGGTCCGGCCAGGAGTTCCTCCGGATCCGCTTCGAGGACCCGGACCACGCCACCCTGGTCGAGCGCCTGGGCGAGGTCATCGACGAGGCCACCCGGGCCGCCGTCAAGAAGAACAGCGACCTGCGCCGCGACGGCATGTCCCTGCTGCTGCGCGGGGTCGCCGCGGCGATCGGGCCCAAGGGTGTCAGCGTCGAGATCCTCAAGCCCGACGCGGTGCTGCGCGCCGAGCGGGTCGGCGTCGGCCAGATGTCCGACGTCTTCTCCGGCGGCCAGCTGCTCACCGCGGCCATCGCGCTCTACTGCACCATGGCCGCGCTGCGCGCCAACGACCGCGGCCAGTCCCAGCTGCGGCACGCCGGCACGCTGTTCCTGGACAACCCGATCGGCCGCGCCAACGCCACCTACCTGCTGGAGCTCCAGCGGGCCGTGGCGGACGCGCTCGGCGTCCAGCTCATCTACACCACCGGCCTGTTCGACACCACTGCGCTCGCCGAGTTCCCGCTGGTGATCCGCCTGCGCAACGACGCCGACCTGCGCGCCGGCCTCAAGTACATCTCGGTGGAGGAGCACCTGCGCCCGGGCCTGCCGGCCGCACCGGACCCGGACGGCCCGGCCATCCACGGCGAGATCACCGCCACCCGGATGTTCAAGCGCCCCGCGGAGGTTCCCGCCCAGCCGTGACGGATCCCCTACGGGCGGGCGGTTGCCGTGCGGGGGCCGGAGGCTCCCGGGCAGGGGCGAGCGGTTCCCGTACGGCGGTGAACTGACTAGCGTGACGGGCATGCTGACGATCGCGCACCTCAGTGACATCCACCTCGGCCAGGTCCACGGCCGGGACGGCGGCAAGCGCGCCAGGCGGCGGGCCGAGCAGGTGATGGCGTACCTCGACGCCCTGCCCGGTCCGCTGGACGCGGTGCTGGTCACCGGCGACCTCGCCGACCACGGCCTCCCGGAGGAGTACCGGGAGGTCGTCGAGGTGCTCGCCTCCCGGCACCCGGTGCTCACCTGCCCCGGCAACCACGACCGCCGCTCGCCGTACCGGGAGGTGCTGCTGGGCGAGGCGCCGGGGGAGGAGCCGGTCAACCGGCTGCACCGGCTGCCGGGCGCCGACGTGCTGATGCTCGACTCCTCCGTGCCCGGTCGGGACGACGGCCTGCTGGACGAGCGCACACTGGACTGGCTGGACGCCGAACTCGGTGCCGGTCGCAGTGAGTTGCCCGCCCTGGTGGCCTTCCATCACCCGCCGGTGGAGCTGCACCTGCCGAACGTCGACCCGATCCGCCAGTTCGGCGAGGTGCGGCTGGCGCGGGTGCTGCGCCGACACCCCCGGGTGGCCGCCCTGGTCTGCGGCCACTCGCACACCCCCGCGGCGACCACCTTCGCCGGCCTGCCGCTGCTGATCGCGCCCGGCGTGGTCTCCACCGTCACGCTGCCCTGCGAGGGCGGTCGCGGCATCTCCTTCGACCACCCGCCGATGCTGGCCTTCCACGTCCTGGACGGGGACCGCCGGCTCACCACCCATTACCGGGCGCTGCCGGTCCGGCGCTGACCGGTTCGCCCGGCGCTACGGGTGGTTGGTCCGCACCCTGGCCTGGCGCGGCGGCTGTTGCGGTGACTGGCGCGGCGGTTGGTACGGCTGCTGTTGGTGCTGCTGTTGGTGCGGCTGTTGGTACGGCGCCTGCTGCGGTCGCTGCTGCCCGGGCCCGTACGGCTGCGGCGACTCGTACGGCTGCCGGTAGACCGAGGAGGAGTCGCCCCGGGGGACCGGCCGCGGGGCCGGCAGTCCGGACGGCGGCCGGCTGCCCGCCATCGGGTACGCGGAGCCCGGTGCCCGCATCCGCTGGGCCGCGATCTGGCGGGAGATCAGGATCTCCAGCAGGCACCACATGGTGCCGAACACCCCGAGCCCCATCGCCAGCAGCGCCGGCGTCAGCAGCCAACTGCCCGCGTACGAGGCCAGCGTGGCCACCACGACGCCCACCAGGGTGAAGGAGAGGCAGAGCACCGCCCGGACTGCGGCGGCGCGCACCTCGTCGGGCAGGCGACGGCGACGGCGGCGGCGTGGCACGGACATCGAGCGACCCCCAGGCGCGTGGCGCGCGTTCGGTGTTCGGTGACGGGTACGGATGCGGAACGGGCGCACACGAAACGCGCCCCCTCGGCACACTCTGCCCCGCCGAACCAGGACTATGCGTCCGAAACCGCCGAACTGCCGCCAAATCGTGTCATCCCGGCGGCCCCGCCGCCCCGCGGCCCCGGCTCAGTCCAGCTGGAGGTTGAGCTCCTCCAGCGCGCCGGTGACGATCGTCCGCATCGCCCGCTCGGCGTGGGCGGCGTCCTGGGCGCAGATCGCCTCCGCGACCTCGCGGTGCAGCCGGATCGCGTACGGCTCCGGCTGATGGGGCATCAGATGGTACTCGGTCCGGCCGGTGAGCACAGCCGCGACGGTGTCCCCGAGGTGGGCGAACATCTCGTTGCCGGAGGCGCGCAGCACCAGGGAGTGGAAGGCGATGTCGTGCCCGAGGAAGGCGGTCAGGTCGGCGGCCCGTGCGGTGACCGTCAGATCCACGGCCAGTGCACTGAGTTCGCGCCGGTCGTCGTCGCTCGCGTGGGTGGCGGCGAGCGCGGCCGCGGCCGGTTCGACGGCCATCCGCAGCGAGCCGAGCGAGCGCAGCTGGGCGGAGCGGTCGGAGCCGGCCAGGCGCCAGCGGATCACCATCGGGTCGAAGACGTCCCAGAGCGACTTCGGCTGCACGGTGATCCCGACCCGGCGCCGGGAGGCGACCATCCGCATCCCCTCCAGGACCCGCACGGCCTCGCGGACCACCGTCCGGGACACCCCGAACCGGCCCTCCAGCTCCTCGCCGCGCAGCACCGCTCCCTCGGGGATCTCCCCCGACGCGATCGCCGGCCCGAGCTCGTCAAGCAGCCGCCCGGGCAGCCCCTGGATCTCCATCCGCCCAGCGTAGACGCCCGCCCCGGGCGCTTTCACGCCGCCCTACGCGCGCTCACCTCGCCCTCTGCGCGCCCAAGGCGCCCTGCGATCCAGACCACACCGCAAAAGTATGACGATTTGGTTTCTGTCACTTGAATACGTCATATCTTTGAGGCGATAGTGGCGGCCAGGCAACGAAGGAGCACCACCCCATGGGTCTCAGCGTCGAGAACCACGACCTTCCGAAGACCCCTCTCACCGTGGTGGTGATGGGCGTCTCGGGCGTCGGCAAGACCACCCTGGCCCGCCTGCTGGCGGACCGCCTCGCCCTCCCCTTCGCCGAGGCGGACGACTTCCACCCCGCGGCCAACATCGCCAAGATGTCGGCCGGCATCCCGCTGGACGACCAGGACCGCGCCCCCTGGCTGCGCGCCATCGGCGCCTGGCTCAAGGAGCGGACCGAGGCCGGCACCGGCGGCGTGGTGACCTGCTCGGCGCTGAAGCACCGCTATCGCGACACCCTGCGCGCGGCCTGCCCGGGCGCCTTCTTCCTGCACCTCAGCGGTGGTCACGAGCTGGTCGAGGACCGGCTCAGCCACCGCGCCGGCCACTTCATGCCGTCCTCGCTGCTCGACTCGCAGTACGCCGCCCTGGAACCCCTGGCGGCGGACGAGCGCGGCGGCGTCCTGGACGTCGGCCCGTCCCCCGAAGAACTCGTCGAGATGGCCGTGGCACTGCTGCGGCCCGTCAATGGAGACCTCGCGTGAGTATTGCCCCCACCCTGCTGGCGGCCGCCCCACCGGCCCTGCCGCACACCAGCAGCGACTCCCAGCTGCTGATCGCGGTGCTGCTCAGCATCGGTGCGATCGTCGTACTGATCACCAAGCTGAAGCTGCACCCGTTCCTCGCCCTCACGCTCGGCTCCGGTCTGCTGGCCGCCGTCGCGGGTGCCCCCTTCGACAAGCTGCTCAGCAGCTTCTCGACGGGCTTCGGCTCCACCGTCGCCAGTGTCGGCCTGCTGATCGGCCTCGGAGCGATGCTCGGCAAGCTGCTCGCCGACTCCGGTGGCGCCAACATCATCGCGGACACCGTGCTCTCCCGCACCGGCAACAAGGCGCTGCCCTGGGCGATGGCGCTGATCGCGGCCGTGCTCGGCCTGCCGCTGTTCTTCGAGGTCGGCGTCGTCCTGCTGATCCCGATCGTGCTGCTGGTCGCGCGCCGCGGCAACGTGCCGCTGATGCGGATCGGCATCCCCGCCCTGGCCGGCCTGTCGGTGCTGCACGGCCTGGTGCCCCCGCACCCGGGCCCGCTGGTCGCCGTCGACGCGCTGAAGGCCGACCTCGGCATCACCCTGGCGCTCGGCCTGCTGATCGCCGTACCGACCCTGATCATCGCCGGTCCGCTGTTCGCACGCCTGGCCGAGCGCTGGGTCGGTCCGCTGGAGCTCCCGGCCGCCACCGCCCCCGAGGAGACGGCCAAGCGCGACCGCACCCCGTCGTTCGCCGCGGTGCTGGCCACCATCCTGCTGCCCGTCGTGCTGATGCTCGGCAAGGCGCTCGCCGACGTGGTGATCGATGACCCGAAGGCGCTGGGCCAGCGGGTGTTCGACTTCATAGGCTCCCCGCTGATCGCGCTGCTCGCCGCGACCCTGCTCGGCATGGTGACCCTCGGCAAGGCGGCCGGCTTCGACAAGGCCCGGATCTCCGACACCGTCGGCAAGTCGCTCGGCCCGATCGCCGGCATCGTGTTCATCGTCGGCGCGGGCGGCGGCTTCAAGCAGACCCTGATCGACGTCGGCGTCGGCAACGCGGTGAGCGAGTGGTCCGGCAAGTGGCACATCTCGGCGCTGCTGCTGGGCTGGCTGATCGCCGTACTGATCCGCCTGGCCACCGGCTCGGCGACGGTCGCCACCATCACCGCGGCCGGGATCGTCTCCCCGCTCGCCGCGAACATGTCCTCGACCCACGCGGCCCTGCTGGTGCTCGCGATCGGTGCCGGCTCGCTGTTCTTCTCGCACGTCAACGACGCCGGCTTCTGGCTGGTGAAGGAGTACTTCGGGATGAGCGTCGGGCAGACGCTGAAGTCCTGGTCGATGATGGAGACGGTGATCTCGGTGGTCGCCATCGCCCTGATCATGCCGCTCAGCCTGATCATCTAGCGGCCTCGACCGCAGTGCGCCGAGGGGCGGCACCCGTGACGTACGGGTGCCGCCCCTCGGCGTTTCCAGCAGGCCGCGACGCCGTAAAGCCGCGACGCCGAAAAGCCCGATGCACCCGGCCCAGCTGGAGGAGTTCACCCTGCGCACCCGGGTCCAGCCGGTCGTGGACGTGCTGCGCTCGGCGACCGCCGCGGCGGCCCGGCTGCTCGGCATGGCGGGGGAGATCGGCACCCCCGCCTCGGGCGCCCAGCCGACCTGCTCGTGCTCGACGGCGACCCGATCGCCGACGTCACCGTGCTCACCCGCCCCGACCCGCACCCGAAGCGGGTGGTCAAGGCCGACGTCCCGGTCTGACGGCCGGAGGGTACGGCGAAACGGCGGGCGGGCGCCCGGGGAAACCCCGAACGCCCGCCCGTCGAAAGCGATGTGGCTACTCGTTCCCGCGCTTCGCGAGGCTGTGCCTACTTGTTCCCGCGCTTCGCGAGACTCTGCTTACTTGTTCCCGCGCTTCGCGAGGCTGTGCTTACTTGTTCCCGCGCTTCGCGAGGCTGTGCTTACTTGTTCCCGCGCTTCGCGAGGCTGTGCTTACTTGTTCCCGCGCTTCGCGAGGCTGTGCTTACTTGTTCCCGCGCTTCGCGAGGAAGGCCTCGACCTCGGCCTTGATCTCCGGCGTGTCCAGCCCGCGCACCGTCATCGTGGTGCGGCGGCGCAGCACGTCGTCCGCGGTGTACGCCCACTCGTTGTCCGCCGCGTACGCGACCTGCGCCCAGACGTCCGGGCCGTCCTCGTGGATCGGGCGGCCGAGCTCCGGGTTCTCGTCGATCATGCGGGCGATGTCGAAGGACAGGGTGCCGTAGTGGCTGGCCAGGTGCTTGGCCACCAGCGGCTCCATCCGCGAGCCCGGCTCGCGGTCGATCAGCAGGCGGTGCGCCACCGCGTTCGGCGCGCCGACGCCCGGCAGCGGGACGGTAGGGGCGATCGGGGACATGTCCTCGCCGAGGCTGGTGCCAGGCACGTGGGCCAGCTTCTCCAGCACCGTGCGGCCGATGTGCCGGTAGGTGGTCCACTTGCCGCCGGAGACCGACAGCATGCCGCCGCGGCCCTCGGTGACGACCGTCTCGCGCTTGGCGGCGGCGGTGTCGCCCGGGCCGCCCGGCAGCACGCGCAGGCCGGCGAAGGAGTAGGTGATCAGGTCGCGGTCGAGGTGCTCGTCGCGGATGGCGTGCGCGGCCTCGCCCATGATCTGGTCGATGTCCGCGTCGGTGGCCCGGACGTCCTTCGGGTCGCCGGTGTACTCCTCGTCGGTGGTGCCGAGCAGGACGTGGTCCTCCCACGGGATGGCGAAGGAGACGCGGTACTTGTCGATCGGGATGGTCAGCGCGGCGCGCCACGGCGAGCGGCGCTTGACGACCACGTGGGCGCCCTTGGAGAGGCGGATCGACGGCGCGGCGCCGGCGTCCTCCATCTTGCGCAGGTGGTCGACCCACGGGCCGGTGGCGTTCAGCACCAGGCGGGCGTCGATGCCGAACTCGCTGCCGTCCAGGCGGTCGCGCAGCTCGGCGCCGGTGACCCGGCCGCCGGTGAAGCGCAGGCCGGTGACCTCGGCGTGGTTGAGCACCACGGCGCCGGCGTCGACCGCGGCGCGTACGGTCATCACGGCGACGCGCGAGTCGTTCATCTGGTGGTCGCCGTAGACGGCCACCGAGCGCAGGCCCTCGGTGCGCAGCGCGGGCACCTGCTGGGCGGCGTGCGCGGCGGTGGAGACCCGGCCCATGCCGTCGCGGAAGGCGGACAGCGCCGAGTAGAGGAAGACGCCGGCGCCGAGCTTGGCGGCGCCGTGCGGGCCGCCCTTGTAGACCGGCACGAAGAAGGTCAGCGGGTTGACCAGGTGCGGGGCCACGTCGGTGGAGAGCGCGCGGCGCTCCTTGTGGTTCTCCGCGACCAGCTTGACCGCGCCGGTCTGCAGGTAGCGCAGGCCGCCGTGGACGAGCTTGGAGGAGGCGCTGGAGGTGGCGCCGGCGAAGTCGCCGGCGTCGACCATGGCGACCTTCAGGCCGGCCTGGGACGCGGTCCAGGCGACGGCCGTGCCGAGGATGCCGCCCCCGATCACCAGCAGGTCGTAGGTGGCCTTGCCGAGCAGCTCGCGGGTCTCGGCGCGGGAAGCGGTGCGGCCGGCGGTGCGCTCGGCGCCCAGGGTCGGGATGGTTGCCATGGTGGTTGTGTACGGCGCGCGGGTCGGGCGGCGCCGTTACTCCTCTCGTGTGCGGTGCGGCCCCTGCGGGAGAGGCCGGTCGGCCCGGTGCGGCGGGCCGTGAAACCAGTGACGCCCGTTGCCGGAACAGCGGGCGGCCGGCCGGGGCACGGGGCCCCGACCGGCTCGTCGGTCAGTTGTTCTCTTCTTCCTCCACCCAGCCCATGGTGCGCTCCACGGCCTTGAGCCACTTCTTGTACTCGCGCTCCCGGGTGGCCTCGTCCATGCGCGGGGTCCACTCGGCGGCGCGGTGCCAGTTGGCCCGCAGGGTGTCGAGGTCGTTCCAGAAGCCGACGGCGAGACCGGCCGCGTAGGCGGCGCCGAGGGCGGTGGTCTCGGCCACGTACGGGCGCTCGACCGGGGCGTCCAGGACGTCGGCGATGTTCTGCATGAGCAGGTTGTTGCTGGTCATGCCGCCGTCGACCTTGAGGGCGGTGAGCTCGACCCCGGAGTCCTTCTGCATGGCGTCGACGACCTCGCGGGTCTGCCAGGCGGTGGCCTCCAGGACGGCCCGGGCCAGGTGGCCCTTGGTGACGTACCGGGTCAGACCGGCGATCACACCGCGGGCGTCGGAGCGCCAGTACGGGGCGAACAGGCCGGAGAAGGCCGGGACGAAGTAGGCGCCGCCGTTGTCCTCGACGGTGTTGGCGAGGGTCTCGATCTCGGCGGCGGTGGAGATGATGCCGAGCTGGTCGCGCAGCCACTGGACGAGCGAGCCGGTGACGGCGATCGAGCCTTCCAAGGCGTACACCGGGGCCTGGTCGCCGATCCGGTAGCCGACGGTGGTCAGCAGGCCGTGGTACGAGTTGACGATCTTCTCGCCGGTGTTCAGCAGCAGGAAGGTGCCGGTGCCGTAGGTGGACTTGGCCTCGCCCTCGTCGAAGCAGGTCTGGCCGAACAGCGCGGCCTGCTGGTCGCCGAGCGCGGAGGCGACGGGGACGCCGGCCAGGTCGCCGACGGCCTCGCCGTACACCTCGGCGGAGGAGCGGATCTCCGGCAGGACGGACATCGGGACGTCCATCGACTCGGCGATCTTGTCGTCCCACTGCAGGGTGTGCAGGTTCATCAGCATGGTGCGGCTGGCGTTGGTGACGTCCGTGACGTGCTTGCCGCCGTTGACACCGCCGGTGAGGTTCCAGATCACCCAGGTGTCCATGGTGCCGAAGAGGATGTCGCCGGCCTCGGCGCGCTCGCGCAGGCCCTCGACGTTGTCCAGCAGCCAGCGGATCTTCGGGCCGGCGAAGTAGCTGGCCAGGGGGAGGCCGGTCTCGCGGCGGAAGCGGTCCTGGCCGACGTTGCGGCCCAGCTCGCGGCAGAGCGCCTCGGTGCGGGTGTCCTGCCACACCAGCGCGTTGTGCACCGGCTCGCCGGTGTTCTTGTCCCACAGGACGGTGGTCTCGCGCTGGTTGGTGATGCCGATCGCGCGGATGTCGTCCTTGGTCAGGCCGGCCTTCTCCAGCGCGCCGCGGACGACCGACTGCACCCGGGTCCAGATCTCGGCGGCGTCGTGCTCGACGTAGCCGGGCTGCGGGAAGATCTGCCGGTGCTCCTGCTGGTCGACGGCGACGATCCGGCCGTCGGCGCCGAAGATGATGCAGCGGCTGGAGGTGGTGCCCTGGTCGATCGCGGCGATGTAGTTACCGGTGGAGGTCATGGGGAGGGTCCTCGGCTCTGGTTCGGGGGGTACGGGGTGGGTGGGCCTGACGAGCCTGCTCGGTCAGTCCCCGTGTGCGGCGGGGTCGACACCGCTCATTTCGAGAGGGGTCTCTAGAAGATGGCGTTGTAGACGCCGCCGGCCGCCAGGCCGCCCAGGATCGGGCCGACGACCGGGATCCAGGCGTACGACCAGTCGGAGCCGCCCTTGTTCGGGATCGGCAGCAGGGCGTGGGCGATGCGCGGGCCGAGGTCACGGGCCGGGTTGATCGCGTAGCCGGTCGGGCCGCCCAGCGAGAGGCCGATGCCGACGACGGTGAAGGCGACCATCAGGGTGCCGGTGCCGGACTGGGAGAGCCCGGAGTTGGTGCCGATGGTGAGGATCGCGAAGCAGAGCACGAAGGTGCCGATGACCTCGGTGATCACGTTCTGGATCGGGTTCCGGATCTCGGGGCCGGTCGAGAAGATGCCGAGGGTGGGCTCCTCGTTCGCGTTGAACTGGCCCAGGTAGGTGGCCCAGACCAGCACGGCGCCGATGATCGCGCCGAGCAGCTGGGAGCCGAGGTAGAGCGGCACCTGGCTCCACTCGCCGCTCTTGACCGCGAGGGCGACGGTGACGGCCGGGTTGAGGTGGGCACCGGACTTCGGAGCCGACATGTAGGCGGCGATGAGGACCGCGAATCCCCAGCCGAAGGTGATCGCCAGCCAACCGGCGTTGACGGCCTTCGACTTCTTGAGGGTCACGGCGGCGCAGACGCCACCGCCGAGAAGTATCAGGGCGGCGGTGCCGAGGGTTTCGCCGACGAAGACGTCGCCGTTGGAGAACGCGGACACAAAGACTCCCTTGTCCATATGGCCCGGAGGGTGGTGGGGGCAGGCGGTCGGTCGATCGTTGTGCGGGTGAGCTCACTGTGGGAGTGATCTCTCCGGCCATCGTTCGACAATGTCGACCGTCATGCGGAAGCTTCCTCCCCAGGTCGCCCCCACGTCAAGGCGGGGTTATGCAGCTGTGACCCTCGCCTCGACGGGTCCGTCGAGGCTACCGAGGGGAGTGTCCCGAAACCGGACAAAACGCCAGAGGCGCGGACAGGCCTCCCGGCCGTCCGCGCCTCTGGCGTGACGAATCGGCGGCTCTGGGCGAGCCGCCCGTGGATGTGTTCGGAGACCTGCTCCGAGGTGTGCTCCGAGACGTACTCGGGAGTGCGCTCGGAGGGGGTCCGTGGGGGGTGGGTTCGTGGGAGTGGGGCCGTGGGGGTGGGTCCGCGGGGTGCGCTCAGAACCTGCCGGCGCCCAGGTCGCGGGAGATCGCCCGCGCCGCACTGCGCACCGAGGCCACCAGCGAGGGCTTCACGAAGCCGTCCTCGCAGACCCGCTCGACCGCCCCGCTGATGCACACCGCGCCCACCGGGTTGCGCCGCCGGTCCTGGATCAGCGCGCCGATCGAGGCCACGCCCTCCCAGGTCTCCTCGATCGAGTCCGCCCAGCCGCGCTCCCGGATCAGCGCGCACTCGGCGTCCACGTCGGCCGCCTCGGTCAGTGTCCGCACGGTGTACGACTCGTACGGTCCGTCGCCCAACTCCCCGCGCGCGACCGGGTCGTAGGCCACCAGCACCTTGCCCAGCGCGGTGCTGTGCAGCGGCTGCATCGAGCCCACCTCCAGCACCTGCCGGGTGTCGTCCGGCCGGAACACGTGGTGCACGATCAGCACGCCCTGCTGGTGCAGCACCCCCAGGTAGACCGTCTCCCCGGCCGCCCGGGCCAGGTCGTCCGCCCACACCAGCGCCCGCGCCCGCAGCTCGTGCACGTCCAGGTAGCTCTGCCCCAGTCGCAGCAGCTCGGCGCCCAGCTGGTACTTGCCGCTCTCCGGGTCCTGCTCGACGAACCCCTCCTGCTGCATCGTGCGCAGGATGCCGTGGGCCGTCCCCTTGGCCAGGCCCAGCGCCGTCGCGACCTCGGACAGGCCCAGGCGGCGCTCACCGCCGGCCAGCAGCCGCAGGATCGCGGCGGCCCGGGAGAGCGACTGGATCGGGCCGGGCATGGGAACCTCCGCGCTGACAGGCGGTCGACATTGTCGACCGCAGTGGTGACGGGACGAGTCTGCCAGGCCGCCGCCGTTCCGTGCACCTTCCCCCCGGGTAACCCGCCCGCGACCCCTGTCGACCCGCTGCATCGGCCCGCTGCGTCGAGCCGCGGTCCGGGCCGTCGCGTGCGCTCCCGCCCGCTGGGCCGGCACCCCGCCCGAGCCGTCAGCCCGACGCCCCCGCCCGTTGCGTCCGCTGCACCGTCACCTCTGCCGCCAGCGCGGCGATCCCGTCCGTCCCGACCCGGCAGCAGCCGCCCACCAGCCGCGCGCCGTCCGCGAGCCAGCCGTCCACCCGGGCCGAGCGGAAGGTCGGCTCGCCGCGCCAGCCCCGGCGGGCGGCGTCCCAGCGCTCCCCGCTGTTCGGGTAGACCACCACCGGCTTCCCGGTCACCTCGGCGGCCACCGCCACCGCCCGGTCCGCGTCCCGCGGCGTGCAGCAGTTGACGCCCACCGCGACCACCTCGTCCACCCCGGCGGCCACCGCGAAGGCCTCCGCCAGCGGCTGCCCGGCCCTGGTCCGGTCACCCTCGATGCTGTACGACAGCCAGGCCGGCACCCCCAGCCCGCGCACCAGCCCCAGCAGCGCCCGCGCCTCGTCCACGTCCGGCACCGTCTCCAGCGCCAGCACGTCCGGCCGGGCCGCCGCCAGCACCTCCAGCCGCGGCCGGTGGAAGTCCGCCAGCTCCGCGACGCTCAGCCCGTACCGGCCCCGGTACTCCGAGCCGTCCGCCAGCACCGCCCCGTACGGGCCCACCGAGGCCGCCACCCAGCGCCGCCGCCCGCCCGGTTCCGGGCGCGCCGCCTCCCGGGCCAGCTCCACACTGCTCGCCAGCAGCCGCGCGGCCTGCGCCCGGCCGACCCCGCGGCGCGCGAAGCCCTCGAAACTCGCCTGGTAGCTCGCGGTTATCGCGACGTCCGCGCCCGCCGCGAAGTACGCCCGGTGCACCGCCAGCACCGCCTGCGGGTCGTCCGCCAGCAGCCGCGCCGACCACAGCTCGTCCGAGAGGTCGTGCCCGTCCGCCGCCAACTGGTTCGACATCCCTCCGTCGAGCACCAGCGGACCGGCGGCCAGCGCGGCGACGAAGTCGGGCGGGGGGAGAATGGGCATGTCGGTCTCCTCTGGCAGAGTTCCTGGTCACAGCCTAGGACGGGGCGCTCCGGCCGAGTGCCCCGGCCGGGGAGGAAAACCGTTTGCCACCGGGGAAAGCGCTCGTTACGTTGTGCTCAGCCCGAGAAGAACAGCACCGGCGGCCAGGCCGGCGGCACCGGAACGCACGGAAAGGAGCCCGGCGTGGCAGTGGACGACCAACCGCCCTCCACCGGGCCCCGAGCCGAACAGGAGTGGCTCGCCGCGTACGATCCGCGCGCCTACGCCCCGGTCGCCGTCACCGTGGACGTGGTCGCCCTGACGTTGCGCCACGGCAGCCTGCACGTGCTGCTCGTCGAGCGCGGCGTCCCGCCCCACCAGGGCTGCTGGGCGCTGCCCGGCGGCTTCCTGCGGGCCGGCGAGGAGAGCCTGGACGAGGCCGCGGCCCGCGAGCTCGCGGAGGAGACGGGCCTGCGGAGCGCCTCCGGGACCGAGACGCTCTGCCGCCTCCACCTCGAACAGCTCGGCAGCTACGGCGCCCCCGAGCGGGACCCTCGGATGCACGTCGTCTCCGTCGCGTACCTCGCCTTCGCCCCCGACCTGCCCGACCCCCAGGCCGGGACGGACGCCGCGGCCGCCGCCTGGCACCCCGTCTCCGACCTGGACCTCCGGCCCCGTGGCCGGTCCCGAGCCGCCGGTGCGCCCGCCGACACCCACGGGGGTGGCGTCGACGGGCGCACCGGCCCCGGCCCGCTCACGCTGGCCTTCGACCACGCCCGCATCCTCGCCGACGGCCTCGACCGGGTGCGCGCCAAACTCGAGTACAGCCCGCTGGCCACCGCCTTCCTGCCGTACGACTTCACCATCCCCGACCTCCGCGCCGTCTACGAGGCGGTCTGGGACGAGAAGCTCCACCCCGGCAACTTCCACCGCAAGGTGCTGTCGGTGCCCGGCTTCGTCGAGAGCACCGGCACCACCACCGAGCGCGGCGGCGCCCGCGGCGGCCCCCGCGCCCGCACCTACCACGCCGGCGACGCCCGGCTGCTGCACCCCGCGCTGCTCCGCCCCGGCCGGGAGGAGAGCACCGAGGACACCGGGGCGCCCTGAGCCTCCCCGGCCCGGGGCACCACCGCCGACGGCCGGGCTACCATCCGGCCATGACGACTGACGAAGCGATCCAGAGCGCCCACCGGCCGTTCTCGCACTGCCACTTCTGCGGCACGCCCTACCCGCCCGGCACCCTCGCCTGGCCACGCACCTGCCCCGGCTGCGCCGAGATCAGCTACCGCAACCCGCTGCCCGTCGCGGTCACCGTCCTCCCCGTCACCCGCCCCGACGCCGACCCCGCCCTGGTCGTCATCCGCCGCACCATCGAGCCCGGCTACGGCGAACTCGCCTTCCCCGGCGGCTACATGGACTACGGCGAGAGCTGGCAGCAGGCCTGCGTCCGCGAACTGCACGAGGAGACCGGCATCACCGCCGACGCGGCCGAGGTCACCCTGATCCACACCGCCTCCGACCCCAACGGCCGCTTCGTGATGCTCTGCGGACTGCTCCCGGCCCGACCGCTCGCCGACCTCCCGCCCTCGCGCCCCACCGACGAGACCGACGGCTGGCTGCTCGCCACCGCCGAGACCCCACTCGTCTGGGACTTCCACAACGGCGTCCTGCGCCGCTGGTTCGGCGGCGAGTTCACCCGGCGCTGACCTCCCGTCCACCCATCGGCCGACCCTGGCGCGGCGGGCGATCACGTGGCATGGTCTGCACCGACAGCCCAACCGGACGGGTCTGCCACGAGCCCTCCCGTCCCCACCACCGGCCGGGAGACCACCACCGTGAGCACCCCACCGCAGGACCAGCCGCTCTGGCGCCCCACCCCCGCTCGCGCCGCCGACACCACCCTGGTGGCCTTCCAGGCCTGGGCCGCCGAACAGCACGGCGCCCCGGCCGCCCCCCTCGCCCCGGCCACCGACGACCAGCAGGCCGCCGAGCGCTACGCCGCCCTGCACGCCTGGTCCACCGAGGACCTCGACCGGTTCTGGACCGCGATCACCCAGTGGTTCGACGTCCGCTTCCGGCAGGCTCCCGAAGCCGTCCTCGCCGACGCCACCATGCCCGGCGCCCGCTGGTTCCCCGGCGCCCGCCTCAACTACGCCGAGCACGCCCTGCGCGCAGCGGAGAACCCCGCCAACGCCGACCACCCCGCGATCCTCCACCTCGACGAGACCGGCGAGCAGCCGGCCGTCCTCACCTGGTCCGAACTCCGCCGCCAGGTCGGCTCGCTGGCCGCGGCCCTGCGCGCCCGCGGCATCGGCCCCGGCGACCGGGTCAGCGCCTACCTGCCCAACGTCCCGCAGGCCGCCGTCGCCCTCCTCGCCACCGCGGCCGTCGGCGCCATCTGGACCAGCTGCGCCCCCGACTTCGGCGCCCGCAGCGTCCTCGACCGCCTCCAGCAGATCGAGCCCGCCGTCCTGTTCGCCATCGACGGCTACCACTACGGCGGCAAGGACCACGACCGCACCGAGGTCGTCGCCGAGCTGCGCCGCGAGCTGCCCAGCCTGCACACCGTCGTCCACGTCCCGCTGCTCGGCGCCCCCGCCCCCGAGGGCGCCCTGAACTGGGACGACCTGGTCGCCGACGACGTGGAGCCGGTCTTCGAGGCCGTCCCCTTCGACCACCCGCTCTGGGTGCTCTACTCCTCCGGCACCACCGGCCTGCCCAAGGCCATCGTCCAGAGCCAGGGCGGCATCCTGCTCGAACACCTCAAGCAGGCTGGCCTCCACCTCGACCTCGGCCCGCGGGACCGCTTCCTCTGGTACACCTCCACCGGCTGGATGATGTGGAACTTCCTGCTGGCCGGCCTCCTCGTCGGGTCCACGATTGTTACCTACGACGGCAGCCCCGGGCACCCCGACACCGGCGCCCTCTGGTCGGTCGCCGCCCGCACCGGCGCCACCGTCCTCGGCACCTCCGCCGCCTACGTGATCGCGAGCCGCAAGGCCGGACTCCACCCCGGCCGCGACCTCGACCTCTCCGCCGTCCGCTGCATCGGCACCACCGGCTCCCCGCTCCCGCCCGACGGCTTCCGCTGGATCTACGACGAGGTCAAGCAGGACGTCTGGCTCGCCTCCGTCAGCGGCGGCACCGACGTCTGCTCCTGCTTCGTCGGCGGCGTCCCGACCCTCCCCGTGCACCTCGGCGAGATCCAGGCCCCCTGCCTCGGCGCGGCCGTCGAGTCCTGGGACGCCCAGGGCCACCCCCACACCGACGCCGTCGGCGAACTCGTCGTCACCAAGCCCATCCCGTCGATGCCCACCGGCTTCTGGAACGACCCGGAGGGCACCCGCTACCACGACAGCTACTTCGACACCTACCCCGGCATCTGGCGCCACGGCGACTGGATCACCGTCACCTCCCGCGGCACCGTCGTCATCCACGGCCGCTCCGACTCCACCCTCAACCGCCAGGGCGTCCGGATGGGCTCCTCGGACATCTACGAGGTCGTCGAGCGCCTCCCCGAGATCGCCGAGTCCCTGGTCATCGGCCTGGAGGAGCCCGACGGCGGCTACTGGATGCCGCTGTTCGTCGTCCTCACCCCCGGCGCGGAGCTGACCGACGACGTGATCGGGCGCATCCGCACCTCGCTGCGCACCGAGCTCTCCCCGCGCCACGTGCCCGACGAGGTCATCGCCGTCCGCGGCCTCCCGCACACCCTCACCGGCAAGCGGATCGAGGTCCCGGTCAAGCGCATCCTCTCCGGCACCCCGCTGGAGCAGGCCGTCAACCCCGGCTCCGTCGACCGCATCGAGCACCTGCGCTTCTTCGAGCGGCTCCGCCTCGACCGCCGGGCCTGACCGGCCCGGCGCGAACGAAAGGGGCGCCCCCACCGCGATGGTGGGAGCGCCCCTTCTCGTCTCTTGTGCCGTCACTCCCCGGAGAGCACCTGCTGCGCCGCAGCCCGCGCCTCCTCGGCACTGTCCGCGGCCCGCGCCGCCTCGGCCGCCCGGCGGCACTGCGCCAGCGTGTACTTGGCGAGCGTGGTCCGCACGTAGGGGATCGAGGCCGCGCCCATCGACAGGCTGGTGACGCCCAGACCGGTCAGCACCACGGCCAGCAGCGGGTCGGAGGCCGCCTCGCCGCAGACACCGCAGCTCTTGCCGCTCACCCGGGCCGCGTCGGCCGCCGCGGCGACCAGGTCCAGCAGGGCCGGCTGCCACGGGTCCTGGAGCCGGGCCAGCGCACCGACCTGACGGTCGGCCGCGAAGGTGTACTGGGCGAGGTCGTTGGTCCCCAGCGACAGGAACTCGACCTCCCGGAGGATCGCCCTGGCGCGCAGCGCGGCCGACGGGATCTCCACCATCGCACCGAACTTGGCGTCCAGCCCGGCCTCCCGGCACGCGGCCGCGAAGTCCTTGGCGTCCTTGCGGTCGGCCACCATCGGGGCCATCACCTCAAGGTGCACTGGCAGCCCCTCGGCCGCCTTGGCCAGCGCCTCGAGCTGGGTGCGCAGCACGTCGGGGTGTTCGAGCAGGGTGCGCAGCCCGCGCACGCCCAGCGCCGGGTTCGGCTCGTCGGCGGGGGTCAGGAAGTCCAGCGGCTTGTCGGCGCCGGCGTCCAGCACCCGGACCACGACCCGGCCCTCGGGGAAGGCCTCCAGCACCTTGCGGTACGCCTCGACCTGCTTCTCGGCACTGGGCGCCTTCGCCGAGTCGTCCAGGAAGAGGAACTCGGTGCGGAACAGGCCGACGCCCTCGGCGCCGTTCTCCAGCGCGGCCGGCACGTCGGCCGGACCGCCCACGTTCGCCAGCAGCGGCACCCGGTGACCGTCCGAGGTCTGCCCCGGGCCGGAGGAAGCGGCCAGCGCGGCCTTGCGCTCGGCGGCGACCGCCCGCAGCTCGTCCTGCTTCTCCTGGGACGGCTCCACCAGCACGTCGCCGGAGCTGCCGTCCACCGCGACGACGGTGCCCTCGGCGACCTCGATCGCACCCGGCAGTGCCACGACGGCCGGCACGCCCATCGCCCGGGCCAGGATGGCGCTGTGGCTGGTCGGCCCGCCCTCCTCGGTCACGAAGCCGAGCACCAGCGTCGGGTCGAGCAGCGCGGTGTCGGCCGGCGCCAGGTCCCGCGCGAACAGCACGTACGGCTCGTCGCTGTCCGGCACACCCGGCATCGGCACACCGAGCAGCCGGGCCACGATCCGGTTGCGCACGTCGTCCAGGTCGGCGACCCGCCCGGCCAGGTACTCCCCGGCGGAGGCGAGCAGCGCCCGGTAGGCCGCGAACGCGTCGTAGACGCCACGCTCGGCACTGCTGCCGACGGCGATCCGGCGGGACACGTCGGCCATCAGCTCAGGGTCCTGCGCCATCAGCGCCTGGGCCTCCAGTACGGCCTGCGCCTCGCCCCCCGCGAGGTTGCCGCGCGCGATGAGGTCGGCGGCGACCGCCTCGACGGCGGCCTGGGCCCGGGCCTGCTCCCGCGGGGCGTCCTCGGTCGGGATCTGGGTGGCCGGGGGCTCCAGTACCGCCGTCCCCATGTGCCGCACCTGGCCGATCGCGACCCCGTGGCTCACGCCCACGCCGCGCAGCGTCTTCTCCATGTCACCTGTCTCCGCTGAGATGAGCGGCCCCGCCGGGAACCGCTGTGTGGGGGCCGCCCCGTCATCTCGCTCGGGGCGGGTGTCGGAAGGAAGAGATCAGCTCCAGCTGAACAGCTGGTCGCCCGCCTTGGCTTCGCCGTCCTCCCGCAGGTCGCCGAGCGAGTCGTCGGTGGCCTCCAGGGCCACGATCGGCGAGATCGGCGACTTGCCGGCGGCCTCGACGGCGGCCGGGTCCCACTTGATGACGGCCTGACCGCGGGTCACCGTGTCGCCCTTGGCGACGAGCAGCTCGAAGCCCTCGCCGTTCAGCTGGACGGTGTCGATCCCGAGGTGGGTCAGCACACCGTGGCCCTCGGCGTCCACCACGACGAACGCGTGCGGGTGCATGGAGACGACGACACCATCCACCGGGGCGAGCGCCGTGGTCTGCTCACGCACCGGGTCGATCGCGGTGCCCGGGCCGACCATCGCACCCGAGAACACCGGGTCGGGCACGCCCGCGAGCCCCACGATCTTGCCGGTCAGCGGCGACGTCACAGTGGTCATGGTTGTGCCTCCCAAGTACGCAGTACAGCGAGCGGCCGCGAGGAGCGGCACGACGATCAACTGAAGCCTAAGTGATGTCAACTAGGGACATCTGCTGACATTCCCGGGCGAAGAACCGCCCGCGCCTGCCCAGTCGGCCGGCGGCTCACCGGCCCGCGAGTGGTCTAGTCCTCTGGCCGATGCGCCGCACTCTACAGGCATCTTGGCGAATCGGGACCATTGCTGTATATGCTCGCGAGAGCAACAAATCATGCGCCGTCCGGGGGACTCCCGGCGCGCCCCGATTCGCGCTCCGGCCGCCCACCCGCTATGGTTGGTCGAGTCGCCGCGACTCCGCGGTTAACGCCAGATTTCAGAAGCGAAAAGCTCCGGTAAATGGAGCGGAAAGCGTCTGATAAGCTGGAAACACGAAAGAACGAAGCCCTGAGGGTCCGCTGGAAGGCGGTCCGAAGGAAGCGTCCGTTCCTTGAGAACTCAACAGCGTGCCAAAAGTCAACGCCAGATATGTTGACATCCCCGG
>NZ_JBSFKF010000035.1:0-95639 GCF_053598415.1 Kitasatospora sp. NPDC001132 | reverse complement strand
CCGAACTGCCGGCGCTCCTTCACATACCCCTTCGCGTAGTCCAACGCCCCCTGCGCGATCCCCACCGCCTGCGCCGCGATCGTCACCCGGGTGTGATCCAGCGTGCGCATCGCCGTCTGGAAACCCGTCCCCTCCGCACCGATCATCCGATCCGCCGGAATCCGCACATTGTCGAAGTACACCTCACGCGTCGGCGAACCCTTGATCCCCAGCTTCTTCTCCGGCGCACCGAACGACACCCCCTCGTCGCCCTTCTCCACCACGAACGCCGAGATCCCCTTCGAGCGCATCGAAGGATCCGTCACCGCCATCACCGTGTAGAACTCGGACACACCCGCGTTGGTGATCCACCGCTTCACACCGTTCAGCACCCAGAAGTCCCCGTCCCGCACCGCCCGGGTCTTCATCCCCGCCGCGTCCGAACCCGCCTCCGGCTCCGACAGGCAGTACGAGAACATCCCCTCACCACGCGCCAACGCCCCCAGGTACCGCGCCTTCAGCTCCTCCGAACCCGACAGCTGCACCGGCAGCGACCCCAGCTTGTTCACCGCCGGGATCAACGAGGACGACGCACACACCCGCGCCACCTCCTCGATCACGATCACCGTCGCCAGCGCGTCCGCCCCCGCACCGCCGTACTCCTCCGGCACGTGCACCGCGTGCAGGTCACTGCCCTGCAACGCGTCCAACGCCTCCTGCGGGAACCGCCCCTGCTCGTCCACCTCCGCCGCGAACGGAGCGATCTTCGCCTCGGCCAGCGAACGCACCGCCTCACGGAGCATCTCGTGCTCCTCGGAGATCCGGAAGAGATCGAAGTCAGCCGCCCCTGCGCTGCCCGCCATGATGCCTGCCTCGTCGTTCAGTGACCAACGCCCGAGCGAGGTCCGATCGACGCCCGGTGCGAGTCGAATCCGCGGTTAACTACCGTTCAGTAGAGATCCTAGGGCGCGGGCCTGCGGCTGCCTAGCGTCCCAGCCGTGCAGGTGATCCGTGTGAGCTCCCCGCGGACGGATAGCATCAGGGCATCTGTACTGGTCGCGTCCGCATCCAAGGAGAACCCGTGACCCTCCGCATCTCCGTGATCGGCACCGGCTACCTCGGCGCCACGCACGCCGCCGCGATGGCCGAGTTCGGCTTCGAGGTGCTGGGTCTGGACATCGACCCGGACAAGATCGCCATGCTGACCGCGGGCCGCGTCCCGATGTACGAGCCCGGGCTGTCCGAACTGCTGCTCAAGCACGTGGCCGGACACGAGGGTTCGACCGGACGACTGCGCTTCACCACCTCCGCCCAGGAGGCCGCCGAGTTCGGCGACGTGCACTTCGTCTGCGTCAACACCCCTCAGCGCAAGGGCGAGTTCGCGGCCGACATGTCGTACGTCGACACCGCGATCGACGAGCTCGCGCCGCACCTGACCCGCCCCGCCCTGGTGGTCGGCAAGTCCACCGTCCCGGTCGGCTCGGCGGCCCGGCTGGCCGAGCGGCTGGCCGCGCTGGCACCGGTCGGCGAGGGCGCCGAACTCGCCTGGAACCCGGAGTTCCTGCGCGAGGGCTTCGCCGTGCAGGACACCCTGCGGCCGGACCGGATCGTGGTCGGCGCCCAGAGCGAGCGGGCCGAGCGGCTGCTGCGCGAGGTGTACGCGGAGCCGATCGCGGCCGGGGTGCCGTTCATGGTCACCGACTTCGCGACGGCGGAACTGGTCAAGGCGGCCGCCAACTCCTTCCTGGCCACCAAGATCTCCTTCATCAACGCGATGGCCGAGGTCTGCGAGGCGGCCGGCGCGGACGTCACCCAGCTCAGCAAGGCGCTCGCCTACGACGAGCGGATCGGCGGCAAGTTCCTCAACTCCGGCCTCGGCTTCGGCGGCGGCTGCCTGCCGAAGGACATCCGCGCGTTCATGGCCCGGGCCGGCGAGCTCGGCGCCGACCAGGCTCTGACCTTCCTGCGCGAGGTCGACTCGATCAACATGCGGCGCCGCTCCCGGATGGTGGAGCTGGCCCGCGAGCAGTGCGGCGGCGGCTTCCTGGGCCGCCGGGTCGCCGTCCTCGGCGCCGCCTTCAAGCCCAACTCGGACGACATCCGGGACTCCCCCGCCCTCAACGTGGCCGCCCAGATCCAGCTCCAGGGCGCCCAGGTCACCGTCTACGACCCGAAGGCCGTGGACAACGCCCGCAAGATGTTCCCGTCCCTCACCTACGCCCACTCCGCCCTGGAGGCCGCCGAGGGCGCCCACGTCGTCCTCCACCTCACCGAGTGGTCCGAGTTCCGCGAGCTGGATCCGGCCACCCTCGGCTCCGTGGTCGCCGAGCGCCGCCTGCTCGACGGCCGCAACGTCCTGGACGCCGACGCCTGGCGCGCCGCCGGCTGGACCTACCGCGCCCTGGGCCGCCCGAGCTGAGCGCCCCTCCGTGTTCCCGGGCTCTACCCGAAGCGACCGGCCCGGCCGAGGCGGGGAATCTCGATGGCGGGGCATTTGTCCATCACCATCGAGAGCCCCGAAGCCCGGGTCCGCTCGTACGCGGCTTCGTCGGTCACACCGAGCTGGAACCAGACGGCCTTGGCGCCGATCGCAGCCGCCTGGTCCGCGACCTCACCAGCGAGGTCGGACCGGACGAACACATCCACCACGTCCACCTCGAAGGGGATGTCCGCCAGGGACGCGTACCCCTTCTCGCCGTGCACCGTCTCAGCCTTCGGGTGCACGGGCACGATCCGCTTGCCGAAGCGCTGGAGCACCTCGGCGACGCCGTAGGCCGCTCGTCGCCGGTTGGACGAGAGGCCCACGACGGCCCAGGTGTCCCCTGCCTCGGTCAGGATCCTCCGAACCGTCTCCGGGTCGCCGTACATGCCCTGCCTCCTCGCAGCCGAGAGCCGAGAACTCACCTCACCCCAGCGCCACCGCGATCCCGGCCATTCCCGACCGGGATCCGCACCAGCGGACCAGGGACGCCGGGCCGGCCGTGGTGACGGACCGGTGCCCGGCCGTCGAGATCCCGCGGCTGGGCTGAGGCTCAGCCGTCCAGCCGCGCGATGGTGGCGATGGACGGGCGCCGCTCGGCGCGCAGCCGGGCGGCCACCGACTCGGCGTCGCGCAGGACGCGGACGGCGTTGTGCCAGGTGAGCTTGGCCAGGTCGGCCTCCGACCAGCGGCGGTCGAGGAGTTCGGCGACCAGGTTGGGGTAGCCGGCCACCGAGTCCAGGCCGTCGGGCAGGAAGGCGGTGCCGTCGAAGTCGCCGCCGATGCCGATGTGGTCGATGCCGGCCACCTCGCGCATGTGGTCGAGGTGGTCGGCGACGGTGGCCGGGGTGGCGATCGGGCGCGGGTTGGCGGCCTCGAAGGCGCGCTGGCGCTCCATGGCCGGCGGGGTGGTGTCCAGCGGGTGGAAGCCGTGGGCGCGCATGTTCTCGTCGGCCTCCCGGGTCCACTCGATGGCGGCGGGCAGGATGAACTTCGGCACGAAGGTCGCCATCGCCACGCCGCCGTTGGCGGGCAGCTGGGCGAGCACGTCGTCCGGGATGTTGCGCGGGTGGTCGCAGACCGCGCGCGAGGAGGAGTGCGAGAAGACGACGGGCGCCTCGGTGACCCGCAGGGCGTCGCGCATGGTGTCGGCGGAGACGTGCGAGAGGTCGACCAGCATGCCGAGCCGGTTCATCTCCCGGACGACCTCCTCGCCGAACCGGGTCAGCCCGCCGGCCACGGGCTTGTCGGTCGCGGAGTCCGCCCACGGCACGTTGTCGTTGTGGGTGAGCGTCAGGTACCGCACGCCCAGTTCGTACAGGGCGCGCAGGGTGGCCAGCGAGCAGTCGATGGAGTGGCCGCCCTCGGCGCCCATCAGGGAGGCGATCCGGCCCTCGGCGCGGGCGGCCTCCATATCGGCGGCGGTACGGGCCAGGCGCAGCCGGTCCGGGTAGCGCTCGACCAGGGCGTGGACGAAGTCGACCTGCTCCAGGGTGGCGCTCACCGCGTGGTCGCCGGCCAGCGAGGAGGGGACGTAGACGGACCAGAACTGCGCGCCGACCCCGCCCTCCGCGAGGCGGGCGAGGTCGGTGTGCAGGCGGTCGCTCTGGTCGGCGGCGAGGTCGAGCGCGCCGAGGTCGTACCCTGCCTGCTCGCGCATCGCCCAGGGGAGGTCGTTGTGGCCGTCCACCACGGGGGCGGTGCGCAGCAGGGCGCGGGCGCGGTCGAGCGGGGTGGGGGAGGAGTCCGTCCGAGAAGTCATACGGGCTGTTCTACCCCACCCCCACCGGCGGGATTACTTGCCGAATCCGAAGGAGGAGGAACCGGCCACCTTGGCGCGCAGCTTGGCGCCCTTCTCGGTGGCCTGGTTGTTCAGCTCGGCCTGGAAGTCGGTCATCTTCTCGGTGAGCTCGGGGTCGAAGGCGGCGAGCATCCGCACCGCGAGCAGGCCGGCGTTGCGCGCGCCGGCCACCGAGACGGTCGCCACCGGAACGCCGGCCGGCATCTGGACGATCGACAGCAGGCTGTCCATGCCGTCCAGGTAGCGCAGCGGCACCGGCACGCCGATGACCGGCAGCGGGGTGACGGAGGCGAGCATGCCCGGCAGGTGGGCCGCGCCGCCGGCGCCGGCGATGATCGCCTTCAGTCCGCGCTCGTGGGCCCGCTCGCCGTACGCGACCATCTCGCGGGGCATCCGGTGGGCGGAGACGACGTCCACCTCGTAGGGGACCTCGAACTCGTCGAGCGCCTGGGCGGCGGCCTCCATGACCGGCCAGTCGGAGTCCGAGCCCATCACGATGCCAATGAGCGGAGAGGTCATTCGGTGATCGTTCCTCGCAGGTAGGCGGCCGCGTGGCGGGCGCGCTCGCGGACGTCTTCGAGGTCGTCCCCGAAGACGTTGACGTGGCCGACCTTGCGGCCGGGCTTCACGTCCTTCCCGTACATGTGGATCCGCAGCCCGGGGTCGCGGGCCATGCAGTGCAGGAAGGGGTGGTACATGTCGGGGTAGTCGCCGCCGAGGACGTTGACCATGACGGTCCACCTGGCGCGCGGGCGGGGGTCGCCGAGCGGGAGGTCGAGGACGGCCCGCAGGTGGTTCTCGAACTGCGAGGTGACGGCGCCGTCCTGGGTCCAGTGCCCGGAGTTGTGCGGGCGCATGGCCAGCTCGTTGACCAGGATGCGGCCGTCCCGGGTCTGGAACAGCTCGACGGCGAGGTGGCCGACGATGCCGAGGTCGCCGGCGATCCGCAGGGCGAGCTGCTGGGCCTCGTCGGACAGGGCCGGGTCGAGGTCCGGCGCGGGGGCGGTGACCTCGGCGCAGACGCCGTTCTCCTGGACGCTCTCCACCACCGGGTAGGCGACGGCCTGGCCACTGGGCGAGCGGACCACGTTGGCGGCCAGCTCGCGGACGAAGTCGACCTTCTCCTCGGCCAGCACCGCGACGCCGGCCAGGAACGGGGCCTGCGCCTGCTCCTCGTCGTCGACGACCCAGACGCCCTTGCCGTCGTAGCCGCCGCGGACGGTCTTCAGGACGACGGGGTAGCCGGAGCCCTCGTTCGCGAAGGCGGTGACGTCGGCCGGGTCGGCGACGATGCGGTGCCGGGGGCAGGGCACGTCGATGGAGTCCAGCTTGGCCCGCATCACGCCCTTGTCCTGGGCGTTGACCAGGGCGTCCGGGCCGGGGCGGACGGCGATGCCGTCGGCCTCCAGGGCCCGTAGGTGCTCGGTGGGGACGTGCTCGTGGTCGAAGGTGATCACGTCGCAGCCGGCGGCGAAGGCGCGCAGGGTGTCGAGGTCGCGGTAGTCACCGAGGACGACGTCGGAGACCACCTGCGCGGCGGAGTCCTGGGGCGTGTCGGCGAGGAGTTTGAACCTGACCCCGAGCGGGATGCCCGCCTGGTGTGCCATGCGGGCCAGCTGCCCGCCACCGATCATGCCCACCACTGGAAAATTCACATTGCCCGGGGAAGTCACGCGGCCCAGGATATCCGGGCCGGTCGGGCGCGGTGGAGCCGCCGGTGGGGCCTCCGGAGCGGACGCGCGTAGATGTCAACCCCCACCCCGGACGGCTGAGCCGTTCGATGGAAGCGGGTAGCCTGAACGGCCAGGTCCTCGTCCGCGCGGTCGGATCATGTGCGTGCACGCAGGGCTCAAGGGGTGTCCCCGGCCCAGTGGGACACCGCTTTTCCCCGCAGGTACATGGAGGCCACCCGGTATGGCGACGACCGCAGCTTCGAACCCCTCGCTCATGCAGAAACTGCGTGGGCTCAGGGGTGAGGTGGTGAAGTTCGCCATAGTCGGCGTGACCGGCGTGATCGTCAACGCCGGGGTCTTCTGGGTCTGCCTCAAGACGACCGGTCCGATCAACTCCTTCTCGGGCTACATCGCCACCAGCGTGGCGATCGGCACCAACTACCTCGGCTACCGCTACTGGCTCTACCGCGACCGGGACGCGGCCTCGCGCAAGCGCGAGATCACCCTCTTCCTGATCTTCAGCGGCATCGGCATGCTGATCGAGAACGGCATCAACGCCTTCTCCGTGCACGTGCTCGGCTACCACTCGCCCACCAGCCAGCTGATCGCCAAGAACGTGATCGGTCTGATCGCCGGCACCACCTTCCGGTTCTTCTCCTACCGGACGTGGGTCTTCAAGGCACTGCCGGAGACCGAGCAGGAGGTCACCGCCGACGGCCGGGAGCTGGCCGCCCAGGCCGAGCTGATGCTGGCCACCGAGCGGATCCGCTACGCCCAGGCCGAGTAGCCGCCCCTCCCCTCCCCGCCGGCCCTCGTGGCCAGCCCTCGTCGTCAGTCCTCGTGGCTGCGCCCGAGGAAGAGCGCGAACACCGGCGGCTTCAGCGAGAGCAGTTCGAGCCGCCCGCCGTCCGCCTCCGCGAGGTCGCGGGCGACGGCCAGCCCGATGCCGGTGGAGTTGCGCCCGCTGACCGCGCGTTCGAACACCCGGTTGCCGAGGTCCGGCGGCACTCCCGCGCCCTGGTCCTGGACCTCGACCACCACCGAGGTGCCGGACGGCCGTACCCGCAGGGTGATCGTCCCGGCGCCGTGCATCAGCGAGTTCTCGATCAGGGTGGCCAGCACCTGGGCCACCGTCCCCGGGGTGCCGACCGCGGTGACCCCGTGCAGCCCCTCCAGGGAGAGCACCCGGCTCTGTTCCCGCAGCGTGGGGCCCCACTCCTCCACCTGCTGCTTGATCACCTCGTCGAGGTCGAAGGCGACCGCGGTGGGGCTGCGCGGGTCGCGCTGGGTGGTGAGCAGCCGCTGGACCACGTCGGTGAGCCGCTCGACCTGCTGGAGGGCGATGGTCGCCTCCTCCTTGACCGTCTCCGGCTCCTCGGCGAGGGCGGTGATCTCCTCCAGCCGCATGGAGAGCGCGGTGAGCGGGGTGCGCAGCTGGTGCGAGGCGTCGGCGGCGAGCCGGCGCTCGGCGGTGAGCATCCGGGCGATCCGCTCGGCGCTGGTGTCCAGCACCTCGGCGACCCGGTCGAGTTCGGGCACCCCGTAGCGGCGGTCGCGCGGGCGCGGGTCGCCGGAGCCGAGCCGCTCGGCGGTCTCGGCGAGGTCGGTGAGCGGCCGGGCGAGCCGCTTGGCCTGCCAGACGGCGAGCGCCACCGCGGCCTGGACGGCCAGCAGGGCGACCACGCCGAGCAGCAACAGGTTGTTGGCGATCTCGTGGTCGACGTCCTCGCGGGACTGCTCGACGGTGACGGTCTCGCCGCTGTTGCCGCGCTCGACGGCCTTCAGCAGGTGGTTCCCGGCCGGGCGCTCGCCCGCGGAGACCACCGGCTGACCGGGCACCTGCACCTCGACGTAGCTGCCCTCGGTGACCTGGCTCTCGAAGGCCCGCCCGGTGACCGGCTCCCCCGCGGCGAGCCGGCTCTCGACCAGGGCGAGCACCCGGACGGCGGCCGCGTCCACCCGGTCCTGGGCCGAGTTGACGATGGTCCGCTTCTCGACCAGGGCGATCGGCACGCAGAACACCACGACCACCACCAGGACGACGCCCAGCAGCGAGTTGATCATCCGGCGTTTCACGCTGCCGCTCCCCGATGTGTTCCGCTGCCGCGGGCCGAGGGCCCGCCTGGGGCCCGATGCCGTCAGGCGCTAATTCTTCTCGAACCGGAACCCGACTCCGCGCACGGTGGCGATGTAGCGCGGGTTGGCCGCGTCGTCGCCGAGCTTCTTGCGGAGCCAGGAGATGTGCATGTCCAGGGTCTTGGTGGAGGTCCACCAGGTGGTGTCCCAGACCTGCCGCATGATCTCCTCGCGGGTGACCACCCGGCCGGCGTCCCGGACCAGGACCCGCAGGAGCTCGAACTCCTTGGCGGAGAGGGTGAGTTCCTCGTCGCCGAGCCAGGCTCGGTGGGACTCGATGTCGATCTTCACCCCGTGCGCGCCGGTGGTGAGCTGGTCGACGTTGCCGCGGCGGAGCAGGGCCCGGACGCGGGCGAGCAGTTCAGCCAGGCGGAAGGGCTTGGTGACGTAGTCGTCGGCGCCGGCGTCCAGGCCGACCACGGTGTCCACCTCGTCGGCGCGGGCGGTGAGCACCAGGACGGGGCAGCTCTTGCCGTCGGCGCGCAGGCGACGGCAGACCTCCAGGCCGTCCATCTCGGGCAGGCCGAGGTCCAGGACGACGAGGTCGACCTCCTCGGTGAGGCCGGCGGACAGTGCGGTCGGACCGTCCTCGCGGACGAGCACCTCATAGCCCTCGCGTCGCAGGGCCCGGGCGAGCGGTTCGGAGATCGCCGGATCGTCCTCGGCGAGCAGCACACAGGTCATGTGGTGATGGTAGTCCGCCCGGGTATGGCCGTACGCCTTGTGAGGTAGTTCACAGAGCGTGATCGTTATACAAGTCCTTGATCGCGCCCAACACGCCAGGGTGGACCGGCCGTTCAGCGAAGAATCCTCGCCTGCATCTTGAATCCGAAGGAAGACACGCCCATCTACCATCGATAGATCGGGAAGATCCGTTGCCAACATGGCCATTCCCACATCTGATTCAAGGCTTTTGTCATCTGATAAAGCCAAATGTCGCCACGTAGAGTGGTTTCGTCCACGTCCGCCGCCACCCCCCTAGGCGGACGCTGTCAGGCAAGGAACAACTACTCATGGCGTCGAAGACCCTGGACGCCGACAAGACGTCGGCATCTCCCAGCGGCAAGACCTTCCTCGGTCACCCCCGAGGTCTCGCCACCCTGTTCATGACCGAGATGTGGGAGCGCTTCTCCTACTACGGCATGCGCGCCCTGCTGATCTACTACCTGGTCTCCGGTGGCGCCGACGCCGCCGTGGGCAGCCAGGGCGGCGGCCTCGCCATGACGGCGACGACGGCGACGGCGATCTACTCCGTCTACGTCTCGATGGTCTACCTCATGGCCTACCCCGGCGGCTGGTTCGGTGACCGGGTCTGGGGCGCCCGCAAGACGGTCGCCATCGCCGGGTTCGTGATCATGTCCGGCCACATCGCGCTGGCGATCCCCGGCCAGGCCGCGTTCTTCCTCGGCCTGCTCATGGTCGCGCTCGGCTCCGGGCTGCTGAAGGCCAACATCTCCACGATGGTCGGCCAGCTCTACAACGGCCCCGAGGACCCGCGCCGCGACGGTGGCTTCACGGTCTTCTACATGAGCATCAACCTCGGTGCCTTCGTCGCCCCGTTCGTCATCGGGACGATCGGCAAGGAGTACAACTGGCACCTGGGCTTCGGGCTGGCCGCCGTCGGCATGGCCGTCGGCCTGGTGCAGTTCCTGCTGGGCAGCCGCCACCTGAGCCCCACGAGCAGCAAGGTCCCCAACCCGCTGCAGCCCGCGGAGCGCAACAGCCTGCTGGTGAAGGCCGGCCTCACGGTCGTCGGCGCGGCCGTGTTCTACGCCGCCATCGTCGCGATGGGCGTCTACACGCTGAACTGGGCCCTCGTCCCGCTGACCCTGGCCGGTCTGCTCATCCCGATCACCGTGCTGATCCGGATCAAGCGCGACAAGAGCCTGAGCGCCGGCGAGCAGTCCAAGATGTCCGCCTACATCTGGTTCTTCGCCGCGGCCGCCATCTTCTGGATGATCTACGACCAGGGCGGTTCGACCCTCTCCCTGTTCGCGGACAAGAAGACCGCGGACAACCTGTTCGGCTTCGGCTTCTCGGCCACCTGGTACCAGTCGCTGAACCCGCTGTTCGTGATGGCGCTCGCGCCGGTGTTCGCCTGGCTGTGGCTGTGGCTCTCCCGCCGCGACAAGGAGCCGAACACGATCGTGAAGTTCTCGATCGGCCTGCTCCTGGTCGGCGCCTCGTTCTTCATCTTCATCGTCCCGATGACCATGGCGGACAACGGCACCATGGTCTCGCCGCTGTGGCTCGTCTCGATCTACCTGATCCAGACCATCGGCGAGCTGTGCCTCTCCCCGGTCGGCCTCTCGGTCACCACCAAGATGGCGCCGCAGAAGTACGCCTCCCAGATGATGGGCGTCTGGTTCCTCGCCGTCACCGCCGGTGACTGCACCACCAGCCTGCTCTCGCTGGCCGGCATCAGCCTCGACGGCACCGGCATCATCGCGATGCAGGCGTCGCTCGCGGTCCTCGCCGGACTCGCCATCTTCGGGTACCGCAAGCGGGTCCAGGCCCTCATGGGCGACGTGCACTGACCGACCCGCCTCCGGCTCACGACTCCGGGGCCGCCGTGGATTCCTGAGATCCGCGGCGGCCCCGGTCGTCATTTCCGGCCCGGCCGCCCGGCCGCCCGGGCGTCGGGTGCTCGGGCATCGGGTGCTCGGACGTCGGACGCTCGGACGTCGGGGGCTCGGGCGTCGGACACTCGGGCGTCGGGGGGCTCGGACATCGGACGCTCGACAGGGCCCCGGCGGCCGTGCCTATGGTGCCCGGCATGACGACCCCCTCCTTACCCCGTCAGCTGGCCCGCACCCGGCGGTTCACCCTCGGCGTCCCCGTCCAGCCGGAGCCCTCGCCGGACGGCACCACCGTGCTCTTCCTGCGCGGCCGGACCGGCACCGACCCGCTCGCCTGCCTCTGGGCCCTGGACACCGCCACCGGCGCGGAACGGCTGGTCGCCGACCCGGCCGCCCTCGGCGCCGACGAGGGCATCGCCGCGTACAGCACCGACGCCGCCGGGACGCTCGCCGCCTTCGCCCTGGCCGGCGCCCTGTGGCTGGCCGACACCGCCGACGGCACCGTCCGCACCGTCCCCGTCCCCGGCCCGCCGCGGGACCCCAGGCTCGACCCGACCGGCCGCCGGATCGCCTACGTCCTCGGCGGCGCCCTGCGGGTCGTCGGCGCCGACGGCACGGACGACCGCCCGCTCGCCGAACCCGAGGCCGAGGACGTCGCCTACGGGCTCGCCGAGTACGTCGCCGCCGCGGAGATGTACCGCGACCGCGGCCACTGGTGGTCCCCCGACGGCACCGCGCTGCTGGCCACCCGGGTCGACGACCGCCCGCTCACCCGCCTCTTCCTCGCCGACCCCTCCGACCCGCACCACCCACCGCTCGCCGTCCGCTACCCGCTGGCCGGCACCGCCAACGCCGAGGTCTCGCTGCGGCTGCTCGGCCTCGACGGCACGGACACCGAGGTCCACTGGGACCGCGCCGCCTTCGAGTACCTCACCGCCGCCGGCTGGGACGCCCACGGCCCGTACGCCGCCGTCCAGAGCCGCGACCAGCGCACCGTCCGCACCCTGGCGATCGGACCGGACGGCGCCACCCGGGTGCTGGACGAACGGCGGGACACGCACTGGATCGAACTGCTCCCCGGCCTGCCGGCCCGCACCGCGGGCGGCGCCCTGGTGGACACCGCCGACCTGGGCGACACCCGGCACCTGACCGTCGACGGCGAGCCGGTCACCCCGCCCGGGCTCCAGTTGCGCGCCGTACTCGGCACGGACGGCGAGCAGGTGCTGTTCACCGCCTCCGACGAGCCCACCGAGACCCACCTGTGGACGTACGGTCCCGACGCCGGCCCCCGGCGGCTGAGCAGCGGCCCCGGCCTGCACACCGGGGTGCGGCGCGGCGGCACGCTGGTGCTCACCACCCGCTCCCCGGGCCACCCCGGCGGCCGCTCCACCGTCCTGCGCGAGGGCCGCCCGGCGCTCCCGCTCGCCTCCCGCGCCGAGCCGCCGGTCCGCACCGCGGCACCCGAACTGCTCCGGCTCGGCCCGCGCGAACTGCGCGCCGCGCTCTTCCTGCCCGCCGGCCACCGCCCCGGCGACGGCCCGCTGCCCGTCCTGCTCGACCCGTACGGCGGGCCCGCCCTGCAGAAGGTCACCACCGGCGGACTCTGGTGGGACCAGGTCTCCCAGTGGTTCGCCGACCAGGGCTTCGCGGTGCTGGTCGTGGACGGCCGCGGCACCCCCGGACGCGGGCCGCGCTGGGAGAAGGCCGTCTACGGGGACAAGGCCACGCTCCCGCTGGCGGACCAGATCGACGGCCTGCGGGCGGCCGACCGGCTGCGGCCCGGACTGCTCGACCTCGGCCGGGTCGGCATCCGCGGCTGGTCCTACGGCGGCTACCTCGCGGCCCTCGCGGTGCTGCGCCGCCCGGACGTCTTTCACGCCGCCAGCGCCGGGGCCGCCCCCACCGACTGGCGGTTCTACGACACCCACTGGCAGGAGCGCTTCCTCGGCCACCCCGACGAGCACCCCGAGCACTACGACAGCGGCTCGCTGATCGCCGAGGCACCGAAGCTCAGCCGCCCACTGCTGCTGATCCAGGGGCTCGCCGACGACAACGTCCACCCGGCCCACACCCTGCGGCTGTCCGCCGCCCTGCTCGCCGCCGGCCGCCCGCACGAGGTCCTCCCGCTGCGCGCCACCGGCCACCGGCCGACGGACGAGGCGGTGGTGGAGAACCTGCTGTGGCACGAACTGCACTTCCTGCGGCGGTCGTTGGGCATGGCATGATCCGGTCGCCGCGCAGAAGCACCTGAACGCGCAGGAAGTCGGCCCAGCCGACTTCCTGCGCCAGGCAACCGGGCCGACCTGTCCGTGGCCAGGGCCTTCAGCAACGGGCACCTCGCGAACGGTCACGCACGACTCGCCGTCGTCGTCCACTCATCGGGATCGGACCCCGAGTAGGCCGGTGAGCGGAAGGTGCGACGGAAAGCCTCGGGACCGTGCCGCTGGTCGAGCCAGCTCGAAAGACCGAACAAATCGCCGCTGATCATCGCCGCGATGATGAGCCCGGGGTCTATTGCCACCCGTGTTCTTTCACGTAGTCCATGAACGGCACGGACTCGGCCACGGCGATCCGCCGCCATTCCCGGTACTTCTCGACCTCACCCTCGACAAGCACGCGGTTGATCTGCGTCCCGTTGGGCTCGTAGTTCATCAGGACCACAGTTGAGTCATCGAAGGCCCAGAAGTCCTGGTCCGGAAGGCCTGGGTTCGACCTGTCGGTCAGGTCGAGAATGCGGATGTCCTCGCCGGCCTTGGCATGCGGCGCGTAGTACATGAACTCGTACCGCAGATAGTCGCTCAGCGGCCGGGTAACGATGTGCACACGCTGAACCGTGCGACCGGCTGCGGCATGCGCCCTGAGCCTGTCAGTCCAGCCGGACGTGTAGGTATCGGGGTCGATCCGATACCCGTTCAGGAATTCCTCGATCTCTTCGGCCTCTCCCGCGACCTTGTACGCGGGCAGGGTCTCAAGCCGGAACGCCGACCGCGAGAAGCCGTGTAGAACCCTCTGCCAGTCCTCACCATCCAAGAGCACGGATGGCCTCCTTTACGACGTGCTCGGGCAGTTCCACGGCGCCTTCGTGTGCCGGTACCGCCAGCTCTGCGTACGGGTCCCCCTGGAAGACGAGAGTGCCCCGGTCCGTGAGGTAGACGTTCGGGCAGTCTCCGTCCTTGCAGTCGCCGGCGCCGGCGCCGGTGAGCCGCTGGTGAGCCATGGCCAACCCCCTTCAGCTCGGCCTCGGTTGGACCGCCTGGGCGAAACCGTAGGGAAGGGGCACGTGGCCTGTCCACACGGTTCGGGCACTATTCCCGTCCTGGACTAATGATCACGGCCTCGCAGAGCAACTCGGCCCACCTTGCGGCCAGGGCTGAGGAACCGGGCGGGCGTCCCCGGCGGCTCCTTGCGGGGAGTAAGGAGCCGCCGATTAGTGGGGACCACGCTCACTTCAGGCCTACGTGAGGAGGTATGGCGGGCTGCCTGCGCAGGAAGTCGGGCAGGCCGACTTCCTGCTCCCGTGAGCGCCGTCTCTCCTGCATGCAGACCTTCGGAGGGGCGACCCGCAGCGCTCTTCGCCGTAACTGCCACTGGGGGCTCACCGCTCCACTTCGCCCCGTCGAGCCGGCTTGGCTCGACGGGGCGAAGCGACGGAACGATGCGTGGTCTTTGGGTTTTCGGAAGCCCAAATAGCCACAGGACTTCAACGCGCCTGTAGTTTCAACTGCCTTTTTTGATAAGCTAGTTGAGTGCTAGCGTTCGCTTCCTCCGCCCCAACGAATGCTGTGAGGTGCACTTCATGAATCAGGCAATGCCTCGCCTGAAGAACCCCCTGGCTCCGCGATTTCAGGTGGCGCTGCGACCTGCCGAATTGCCCGGCCACGACCTTGGGGACGACGCCACGATCAGGGGTCGGCGCTACAGCGGGCTGAGCCTCGTCGGCCGAGCGGGCGAAGCGGTCGAAGTCGAGCAATGCGCCTTTGAGAACGTCCGATTCACCGGGATGCACCTGGTCCGGTCGGTGCTTGCTCACATCACCTTCGAGACCTGTGACTTCGCCACGGTGCGAACGCAGGACGTATCCATCCTTCGCAGCACGGTGACCGGCTGCCGGCTCACCGGGTCGTCCTGGAGCAACGGCAACTTCCGCGATGTGCTTGTCGAGGGAACCCGGACGGACAGCACGCTGTTCCGCTACGCGAAGTTCAAGACGGTGGTCTTCAGGGACTGCAATCTCTCCCGTGCTGACTTCCAGTTCGCCGAACTCCGCGACATCCGGTTTGAGAAGTGCGACCTCACCGGAGCACAGTTCGCCAACGTCGCCATTCAGTCCGGTGTCAGCTTCGACAACTGCACACTGGTCGACGTCGGAGGCGCCGCACACCTCAAGGGCGCCACTGTGCGAGGCCCAGGATCCATGGAGCTGGCCCTGAGTCTCGCCAGGGAGGCCGGCATCCTGTTCGAGCCCTAAGCGGCGACAGGCAGCTCGTAGTGCGCGAACTCCTGGCCCGAGATCGACCGGATGACTAGGTCGAAGTCGATCGTCTCGGCGAAGGCCGCGAGCTCGCGCACCATCCCCTGGCCGTACGGCGTGAACAGGTCCAGTTTGCCGAGCAGGCCGTCCGTGCACTCGCGGATCGAGTGACGGAACTTGTCCACCAACTCGGTCTCACCCCTCAGGTGCTGCATGAGCATGAGGGGCGGCGCCACCACCGCGCTGTGGAACGCCTTGTCGAGCGGGCGCATCTGCCCGAACTTCACCGCGGACACGACCCGGTGCTCGTCGGCCTCCAGTTCCTTGGCCGGCCTCGTGTAGAGGCGGTACACCATGTCCGCCAGGAAGACGTTCAGGTGCACGGTTTCGTGTACCAGGGACTCGGCGTAGTCGTGGGGCCGCCACTCGTCCCCGGGGCTCATGCTGACCAGGCCCGGAAGCGTCGAACCGGTGCCGCCGCCCTTGTTGGTCGAGCTGAACATCACGACGTCGGTGACCACCAGATCCACGAGCGCCCCGAGGTCAGGGACGAGGCCCCTGGTGTCCAGGAGCGCTGAGGAGAGATCGCGCTTCCACCGCTCCCTCAGGTCGGCCGAAGTGCTCTCCAAGCCCTCGAAGATGTTCTCGAAGGTCCTATTCTCGATCAGGTAGCTACCCCACTCGCTGTCCTCGAAGGACAGCGTGATGCCCTCGCCCTCGACCGGCAGAGGGCGGAGGGCGGAGACAACGCTCCGGTATGCAGCCGGTAGGGCCACTGCGGTCGGCGGGGGCTGCTCGTTGACCGCGCTCACGAGTCGGCCGATCGTCTCACGGGCGTGGTGGATGTTGAGGAATCGCATGGACGTACACTCCTTTGCTGGAATGCTTGGGAACCACGCGCCCGGCCCCAATTGAGGTGGGACCGGGCGCGCGAATACTTCAGACGCTCAGACCGACCGTCAGTTGGTCCAGCCGCCCATCATCGAGGTGTTGTCCTCGCCCAGGAACGCCCGGACGTTGCCCCGGATGGCGTCCGCGGCGCTCTCGTCGAGCGTCACGACCTCGGTCGCCTCGGTGCTCTCGGCGTCGCTGGTGATCACGGACATTGCGATCTCCCTTCACTGGATGGATGGAGCAACCTCCCCGGGAGGGGAGGAACTTGTGGAGGTCGGTGACCCGCATCAGCTGCGTGAGCGGGTGGGCCGTCGGACGGGGCGAACTGGCACTCGACAGGGCGGGCTTCACGTCGCATTCAATGAGCATGCAAGCCGTGATCCGATGGACTCGCCGTAGGTCCCCCCGCCACCTGCTCACCGATACTGGCGAGGCTACGGAGGATGAGGCATCCATCTCTACGAACTTGCATGAGCTTGCACGCCAATTACTCGTCCAAATAGCCATGTTGACTGCACATCCGCTGCTCAGACAAGCTTGTGCAAGCCCGAGCAAGCGCCTAGACCAGGGAGCCGGCCATGGCCGTAGAGTTCGTTGGCATCGACCCCAACACCGATCGGGACCACTGCCCGACCGTGTGGGTGGACCCGGAGGCTCAGGAGATCCTCTTCCAGGGGTGGAACCCGCGCCCCGAGACTCAGGCGGAATGCGAGGGGAGCAGCCCCGCGAACGGATCGGTGCCCGACAATGAGTCCATTGTCAGGCTTCCGGCCCGGATGGTGCCCATGATCAGGGAGGCATGTGATGCCATCGAGCGTGCCCAACTTCGCTGAACTGCTTGAACAGTGCCAGCGATCCGCCGTCCATCTGGAGCTGCGGGACTCATACGCCCCGACGGAGCGGTTCGAGGCATGGCAGCGCGGCGAGCGGATCAACTGGGAGGATCACGAGTCCTGGTGGCATCCCTACGACCAGTTGATCACGGACACCGTGGCTCGGGGTGTGGTCATCCGTCGAGCCCGCATCGTCTCCGAGCCCGTTTCCGAGTACATCCGGTGGGAGCACTACGTCACCCACGCCAATGTCACGGCGGGTGAGGATGTCCGCTGGCTACCACGGCGACGGGCCACGAACATCCCCCTGCCGGGGAACGATTTCTGGCTGTTCGATGGTGCGCTGCTTCGGGTGCACCACTTCTCCGGCGACGGCGCGGTGGTCGAAGACGAGATCACGGAAGACTCGGAAACCGTGAAGCTGTGCGCCACTGCGTTCGAAGCAGTCTGGGAGCGCGCGATCCCGCACCACCTGTACGAAATCTGACGAAAGCCAGCTCCATGTCCGCGCACCCCTCCGAGAGCGTTCAGAAGGCTCGCGAAGCCCTTGCCAGTCGGCTGAGCGAGATTCGGAAGGACGCAGGGATCAGCGGGCGGGAGTTGGCCGTCAGGTGCGGCTGGTCGGAATCGAAGTCATCCCGGATCGAGAACGCCAAGACACCTCCCTCCGACGCCGACATCAGGGCGTGGTGTCAAGGTTGCGACGCCGACGATCAAGTCCTGGACTTGATCGCCGCCAACCGACAGTCCGCCGACGCACATGTGCAGTGGAGGCGACTCCAGCGGAGCGGGCTACGTCGCCTACAGGAGTCCACCGGGGACCTGTACCAGCAGACCAAGATGTTCCGGGCCTATGTCTCCGACGTGATCCCGGGATTCCTTCAGACGCCCAGATACGCCGCCGCCCTGCTGTCGTCCATCGCGGACTTCCGGGGAACCCCGAACGACGTGAGCGATGCCGTAGCCGCCCGCATGAAGCGCAACGCAGTGCTGAGCAATGCCGCTCGACGGTTCTCCTTCGTACTGGAGGAGTCCGTCTTGCGGTACCGCGTGTGCAGCGCGGAGACCATGGCGGCGCAACTCGGCCACCTTCTCGGAGTCATGGATCTTTCCAACGTCGCCGTGGGTATCATCCCATTCGCAGGACAACGGACCGTGTGGCCCATGCCTACGTTCACGATCTTCGATAACGCCAGGGTCCACGCGGACACCCTGGACGCTGCTTCGACACTCACACAGCCCAGCCAGGTCGACCTGTATGCCCGCGCCTTTGACCGGCTCTCGCAGGGGGCAGTGCGGGGCGCAGCGGCGCGTTCGCTGGTAGCGGGTGCCTTGGCCTACCTGGATTGATACTTGGGAACGTCACACAACCGCGCAGGGCGCACGAGCGCCTGCGAGGCCTCGCCCGGGGTGGGCGAGGCCTTCGCGTGGTTCAGCGTTGGTCGTCGCGGTCCTCGGGGCGGGGGATGTCGAGGGTCGCGATGGCGCCGAGGGCGACGGTGGCGATGGCGAGCAGGGCTACGAGGATCGCACCGACGAAGAACCTCACCGGTGCCACTCCTCATCGTCATCGTCCAGGTCGCGGAGCAGGTGGAGGAGGTTGAGCAGAGTGCTCACCGGCGCATTCCCGAAGTCGATCAGGATGCGGCCGTCGATGGTGGTCTCGCCCGGCGAGGCGGACCCCCAGAGGAGCCCGTGCGGCAGGCCGCGCTGGTGCAACTCGCCCAGTAGGGCCATGAGTTGGGGCTTTGTGTAGTCGCGCATCCGGGGGTCCTCCGGCAGGATGGGGCCGCGGGTCACGCGAGGGAGTCCAGCTCATACCAGATGCTCTTGCCGCGCTTCTGCGGGTCGACGCCCCAGCGGTGGGTGAGCCCGGCGACGAGTTGGAGGCCCCGGCCGGACTCGGCGGAGTCGGTGGGGGTTCGCTGCTGAGGGAGGGCGTCGCTCTCGTCGGAGACGGTGACCCGGAGGGTACGGCCGAGGACGGAGAACCAGACGACGGGCGCGGGGGTGTCGCCGTGCCGCCAGGCGTTGACGACGAGCTCCATCAGGGCGAGTTCGGCGTTGAAGATGGTGTCGCCGTCCCAGCCGCCGCTGCGGGTCATGGCGTCCCGCAGGGCCTGGCGGGAGAGGGTGAGCGAGGGGGCATTACGGGTGCACACGGGAACCTCCGTGAGGCTGTGGTGTGGGAAGAGGTGATGACGGTCGTCACCGTGAGCCAGGCCGTGGTGCGACTGCTCTGCGGCGCATGGGCAGCAGGCTCCTACTGCCGTGGATGCAGGCATTACTGACGATCCGTCGGATCGAGCCGTGAACGACGATAACTCAGATTCATGACAAAATTTCCATGGAATCCAAATATTCCCTCGATCGTGGCTGGCAGCTTCAGATGGACCCAGGTCAGGCCAGCGCGGCAGACTGGAACCACCCTCGCCCCGGAAGGAACCATGGCTCGCACGAACCCCACACTTCGTCAGCGCAGGCTGGGAACAGAACTGCGGAGGATGCGAGAGCAGGTCGGCCTCGGCGGCAGCCAGCTCGGCCGAGCGGTCGGCATGAATCCGGCCCAGGTAACGCAGATGGAGGCGGGGAAGATCGGAATCAGCGTGGAGCGGTTGCACACGATTGCCACAACATGCATGTGTTCCAACCAGCCGCTGATCGACGCGCTCGCCGACATCATCACCGAGCGAGGCAAGCCAGGGTGGTGGGAGGAGTACCGAGAAACCCTGGCAACGGACTTCCTCGACATCGCCGAACTGGAGGGCCACGCCCGCCGGCTCTCGGTCTACGGAACCACCTTCGTGCCTGGCCTGCTCCAGACCGGCGCCTACACGGCTGCGTTGTTCGCTCAGGCCTACCCGCCACCGCGGCGTCACGAGGTCGATCTCAAGACGGCCTTCCGCATGCAGCGACAGCGCATCATCCGATCTGGAGCGACGCCGTATTCTGCCTTCATCCACGAGGCAGCCCTGCGCATGCAGTTCAGCGATCCGAAGGTCAACATCGAGCAGATCGACGCACTCATCGCCGACTCGGAGCAGCCCAGCATTTCGGTCCGAGTCGTACCGTTCGCTGCCGGCGCTGTCCCGAGCCCGTGCGAGAACTTCACCTACGCCGATGGGCCGATAACGGACCTGGACGCGGCACAGATGGACACAGGCCATGGTGGCCAGCTCTTCGACAGCCCAGCCCACCTCACAAGGTTCCGCGCCCTCCTTGCCATGATGGACTCCACAGCGCTCTCCGAGGAGAAGTCGCGTGACCTCATGCAGTCGATCAAGGATGAAATGGCAGGCAAGTATGTCTAGCTCCGCGTGGCAGAAGTCCAGCTACTCGGCCTCAAGCGACAACTGCGTCGAGGTGCGTTCCATCGACGGTTTGGTCGAAGTACGCGAGTCCGACGACGCGGACATCGTCGTCCGCACCACCCGCCTCAAGTTCGCCAAGTTCCTCCAAGGCGCCAAGGCAGGCGAGTTCGACCACCTCATCACCAGTCCCTGAGTGAATCGTTCCGGCGGCCTCTCGCTCCCCACAAGAGGCCGCCGGTGGCTAGCCTGACTCTCATGACCAGCTCCGAATGGCAGAAGGCCAGCTTCAGCGAAGCAGCCAACAACTGCGTCGAGGTGCGCGCACGTGAAGGGGTGATCGAGCTCCGCGAGTCCGACGAGGGTGACGTCATCGTCCGCACCACCCGCCTCAAGTTCGCCAAGTTCCTCCAAGGCGCCAAGGCAGGCGAGTTCGACCACCTGATCGCCGACGCCTGAGCGGGAAGCCCCCGCGCCCGCCACCAACGGGGAGCGCGGGGGCCGTCCACACCCCCGAGGGTCAGACCTCCCGGACGCCCGCCCGCCAGACCGCCGCCGTCAGCGGCACGCCCGGGCGGTAGGCCAGGTGGACGTGCGAGGGGGCGTCGAGCAGCAGCAGGTCCGCACGCGCGCCGACCGTGACCGTACCGACGTCCGCGCGCCGCAGGGCCCGGGCCCCGCCCGCAGTCGCCGCCCAGACCGCCTCGTCCGGGGTCATCCCCATCTCCCGTACCGCGACCGCGATGCAGAACGCCATCGAACTCGTGAAACTGGAGCCCGGGTTGCAGTCCGTCGAGAGCGCCACCACCGCGCCCGCGTCCAGCAGCCGGCGCCCGCTCGGGTACTCGGCCCGGGTGGAGAACTCCGCCCCCGGCAGCAGGGTCGCGACCGTCGCCGAGCCGGCCAGCGCCGCCACGTCCTCGTCCGTCAGGTGGGTGCAGTGGTCCGCCGAGGCGGCCCCCAGCTCCACCGCCAGCTGCACGCCGGGCCCGTACGTCAGCTGGTTGGCGTGCACCCTCGGCGTGAGCCCGCGCTCGATCCCCGCCGTCAGCACGGCCCGCGCCTGGTCCCCGTCGAAGGCGCCCTTCTCGCAGAACACGTCCACCCAGCGGGCGTGCGGGGCACAGGCGTCCAGCATCTCGCCGGTGACCAGGTCCACATACCCCGCCGGGTCCTCGGCGTACTCGGGGGCGACCACGTGGGCGCCCAGGTACGTCGTCTCCGGGGTGTGCTTGGCCGCGATCCGCAGCGCCCGCGCCTCGTCCTCGACCGTCAGCCCGTAGCCGGACTTGCACTCGATCGTGGTGGTGCCCTGGCGCACCGCCTCCCGGACGAACCGGGCCAGGTTGGCGTCCAGTTCGGCGTCGCTCGCCGCCCGGGTGGCCGCCACCGTGGTCCGGATGCCGCCCGCCGAATATGCCTGCCCGGACATCCGGGCGTTGAACTCGGCGGTGCGGTCTCCCGCGAACACCAGGTGGGCGTGCGAGTCGACGAAGCCGGGCAGCAGGGCCCGGCCCCCGGCGTCGAAGCGCTCGTCCGCCGCCGGGGCCTGCGCGGCCGGGCCGACCCAGGCGACGGTGCCGCCGTCGACCACCACGGCCGCGTCGGTCAGCAGGCCGAGCGGCCCGGTGCCCTGCTCGGGGTCGTTGGTGACCAGGCTGCCGATTCCGGTGATCAGGGTGCTCAAGACAAGGCCTCTCGGAGGAAGGTGGGGGGAAGGGTCAGCAGCTCAGCGCGCTGATCGAGCGCCGCAGCGCGCCCGGCACGTCGGCCACCAGCTGGTGCACGCCGTCCCGGACGACGTGCCGCCCGCCGACCACCAGGTGCCGGACGTCCGCCGCCGAGGCCGCGAAGACGGCGATCTCCGCGCCCAGCCTCGGCGGCGGCCCCGCCGTACGCACCGTATCCAGCGCGATCACCGTGAAGTCGGCGAGCGCCCCCGCCTCGATCCGCCCGGCCTCCGGCCAGCCCAGCGAGGCGTGCCCGTCCTCGCCGCCGGCCCGCAGCAGGGCGCCGGCCGTCCAGTGGCCGCGGGTGCGGGTGCGCAGCCGCTCGTCCAGCTCCAGCGCCCGGGCCTCCTCGAACGGGTCGATCACCGCGTGACTGTCGCTTCCCAGGGTGATCGGCGAGCCCGCCGAGGCGAGCCGGCGGGCCGGGCCGATGCCGTCCGCGAGGTCCCGCTCCGTGGTGGGGCACATGCAGACCGTGGTGGAGGAGTCGCTGAGCAGCCGGACGTCCTCGTCGGTCAGGTGGGTGGCGTGCACGGCCGAGGTGCGCGGGCCGAGCGCGCCGTGGTCGGCGAGCAGCCGGGTCGGGGTGACGCCGTGCGCGGCCAGGCAGGCGTCGTTCTCGGCGGTCTGCTCGGACAGGTGGACGTGCAGCGGCGCCCCGCGCGTCGCCGCCCAGTGCGCGACGGTGCCCAGCTGCTCGGCCGGGACGGCCCGCACCGAGTGGATGGCGGCGCCGATCCGGGCGTGCTCGCGCGGCTTGAGCGCGTCCGCCCGGGCCGCCCAGGCCTGCGCGTCGCCGTCGCTGAACCGCTGCTGCGGCTTGGTCGGCTCGGCGCCGAAGCCGGAGGAGAGGTAGCAGGTGTCCAGCAGGGTGATCCGGATGCCGGCCCGGGCGGCGGCCTCGATCAGCGCCTCGCCCATCGCGTTCGGATCGGTGTACCGGGCGCCGCCGGGCGCGTGGTGCAGGTAGTGGAACTCGCCGACGGCGGTGATGCCGGCCAGCGCCATCTCGGCGTAGACGGCGGTGGCGAGTTCCAGGTAGCGGTCCGGGTCCAGCGCGCCGGCGAACCGGTACATGGTGTCGCGCCAGGTCCAGAAGGTGCCGGAGCCGACCTGGACGTGCCCGCGCAGCGCCCGGTGGAAGGCGTGCGAGTGGGCGTTGGCCTGGCCGGGCAGGAGCAGCCCGTCGAGCCGGACGGCGCCGGGCGGGCAGGGGCCGCTGTCCGGGGTGACGGCGGCGATCGTCCCGCCGGGGCCGGTGGTGATCAGCACGTCCTGCTCGACCGCAGGCCCGTCGTCGTGCGGCAGCCAGGCGTACTGCGCCCAGTACGTCGTCGTGGTCACTGACACGCCAGGTCCTCCAGTACGTCGGCGAGGGCGGCGACCCCGGCCAGGCAGTCGGCCGGTTCGGCGTGCTCGGCCGGGGAGTGGGAGACGCCGGTGGGATTGCGCACGAACAGCATGGCGGTCGGGATCGCCGAGGCCAGGATGCCGGCGTCGTGTCCCGCGCCGGTGGGCAGCACCGGGGCGTCCAGCAGCTCGGCCAGCCGGTCGCGCAGCGGCCCGTCGAAGTCCACCACCGGGGTGTACGACTCGCGGGTCAGCTCGACCCGGACGCCGTCGCGCCCGCCGCGCTCGGCGGCGGCCTGCTCGATCCCGGCGACCAGCGCGGTGAGGGTGCGCTCGTCGGCCGCCCGGGAGTCCAGCCAGCCGCGCACCAGCGAGGCGATCGCGTTGGTGCCGTTGGGTTCGACGGCGACCTTGCCGAAGGTGGCCAGCGCGCCCGCCTGCTTGGCCTTCTTGCGGGCGGCGAGCACCGTGTTGGCGTAGGTCAGCATCGGGTCGTGGCGGTCCTCGATCCGGGTGGTGCCGGCGTGGTTGGCCTCGCCGTGGAAGTCGAACCGCCAGCGGCCGTGCGGCCAGATCGCGCCGGCCACGCCGACCGGCTGCCCCTCGGCGAGGAAGCGGCCCTGCTCGACGTGGAGTTCGACGAAGGCGCCGATCCGGGCCAGCCGGTCGTCGTCCGCGCCGATCGCGGTCGGGTCGTAGCCGGCCTTCTCCATCGCGTCGGGCAGCCGCAGGCCGTCCGCGTCGCGCAGCTCGTACGCCTGCTCGCGGCCGAGGACGCCGGCGGTCAGCCGGGAGCCGATGCAGGCCACGCCGAACCGGGCGCCCTCCTCGTCGCCGAAGTTGACGATCGCCAGGGGCTTGGTGAACTCGGCGCCGCGGGAGCGCAGTTCGTCCAGCGCGGCGAAGGAGGAGACCACGCCGAGCGGGCCGTCGAAGGCGCCGCCGTCCGGGACGGAGTCCAGGTGCGAGCCGGTGACGACCGCCCCGTGCCCGTTCGGGTCGCCCAGCCAGGCCCACTGGTTGCCGTTGCGGTCCAGCTCGTACGTCAGGCCGCGGCTACGGGCCTGCTGCTCGAACCAGGCGCGGCACTCGGCGTCGGCGGAGTTCCAGGCGAAGCGGCGGTAGCCGCCGGAGGCGGCGGAGCGGCCCACCGGGAGCAGCTCCGCCCACATCTCTTCGAACGACGAGGTCACAGCTCACCCATCGGGACGCGGACCCCACGCTCGGCGGCGACCTCGGTGGCCCGGTCGTACCCGGCGTCCACGTGCCGGATGACGCCCATGCCCGGGTCGTTGGTGAGCACCCGGCGGATCTTCTCCCCGGCGAGAGCCGTGCCGTCGGCGACGGTGACCTGGCCGGCGTGGATCGAGCGGCCGATGCCGACGCCGCCACCGTGGTGGATGGAGACCCAGGAGGCGCCGGAGGCCACGTTGACCATGGCGTTGAGCAGCGGCCAGTCGGCGATCGCGTCGGAGCCGTCCAGCATCGCCTCGGTCTCCCGGTACGGGGAGGCGACCGAGCCGCAGTCCAGGTGGTCGCGGCCGATGACGATCGGGGCGGACAGCTCGCCGGAGGCGACCATGTCGTTGAAGCGCTCGCCGGCCTTGTCGCGCTCGCCGTAGCCGAGCCAGCAGATCCGCGCCGGCAGGCCCTGGAAGTGCACCTTCTCCTGGGCCATCTTGATCCAGCGGGCCAGCGACTCGTTCTCCGGGAAGAGGTCGAGGACGGCCTTGTCGGTCTTGTGGATGTCCTGCGGGTCGCCGGACAGCGCCGCCCAGCGGAACGGGCCCTTGCCCTCGCAGAACAACGGGCGGATGTACGCCGGGACGAAGCCCGGGAAGGCGAAGGCGCGGTCGTAGCCGGCCAGTTGGGCCTCGCCGCGGATCGAGTTGCCGTAGTCGAAGACCTCGGCGCCGCGGTCCAGGAAGCCGACCATCGCCTCGACGTGCCGGGCCATCGACTCGCGCGCCCGCTGGGTGAACTCGGCGGGCTTGGCGGCGGCGTAGTCCGCCATGTCCTCGAAGGCCACGCCGACCGGCAGGTAGCTGAGCGGGTCGTGGGCGCTGGTCTGGTCGGTGACGATGTCGATCGGCGCGTCCATCGCGAGCAGCTGCGGGACCAGCTCGGCGGCGTTGCCCAGCACGCCGATGGAGAGCGGCTGCTTCCTGTCGCGGGCCGCGGTGGCGAGCTCCAGCGCGTGGGAGAGGTCCTTGGCCTCGACGTCCAGGTAGCGGTGCTCGATCCGGCGGGAGATCCGGGACGGGTCGCAGTCGATGCAGATCGCCACGCCGCCGTTCATGGTGACGGCCAGCGGCTGGGCGCCGCCCATCCCGCCGAGGCCGGCGGTGAGGGTGATGGTGCCCTCCAGCGAGCCGTTGTACCGCTTGTTGGCGACGGCGGCGAAGGTCTCGTAGGTGCCCTGGAGGATGCCCTGGGTGCCGATGTAGATCCACGAGCCGGCGGTCATCTGCCCGTACATGGTGAGCCCGAGGCTCTCCAGCCGGCGGAACTCCTCCCAGTTGGCCCAGTCGCCGACCAGGTTGGAGTTGGCGATCAGCACCCGGGGCGCCCACTCGTGGGTCTGCATCACGCCGACCGGGCGGCCGGACTGGACCAGCATGGTCTCGTCCTGCTTCAGCCCCTGCAGCGTCCTCACCATGGCGTCGAAGGACCGCCAGTCCCGCGCCGCCTTGCCCGTGCCGCCGTACACCACCAGCTTGGACGGGTGCTCGGCCACCTCCGGATCGAGGTTGTTCATCAGCATCCGCAGGGCCGCCTCCTGCTGCCACCCCTGCGCCGTCAGCCCCGTCCCACGCGCCGCGCGCACCTCACGCGGCCCGCTCGCCTGCTGCTGCACCATGTCCCGGCCTCCCTGCGGATGGATTCATTCAAGCTCGGTTCGGCTGAATATATCCAAACAATCAATTCCCGACCAGACCCCGGAACAATCCGACCAGCCACGGCACCGGTCGGCTCGGCGAGCTAGCCTGAACCCGGCGGACACCAGCCACTCGGCCCAGCACCAGGGAGCGGAGGACACGATGACGGCCATCACCGTGCGGCCCGGCAGACTCCGGGATGTGGCGGAGGAGATCGAGCGGAGCACGGGACTCCGTGTCCAGATCATCGGAGGAACCCTGGTGATGTCCCCGACACCCCGCGGCAAGCACGCGGGTACCACCAAGCGCCTGTCCCGCCAGCTCGACGCCGGACTCCCCGACAGCCTGGGCGCCTACGAGGTCTCGTCGATCACCATGCCCGACAACGCGGAGGACTATGCGACACCCGGCCTCGTCGTCCTGCCCCGTGGCTGGGAGGACGACGACGAGTGGCTGGCCGACCCGCACGACGTCGAATTGGCCGTGGAGGTCATCTCGACCTCCGAGCGGGTCAGCCTCATCGCCGCCAAGACCAGCTGGTACGCGGTCGCCGGCGTGCCGACCCTCCTCACGGTCGACCCCCGCAAGGGCGCCTGGACGCTCCACACCCGCCCCCGCGACGGCGAGTACCAGGGCGTCCTGCACGGCAAGTACGGCGAGCCCGTCCCGCTGCCCGCGCCACTGCCCGCCGAGCTGGACACCTCCGGCCTTCCGCTGTACGCGCCCCGAGACTGAATCAGGCCGCCGCGCCGCCGTCCCAGTCGATGCCGATCTCGGCGAGCCAGCGGCGGTCGTCGGCGTCCGGGGCGGGTGGGGACGGCGGGCGGGGGATGTTCTGGACGGGGCCGAGGCCGTACTTCTCTGCGGCCGCGGCGGCGCGGGCGTCGGGTTCGATGACGCCGACGTGGACGGCCGACTCGTCGCCCGGGTCGAGGACGGTCAGTTCGGGGTCGGGCAGGCGCCGCAGGGTGACGCGGCGGCCGCAGGTGGGGCAGGACCACTCGTCGGCGCCGGAGGACAGGCGGGCGACGAACTTCATCTCGTGGATCACGCGCATGGGTGACACCCCCTGTAGGAGGGGATGCCCGGGTCCGTGACGGCTACTCCCCCGCCCCGCCACTACTCCAGGAACAGCCCGCGCGCCGCCGCGGACTGCTCGATCGCCTCCAACCTGGCTTCGGCGCCCGGGAGTTCGTCGCACATGGACTGCAGCAGCACCCGGCCGAGCATCATCGGCGCGCACGCGGTGTCGAAGACCAGCCCGGTGCCGACGGCAGCCGGCAGCATCAGGTCGGACAGCTTGGCGACCGGCGCGAAGGCGCTGTCGGCCACGGTGAGCACCGTCAGCCCGCACTCGCGGGCGACCGTCAGCGCGTCCATCAGCTCCCGCGGGTAGCGCGGCAGCGCGAAGCAGAGCAGCGCGTCGGCCCCGGCCGCCCGGGCCTGTTCCAGCCGGTCGGCGAGCATGCTGCCGCCCTCGTCCAGCAGCCGGATGTCCGGGTGCACCTTGGACGCGAAGTAGGCGAAGCCGCGCGCCTGCGCCGAGGCCGCCCGCAGTCCGAGCACCGGCAGCGGGCGGGAGGCGGCGAGCAGCCGGGCGGCCCGGGTGATCGGCTCCGGGTCGGCGAGGAGTTCGGCGAGGTGGCGCAGGTGGGCGATCTCGGCGAGCACGGCCTGCTGGTGCTCGTTGCGCACGGCGTCGTCCGGGCTCTCCGGCGCGCCCTGGTCGCCGCCGCCGAGTTCGCGCAGTTGCTTGCGCAGCGCGGGGTAGCCGTCGTACCCGAGCGCGACCGCGAAGCGGGTGACGGACGGCTGGCTGACGCCCGCGAGTTCGGCGACCTCCACGCTGGACAGGAACGGCGCCTCGGTGGCGTGCCGCACCAGCGAGTGGGCGATCCTGCGCTGGGTCGGCGTCAGCCGGTGCCCTTCGAACAGCTGGAGCAGCCGGGCGGAGGGTCCGACGCTGCCGGTCTCGTCGGTGGCGGTCATCAGCGGTACCTCCGGGTGCGAGCGGTTCGGACGACGACTGTGCAGGAGCGGGCCGCGACTGGCAAAGACGTCTCGTACGGCGGGACGTCCGGTGAGACGTCCCGCGGTCGGGTCGGTTCGGTAGCCGCGGCGGTCCGGCGGCCCCGCCGGGTTCGGGGCACCCCTTGGGGGAACCCTGATTTGTCCCTGAGCCCGCCCGGATTCCTCCCGCGAACGGATGGACCGGACGTCCCGGCGGCCCCACGCTTGCTTCATGGACACTCGTCAGGACGAACTGCGGCGCGACCTCGACGCCACTCTCCAGGCCCGCAAGGAACTCGGCAAGGAGTACGAGGACGCACTCGTCGACTCCTTCGTGAAGCGGCTCGACGCCCGGCTGGACGCCCGGGTCGACCGGTCGGTGGCCGAGCGGATGGACGACTACGAGCCGTCCTACCGGGGCCGGGGCGGGCGCCGGGACCGCGACCGTCCGTCGGCCTCCGGCCGGGCCGGCAACCGGCTGGCGGTGGTCTCGCTCGCTCTCGGCATCCCGCTGACCGCGATCGCCGGCAGCCCCGAGACCGGTGGCTTCGCCGGCCTGCTGGCCTGCTGGGCGGGCATCGTCGGGGTCAACTTCGCGGCCGCGCTGGGCAACCGCCGCGACCGCCGGGACGAGCGGGACCGCCGCCCGCGGGGGGACTGGGACTGAGCCCCGGTCACCCCGCGGCGGCGGCACCGGCTCAGGCCAGCGGGCCGGTGACCCGCTCGACCGCCCGCACCAGCCCTCCGGAGGCGACCAGCTCGGCGGCCGCCTCCAGGTCCGGCGAGAGGAAGCGGTCGCGACCGGCGCCGCCGACCCCCGCCTCCCGGGCGGCGGCCAGCGCGGCCGCGGTGGCCGGGGCGAGCCGGGCGACCCCGTCGGCCTGCTGACGGATCTCCAGCGCGCGGGCGGACGCGGTGAGTTCGACGGCCAGGATGCGGCCGAGGTTGGCCACCGCCTGGCGCAGCTTGCGCGCGGCCGACCAGCCCATCGACACGTGGTCCTCCTGCATCGCGGAGGAGGGGATCGAGTCGACCGAGGCCGGGACGGCGAGCCGCTTGTTCTCGCTGACCAGCGCCGCCTGGGTGTACTGGGCGATCATCAGGCCGGAGTCCACGCCCGGGTCGTCGGCCAGGAAGGCCGGCAGGCCGTGGGAGCGGGCCTTGTCGAGCAGCCGGTCGGTGCGGCGCTCGGATATCGAGCCGAGGTCGGCGGCGGCGATGGCGAGGAAGTCCAGCACGTACGCGACCGGGGCGCCGTGGAAGTTGCCGTTGGACTCCACCCGGCCGTCCGGCAGCACCACCGGGTTGTCGACGGAGGCGGCCAGCTCGCGGTCGGCGACCAGCCGGGCGTGCGCCAGGGTGTCCCGGCCGGCGCCGGCGACCTGCGGGGCGCAGCGGATCGAGTAGGCGTCCTGGACGCGCGGGGCGTCGTCCTGGTGGTGGCCGGTGAGGCCGGAGCCCTTGAGGACGGCGAGCATGTTGGCGGCGCTGAGGGCCTGGCCCGGGTGCGGGCGGATCGGGGCGTGCAGTTCGGGGGCGAGCACCTTGTCGGTGCCGAGCAGCGCCTCCAGGCTCATCGCCGCGGTGATGTCGGCGGTGGTGAACAGCCGCTGGAGGTCGGCGATGGCCATCACCAGCATGCCGAGCATGCCGTCGGTGCCGTTGATGAGGGCGAGGCCCTCCTTCTCCAGCAGTTCGACCGGCGCTATCCCGGCGGCGGCGAGCAGTTCGGCGGCGGGCTTCTCCACGCCGTCCGGGCCGGTGGCGATGCCTTCGCCCATCAGGACCAGTGCGCAGTGCGAGAGCGGCGCGAGGTCGCCGGAGCAGCCGAGCGAGCCGAACTCCCGCACCACCGGGGTGATGCCCGCGTTGAGCAGGGCGGCCATGGTCTGCGCGACCAGCGGCCGGACGCCGGTGCGGCCGGAGGCCAGCGTCTTCATCCGCAGGAACATCAGCGCGCGGACCACCTCGCGCTCGACCGCGGGCCCCATGCCGGCGGCGTGCGAGCGCACCAGCGACCGCTGCAGCTGGGCGCGCAGCTCGGGGCTGATGTGGCGCACGGCGAGCGCGCCGAAGCCGGTCGACACGCCGTAGACGGGACGCGGCTCGGCCGCGAGGGCGTCGATCCGCGCACGGGCGGCCGCCATCTCGGCCTGCGCGTCGGGACCGATCTCGACCCGGGCGTCGCCCCGGGCGACGGACAGGACGTCCTCGGCGCTGACGTCGGCCTTGCCGACCAGGACCAGCGGAGCGTCGGGGGCCACAGCACTGTGCATATCCATATACACCATCACATCAGGTGAATGAAGATATGACAACAGGTGCTCGCCATCCGGATTCTCCGCCCTCCGGATCGATGTCGCACGCCGTGGCCCCCGTCGCCCCCACTCACTTCACGAGTTCCGCCTCGATCAGGTCGACCGCCCGGGCGGTCCCGCCCTCGGCCCGCCCGGCGGCGGACAGCTCCCGCAGCCGCTCGGCCACCGCCGGGTCGCCGACCAGCTCCAGCAGCGCCGCGCGCAGCGCCTCCGGGGTGGCCTGCTCGGTGTCCAGCCGGCGGGCGACACCGAGGCCCACCAGAGCGTCCGCGTTGGCGAACTGGTCGACGGCCTGCGGCACCGCGATCATCGGCACCGCGTGGAACAGCCCCTCGCTGGATCCGCCCATGCCCGCGTGGGTGACGAAGGCGTCCGCCTGGGAGAGCACGGACAGCTGCGGCACCCAGCGGTGCACCTCGACGGTGTCCGGCACCTCGCCGAGCTCGGCCGGGTCCGTGTGCGCGCCGATCTGCAGCACCGTGTGCCAGCCCGGCAGGTCGCCGAAGGCCTGGACGCAGGCGCGGTAGAACGCCGGGTGGTGGGTGAACGCCGAGCCCAGCGAGACCAGCAGCACCTTCTCCGCACCGGCCGGCCGCTGCCACCGCCCCTGGTGGGCGCGGTCGCCGAAGCAGGGCCCGACGAAGCTGATCCGCCGTTCGTCGACCCGGTCGGCGTTGGGCTGCAGGGCGCGCGGGACGAGCGCGATCGCCCGCTCCGGACGGCCCTTGAAGGCCTCCACGTCGCGCTGCACCGCGCCGGCCTCGACCAGCCAGTCGGCGAACCGGCGGTGGTGCTCGGGGCCGCCGGGGCCGGTGCGGATCGCCTCGAAGACCTCGGCCATGTCCTCCTCGACGCCCTCCCAGCCGACGAAGGTGGACGACAGCTGCACCACCGGCACCCCCAGCCGCTCGCCGAACGCCCGGCCGGCGAAGCCCGCGATGTCGTACAGCACCAGGTCGGGGCGGTCGTCCTCGAAGGCCTCCAGCAGGACGGACCACGCCGCCAGCGTGTCGTCCAGGAAGACGTCCTGGATCGCCACCGGGTCCGCCGGCCAGCCGCCGGGGTCGTCGGTGAGCGGCAGCTTCGTCGGGTACGGGACGAGGGCGGCCCCGGTGGACTCGACGGTCTCGCGGAAGGAGGGGTCGTTGAGGTAGCTGACCCGGTGGCCCCGGGCGACCAGCTCGGCGATCACGGCGAGGCTCGGGTTGACGTGCCCGTGGGCCGGTACGGAGACCATCAGGATGTGTGCGGGGCGGTTCACGGGCACCTCCGGGGATAGCGAATGAGACGAGACGTTCCGTCTCGCATGGCTTGAGAAGACAATACGTCTCGTCTCGTCATTCGGCATAGACTTTTCCCCATGGCTTCCAGAACCGCCCCCGACCCCGCCCGCCGCAGCGAGCGCGCCCGCGCCGCCGTCCTCGCCGCCGCCACCGAACTCGTCGCCGAAGTCGGCTACGGCAAGCTGACCATCGAGGCGATCGCCGCCCGGGCCGGCGTCGGCAAGCAGACCATCTACCGGTGGTGGCCCTCGAAGGGCGCCGTCGTCTTCGACGCCTTCCTCGCCGCCGGCGAGCACGACGGCGGCCTCGCCCTCCCCGACACCGGGGACCTCGCCGCCGACCTCCGCGCCGTCCTGCGCCCCACCAGCGACGAACTCCGCGACCCGGGCACCGACCGCACCTACCGGGCGATCGTCGCCGAGATCCTCAACGACCCGGCGCTGCACACCGAGTACCGCACCCGCCTGCTGGACCCCCTGCTGGAGGTCACCCGCGACCGCCTGCGCAGCGCCCGCGAGGCCGGCCAGATCGCCGCCGACGCCGACCTCGACCTGGCCGTCGAGCTGGTCTACGGCCCGATCTACTACCGCTGGCAGTACCGGCTCGGCCCGCTCACCCACGAGCACGCCGACCGCCTGGTCGACGCCGCCCTACGGGCCCTCAACCCGCCTGCGGACGGAGCCGGTTCCGACGCCTGAACCAGAACACCGCCAGCACCACGGTCAGCACGCAGAGCAGCAGGACGACGCCGAACCAGGTGAACAGCCCGCCGAACCCGCCGTGGGAGCCGTGCCGCACCGTGCGCCTCCTCGACTTCGACGCGGACAGCGTGGACTCCGTGATCCGGTGCGCCCCCTCGGAAGCCCGCGGCTGAGGCGCCCGCTCGGGCGCCGCCCGCACCGCCCCGACCGCCGGCACCGCCCCGGCCGTCCGCGCCGCCGGCACCGCCGACGCCGGGGCGGCCCCCGCCACCGCGCCCCCGAGCACCAGCACCCCGGCCACCGCCGCACCCGCCCACCGTCCACCCACGGCCGAACCCCCCGTTCCCCGGAACACCGTCGCCCCACCTTCCACCACCCCGCCCGCCCCCGGCATCCCCCGGGCGCCGACCGCGACCCACCCGGAACACCCCCGTCACCGAATCCGCACACGGCGCGGCCGGACCCGGGCCGGGGCCCGGCCGACGGGGCCTCCGACCGGCCCTGGGCGCAACTCCCGCCTCACACCACCGGCGGCGAGGCCGGCCCCGACAGGGCGACCGAGACCAGGGCGCGCATGGCGCAGGCGGCCTGGCCCAGCGGCAGGGTGGCGTCGTCGGCGAAGAGCTCCACCAGCCAGCCGCCCGCCGCGTTCTGGCCGCCGGCGGCGACCATGCCCCGGTAGCCGGAGACGACCAGCATCGCCTCCTCCGCCGGGTCGTTGCCGGCCGCGCCCGCCCGCAGGGCGAAGGCGCCGCCGCGGACGGCCCGGCGGGTCATCGGGTAGTGCCGGAGGTCGAAGACCGCGTCGGGGGCCTCGATCTGGGCCCGCTGGGTCTCGGCGCGGACACTGCTGGGGCCGCTGGTCATCCGGTAGACGGCGTGCTGGGAGGTGCGCATCAGATGGGAGCCGGGCGGGACGTACGAGACCCACCAGCCGACGGCATCCAGCAGCCGGGCGGAGGCCTCGGCGACCACGACCAGCTTGCCGAGGGTGTCCGCCGGGTGGACGGCCCGGGTCAGGGCGGCCTGGTCGAGGGAGGCGAGCACCGCGGTGAGCAGCTGCCCAGGGTCGGCGCTGCGGGCGGCGCCCCGGAACCGCCGCCGGTCGCCCGCGCCGGCCCGGCCGCCCGGCACGCGCCGCCCGTCCGCCCGGTGGTGCGGGTCGGCGGCGTCGGCGAGCAGCACCGTGGGGTCGGGCGAGAAGCCGGGGCCGTGGCTGCGCCCGGCGACCACGGGGTGGGCGGCCCGGGCGGCCTTGGCCCGGTACTGGGCGGCGTCGGCGAGCCGGAACAGCCGGTCGGGGGTGGTGACGGGCCCGATCGAGTCCCCGGTGGAGGCGACGCCGCAGGCCACGCCCTCGCCCTCGGAGAGCGCGAGCGCCCGGGCGCACATCTCCTCGGCGACGGCGACCACCTCGTCGGCCTTCTGACCCTCCACCAGCAGGCAGAACTCGTCGCCGCCGAGCCGCGCGGCGAGGCTGCCGGGGAGCTTGGCGGCGGCCAGCGAGAGCTGGTGGGCGAACCGTTCCAGCAGCCGGTCGCCCATCTCGTGGCCGAGCTGGTCGTTGACCCGCTTCAGCCCGTTGACGTCGCAGACCACCAGCGAGACCACGGTGCCGTCCCGGTTGTGCGCCTCCAGCGCGCTCTCCAGCCTGGCGTCGACGGCCCGCCGGTTGGCCAGGCCGGTGAGCGGGTCGGAGAAGGCGAGCCGGCGCAGGTCGGCGAGGCGCTCGGTCTGCGCCAGCCCGGCCGAGACCTGGGCGGCGAGCAGTGTCGCGTAGTCGGCGTCGGCCTCGGTGAACTCGGGCATCCCGGCGGACCGGGCGATGTACAGCTCGCCCCAGGCCTGGCCGTGCAGCACGATCGGCGCGACCACGCAGCAGGCCCGCCCGCGCCGGCGCAGCGCCGCGGCGCGCTCCTGGCAGTACGCGCCGGCGGTCGGGTGCGCGTGCCCGGCGTGCGGCTCGCTGTTCTCGGCGCTCTGCAGCCAGGCGCGCGGCAGCCGCCCGGTGGTCCAGCGCTCCTCCAGGTACGTGACGATCTCGGGGAAGTCGGCGACCGGGTACGACTCGTCCTCGGGCAGCTCCTCCTCGCCCGGGGCGAGCTCGCCGTGGTTGACCAGGACCCGCAGCCGGCCGGACTCGCGGTCCCAGACCGAGACGGCGGCCATGGTGGCGCCGAGCGCCTCGGTGGCACGGGCGGCGGCGGCCCGGACGGCCTCCAGCGGGGTGAGTGCGGCGGCCATGTCCTGGGCCAGCTCGACCACGGACTGCAGCCTCAGGTCGGGCAGCGGCTCGGGGTGCCGCGACCCGCCGCGGTCGCAGTCGCAGTCGCGGTCCGTCATGATCGCCTCACTGCTCACCGGCTCGCCTCGCTCCCTGTGCTCGGTCCTGCCGGACCCCCGTCGGCCGGCCGCACCCGACCGGCCGCTTGCACCAAGACTATGGCGGTTTCATTCGGTTATGCCCTGTTTGCCCGGACGGACCGCGGCGCCGTCAGGACGCCCGCCACCCGGCCCCACCCGTACGGCGCCCGGGGCACCGAACCCACCACAGGAAGGCGCACCCGCGAACGACCGCACCGCGGACGGTTTCCTCCGCCCGCACGCCTTCCCCGCCGGCGGGCCGCTATTCGGCCTTCAGCCGCCGGCTGAGCAGCCACGGCTCGACCAGCCCGAGCCCCCGCACCGGCCGCCGCCACATCGGCTGCAGGTGGAAGCGGGCCCCGGTGTCCGGGGCCGGCATCGGCAGTCCGGAGGCGGGCATCCCGGCCGCGGCCGACAGCGCCTCGGCCAGGCCGGGCCCCTCCGAGTCGGCCGGGGCGACGCTGCCGTTCTGCTCCAGCGCGGCGGCGAACTCGCCGTCGATCAGCACGGCGTCCTTGGGCGCGATCGAGGTGAGCCGGCTGGCCAGGTTGACGGTGGTGCCGAAGACGTCGCCCATCCGCGAGGTGACCGTGCCGAAGGCCATGCCGACTCGCAGCGGCGGGATGGTGTCGTCCCCGGCCAGCGCGTCGATCAGGCTCAGCGCGATCTCGGCGGCGGTCGCCGGGTCCTCGGAGACGTAGAGGATCTCGTCGCCGAGGGTCTTGATCACCCGGCCGCCCTGGCCGGCGATCAGATCCGAACAGGTGTTCTCGAAGGTCTCGACCAGCTCGCCGAGCTCCTCCTCCTCCAGCCGCCGGGACAACCGGGTGAAGCCGACCAGGTCGGCGAAGCCGACGGCGAGCCGCCCGCTGGTGATCTCGTTGTCCTCGGCGGCCTGCACCACCCGGCCGGTGACCGCCGCCAGCTGGCGCCGCCAGACGTACACCAGGAACTGCTCCAGCTCCGGCAGCAGCAGCTCGACCAGCGGGTACGCGACGTCGGCGCGGGTCAGCCCGGGCTCGACGGACTGGGTGAGGTTCTCCAGGAAGGTGTCCATCTGCCAGCCGGCCAGCCGGGCCGTGGTCTGGCCGGTGGACCGGGCCACCTGGATCGCCATCGACTCGCTGAGCAGCCCGGACTCCACCAGGCCCGCCAGGCGCCGCAACGCGATCACGTCGCCGTCGGTGAGCGCCCTGGACTGGCCGATGTCGGGGAAGCCCATGGCGCGCCAGAACCGGGTGGCCAGCTCCATCGGGACGTCGGCGGCGCGCGCCGCCTGGTACGGGGTGTAGCGGCGCGGCGCGTCCAGGATCAGGCGTTCCAGTTCGAGCGCGACCGTGGGGTCGTTGCTGCCCGCCGTCGCGCCGCTGCTGCCGTCCTCTGCCACCGGTCCGTCCCCGTGCGCTCGCCGCACTCGCCTCGTGTCCTACGTGTCCGGGCGCGCCGTCCGCCACCCGGGCGGGCAGTGGCGCGCCTCACACCGCTGCCAGGTGGAATGTTCGCACGGAATCGTCGGATCCGGGGCATCAGCCCGGGTCAAGGGGAGGTGAAGACTGCCGTTCAGCGGGGCTCGGGGCGCACGTGGACCACGTCGCCCGCGCCGACCGCCCGGCGTACGCCGTCAGGCGTGCGGACCACCAGCCGCCCGTCGCCGTCCACCGCCACCGCCTCGCCGACCAGCTCGCGGTCGCCCGGCAGGTGCACCTTCACCTGGCGGCCCAGCGTGCTGCAGCGGTCCACGTAGGCGCGCAGCAGGTCGCTGACGTGCGGGTCGCCCGCGGCGGCCGTCCAGTCCCGGTAGAGCTCGGCGAACTCGCGCAGCAGGGCGCGCAGCAGGGTGCCCCGGTCGGTCGTCGAGGCGCCGGCCAGCGCGAGCGAGGCGGCGGTGGGGACGGGCAGCTCCGGCTCGCGCAGCGAGACGTTGAGGCCCATGCCGACCACCACCGCGCCGCCGGCCAGCTCGGTGAGGATGCCGCCGAGCTTGCGCTCCGCGCCGTCGATCTCCACCTGGAGGTCGTTGGGCCACTTCAGCCCGACCTCGACCCCGGCGACCCGGCCCAGCGTGCTCGCCGCGGCCACCCCGACCAGGATCGGCAGCCAGCCGTACCGCTCGACCGGCACCTCCTCGGGGCGCAGCAGCACGGACAGGAACAGCCCGGAGCGGGGCGGGGCCGTCCACCGCCGGTCCAGTCGGCCGCGGGCGGCGCTCTGCGCCTCGGCCACCAGCACCGCGCCCTGCCCGGCGCCCGCCGCGGCGCGGGCGGCGAGGTCGCTGTTGGTGGAGCCGGTCTCGGAGACGACGTCCAGGGAGGTCCACAGGCCGCCCGGGACGAGCAGGTCGTGGCGCAGCGCCTCCTCGTCCAGCGGCGGACGGTCCAGGTCGGTCCAGGGCGACGGTCCGGCGTGGCCGAAGCCGCGCAGCCCGCTACGGCGGGGGGTCTCGCGATCGGTCATGGGGAAACCCTAGATCGGGTACGGGACGCAGGCCGCCCCATCGTCCCGCAGAACGGGCGGGGACACACTGTGTTGATGGCCATAACGCCAGGACATGACGCATCGCCCTGCGCGCTGGCTACGCTACCCAGCGGTAGTTCGTAGCGCCGCCCTGCCCTCATGCGCGGGCCCACCACCCGGCCCCGCGCGCACTCGAACAGGTCGCGGCCATGGATCAGGGAGAGCCACCGGATGACCGAGGCGCCGTACGACCCCCACACCACCGCCGGCAAGCTCGCCGACCTGCGGCGCAGGCTGGACGAGGCGGTGCACTCCGGCTCCGCGAAGGCCGTGGAGAAGCAGCACGCCAAGGGCAAGCTGACCGCCCGTGAGCGGGTCGTGGAACTGCTGGACGAGGACTCCTTCGTGGAGTTCGACGAGTTCGCCCGGCACCGCTCGACCAACTTCGGCCAGGAGAAGAACCGGCCGTACGGCGACGGCGTGGTGACCGGCTACGGCACCGTGGACGGCCGCCAGGTCGCCGTGTTCGCCCAGGACTTCACCGTCTTCGGCGGCTCCCTCGGCGAGGTCTTCGGCGAGAAGATCGTCAAGGTGATGGACTTCGCGCTGAAGACCGGCTGCCCGGTCATCGGCATCAACGACTCCGGCGGCGCCCGGATCCAGGAGGGCGTGGTCTCGCTCGGCCTGTACGGCGAGATCTTCCGCCGCAACGTGCACGCCTCCGGCGTCATCCCGCAGATCTCGCTGATCATGGGCCCCTGCGCGGGCGGCGCGGTGTACTCCCCCGCGATCACCGACTTCGTGGTGATGGCCGACCGGACCTCGCACATGTTCATCACCGGCCCCGACGTGATCAAGACCGTCACCGGCGAGGACGTCGCGATGGAGGAGCTGGGCGGCGCGCGCACCCACAACACCAAGTCGGGCAACGCCCACTACCTGGCCGCGGACGAGAAGGAGGCGATCGAGTACGTCAAGAGCCTGCTCTCGTACCTGCCCTCCAACAACCTCAGCGACCCGCCGTCCTACCCCGAGCAGGCCGACCTCACGGTCACCGAGGAGGACCTCGAACTCGACACCATCGTGCCGGACTCGGCGAACCAGCCGTACGACATGCGCAAGGTGATCGAGCACGTCGTCGACGACGGCGAGTTCCTGGAGACCCAGCCGCTGTACGCGGGCAACATCATCACCGGCTTCGGCCGGGTCGAGGGCCAGTCCGTCGGCATCGTCGGCAGCCAGCCGATGGACCTGGCCGGCTGCCTGGACATCAACGCCAGCGAGAAGGCCGCCCGCTTCATCCGCACCTGCGACTCCTTCAACGTCCCGGTGCTGACCTTCGTGGACGTACCCGGCTTCCTGCCCGGCACCGAGCAGGAGTGGGACGGCATCATCCGGCGCGGCGCCAAGCTGATCTACGCCTACGCCGAGGCCACCGTCCCGCTGATCACCGTGATCACCCGCAAGGCCTTCGGCGGCGCGTACGACGTCATGGGCTCCAAGCACCTGGGCGCCGACCTCAACCTGGCCTGGCCGACCGCGCAGATCGCCGTGATGGGCGCGCAGGGCGCGGTCAACATCCTGCACCGCCGGGAGATCGCCGAGGCCGAGGCGGCCGGCACCGTCGAGGAGAAGCGGGCCGAGCTGATCGCCTCGTACGAGGACACCCTGCTGAACCCCTACCTGGCGGCCGAGCGCGGCTACGTGGACGCGGTGATCGCGCCGAGCGAGACCCGCCGGCACATCGTCCGCGGCCTGCGGGCGCTGCGCGGCAAGCGCGAGGTGCTGCCGCCGAAGAAGCACGGCAACATCCCCCTGTAGGCCCCGTCCCTGTCGGGAGAGAACCAGCCATGTCCCCGATCCACGTACTGCACGGGCAGCCGACCCCCGAGGAGCTGGCCACCGTCCTGGCGGTGGTCCAGGCCCGGGCCGCCGCCGCGCAGGCCGCCGCCGAGGCGGCGCGCCTGGCCGGTGTCGGCCCGGCCTCCCCCTGGAGCGACCGCGCCCGCCTGCTGCGCCCCGCCGTCCGCCCTGGCGTGAACGCCTGGCGGACCTCGGGCTGGGCGCACTGACGTCCGCCGCGCGGGGCGGGAAGCCGGTCGGCTTCCCGCCCCGCACGCTGTCCGGCGCCCGCTTCGCCCGGAACCTGAGTACGGATACTCAGGCGCCCGCACCCCCGTGCGACGCACCCTGGACGGGTGCTCTGGTCAGATCCCCGTGACGAGCCCTCGCCCGAGGCCCGTCGGATGCAGGCGCGGATGCAACGGGCCGGCAAGGTGCTCGCCGCGCTGGTGCTCGTCGGCGCCGTGCTGATGATGCTCTCCCGCCCGTTCAGCTGAACCGTTCACCCGAACGGCGGATAGCGGCACCCCCTAGGCTGGTGGGCATGACCGACCAGCGCGCCCTCGTCCTCGCCTCCGCCTCCCCCGCCCGCCTCGGGCTGCTGCGCCAGGCGGGCCTCGACCCGCGCGTGGTGGTCAGCGGCGTCGACGAGGACGCGATCACCGCCGCCACCCCCGCCGAGCTCGCGCTCGTCCTGGCCGAGGCCAAGGCGAAGGCCGTCGCCGCCGAACTCGCCGACGGCGAGCTGGTGATCGGCTGCGACTCCGTCCTGGAGCTGGACGGCCTGGCCCTCGGCAAGCCCGCCGACGCCGCCGAGGCGCTGGCCCGCTGGCAGTCGATGCGCGGACGCGCCGGGGTGCTGCGCACCGGCCACTGCGTGATCGACACCGCGACCGGCCGGCAGTCCTCGGCCACCGCCTCCACCACCGTCCGTTTCGGCACCCCGGACGACGTCGAGATCGCCGCGTACGTGGCCTCCGGCGAACCGCTGTACGTGGCCGGGGCCTTCACCCTGGACGGTCGCTCGGCGCCGTTCGTCGACGGCATCGACGGCGACCCGGGCAACGTCATCGGCCTCTCCCTGCCGCTGCTGCGCCGGCTGCTCGCCGACCTCGACGTCCGCATCACCGACCTCTGGACCCGTACCGGGAGCTGACCGGACGGTCCGGATCCGACAAAATCCGCGCGGCAGACCTGGGTCAACCGACCGACGACAGCCGTATCCCTCCCCCATAAGCTGGCCGAGGTCTCGGACAGGGAGGAGGACGGCGATGACCGACAGCGTGCTCAACGTGGTGCTCGGCCTGGTGGCCAGCGCGATCAGCGCCGCCCTCGGCTGGCTGGCCCAGGTGCTGCGGCGCCGCCGCAGGACCGAGCGGGTTCGGGAGTTCTTCGGGCTGCCGGGCGGCAGCGAGTGCCTGATCGTGGTGCCGCGCAGCATCGGGACGGGCTCGCACGAACACACCGTCACCCGGCGCGACGCCTACGCGCTGATGTGGCTGGCCGGGCTGGTCGAGGAGTGCGGGGCGCGGCCCGAACTGGTCGCCCACGACGCCGCGCACCGCGGCCTGGGTGCCAAGACCGAGCTGTGCCTGGGCGGTCCTGTCAGCAACGAGCGGATGGCCGCGCACGTGGCCTGGGGTCTGCCCGGTGTGCTGATCACCTCCGGTCCCGAGCGGGGCAGCAACGTGATCGTGGTCGGCGAACGGGACTTCACCGCCGGCCGCGACCAGACGCACACCCTGCTCGCCCGGCTCGCCACCCCGGACGGCGGCCGCCCGGTGTTCCTGGTCGCCGGCCAGACCGGCATCGCCAACCAGGCGGGGGTGCGCTACCTGGTCACCCACCACCGCGAACTCGCCCGGAAGTACGGGCAGGACGGCACCTTCGCGCTCGTCCTACGGGTGGTCAACCCGGAGGCGTACGGGCCGGACATGGTCGAGGTGGCGGCGGACGTGACGGCCGAGGCGCTGCGGCGGCCGGTCGCCCGTTCCGGCGCCGCTTGAGCGGTCCGCGCGAAACTGTGTCCCATGCCACTTCCCGCCACGCCGCCGCCCGGTCACCCGCCGTGGCCCCCGCCGCCCCGGCCGGACCGGCGCCGACCTGCGGCGTCGTCCGCAGGGCCGCCCGCCGGGCCTCGGTAGCCATCACCGAGCGTGTGGGATAGTTCACAACCTGGGGCTACTCGCCGGTACTGCCCGGGAATCCATAAACTCAACGAGGTTCAAGAAGGGAGCCACAGTGCGCAAGGTGCTCATCGCCAACCGCGGGGAAATCGCCGTCCGCGTCGCCAGGGCCTGCTCGGACGCCGGTATCGCCAGCGTCGCCGTCTACGCCGAGCCGGACCGGGATGCGCTGCACGTCCGCGCGGCCGACGAGGCTTACGCGCTGGGCGGTGACACCCCCGCTACCAGCTACCTGGACATCGCCAAGGTCCTGAAGGCGGCCGCCGACTCCGGCGCCGACGCCGTCCACCCCGGCTACGGGTTCCTGTCGGAGAACGCCGACTTCGCCCAGGCCGTCATCGACGCGGGTCTGATCTGGATCGGCCCGCCGCCGCAGGCCATCCGCGACCTCGGCGACAAGGTGACCGCCCGGCACGTCGCCCAGCGCGCCGGCGCCCCGCTGGTCGCCGGCACCCCGGACCCGGTCTCGGGCGCCGACGAGGTCGTCGTCTTCGCGCAGGAGCACGGCCTGCCGGTCGCCATCAAGGCGGCCTTCGGCGGCGGCGGCCGCGGCCTCAAGGTCGCCCGCACGCTCGAGGAGATCCCCGAGCTGTACGAGTCCGCGGTGCGCGAGGCCGTCGCCGCGTTCGGCCGCGGCGAGTGCTTCGTCGAGCGCTACCTCGACAACCCGCGGCACGTGGAGACCCAGTGCCTGGCCGACAAGCACGGCAACGTGGTCGTCGTCTCCACCCGTGACTGCTCGCTGCAGCGCCGCCACCAGAAGCTGGTCGAGGAGGCGCCCGCGCCGTTCCTGACCGCCGAGCAGAACGCCGAGCTGTACCGCGCGTCCAAGGCCATCCTCAAGGAGGCCGGCTACCAGGGCGCCGGGACCTGCGAGTTCCTGGTCGCCGTCGACGGCACGATCTCCTTCCTGGAGGTCAACACCCGTCTGCAGGTGGAGCACCCGGTCACCGAGGAGGTCACCGGCATCGACCTGGTCCGCGAGATGTTCCGCATCGCCGACGGCGAGGAGCTCGGCTACGACGACCCCGAGGTGCGCGGCCACTCCTTCGAGTTCCGCATCAACGGCGAGGACCCGGGCCGCAACTTCCTGCCCGCCCCCGGCACCGTGACGCTGTTCGCCCCGCCGTCCGGCCCGGGCGTGCGCCTGGACTCCGGTGTGGAGTCGGGTTCGGTCATCGGCCCGGCCTGGGACTCCCTGCTGGCCAAGCTGATCGTCTCCGGCCGCGACCGCAAGCAGGCCCTGGAGCGGGCCCGCCGCGCGCTGAGCGAGTTCAAGGTGGAGGGCATGGCCACCGCCATCCCGTTCCACCAGGCCGTCGTCACCGACCCGGCGTTCGCGCCCGAGGTCCACGGCAGCGACGAGCCGTTCTCGGTCTACACCCGGTGGATCGAGACCGAGTTCGACAACACCATCCCGCCCTTCGTCGGCACGGCCGGTGACGGCGAGGAGGCCGAGACCCGGGAGACCGTGGTCGTCGAGGTCGGCGGCAAGCGCATCGAGGTCTCCCTGCCGTCCTCGCTCGGCGTCGCGGCCGCCCCGGCCGCCGGTGCGGCGGGTGCCGCCAAGGCCAAGCGCCGGGTCGGCGCCAAGAAGGCCGGCTCGGCCGTCAGCGGTGACACCCTGGCCTCGCCGATGCAGGGCACCATCGTCAAGGTCGCCGTGGAGGAGGGCCAGGTCGTCGCCGAGGGCGAGCTGATCGTGGTCCTGGAGGCGATGAAGATGGAGCAGCCGCTGAACGCCCACAAGGCCGGCACCGTCTCCGGTCTCAAGGCCGAGGTCGGCGCGAGCGTCAGCAGCGGCGCCGCGCTCTGCGAGATCAAGGACTGACACCAGCCCTGACCCTCGGACCGGTCCGTACGCCCTTCGGGGGCGTGCGAACCGGTCCGCGTTTCCGAGGCCGTCCTGCGAGGACCGTACGGGCTCAGCGCCCGCGCGGCAGGCCCATCTCGGCCAGCCGGGCCGGCATGCCGCCCGGGCCGGCCGGACCGCCCTGCGCGCCGGGGCGGCGCTGGCCGGGCAGCGGGGCGCCGCCGGGGGGCGGGCCGCCGCGGCGGGCCATCGGGCCCGGCTGGGTCTGGTGCACCGGGCCGCTGCCGGTGCCGTGCACCGGGGCGTCGCCGCTCGGGCCCGCGCCCAGCGGGGCCAGGTCGACCTGCACCCCGCAGTCGGCGAGCGCGTCCAGTTCGCGGACGGTGTCGTCGTCCGCGGTGGCCTGCTCGTCGGTGACCAGCCGGGTGATGGTCTCGGTGGCGACGGTCTGGAACATGCCGGCCGCGCCGAGCTTGGTGTGGTCGGCGAGGACGATCACCTCGGCGGCCGCCAGCACCATTGCCCGGTCCACGCTCGCGGACAGCATGTTCGCCGTCGACAGCCCGCGCTCGGCCGTCAGCCCGCTGCCGGAGATGAAGGCCTTGGTGACCCTCAGCCCCTGCAGCGACTGCTCCGCGCCGCTGCCCACCAACGCGTAGTTGGAGCCGCGCAGGGTGCCTCCGGTCATCACCACCTCGACCCGGTTGGCGTGCGCCAGCGCCTGGGCGACGAGCAGCGAGTTGGTGACCACCGTCAGCCCGGGCACGCGGGCCAGCCGGCGGGCCAGCTCCTGGGTGGTGGTGCCGGCGCCCACCACCACGGCGTCGCCCTCCTCCACCAGGCCGGCGGCGAAGTCCGCGATGGCGCTCTTCTCCGCCGCGGACAGATGGGTCTTCTGCGGATATCCGGGTTCGCGGCTGAAGCCGCCGGGGAGCACCGCGCCGCCGTGCCGGCGGTCGAGGAGCCCTTCTGCCTCCAGCGCCCGCACGTCACGGCGCACGGTCACTTCGGAGGTCTGGACGACGCGGGCCAACTCCCGGAGCGAGACGGCTCCGTTGGCGCGCACCATTTCGAGGATCAACTGGCGACGTTCTGCAGCAAACACAGAACCGACGGTAACCTGCGTGACCGTCTGCTTTCAGGCGTTTGCAGCTGGTAGCGGGAATTGCTCACGCACGAGCGGCGCGTGACCGTACAATACGCGCCGTCGACGCCCCCGGAACTGCGCCCGCCGTCCGGGTGACGGCCGTGCCCACGCGAAGGGCGGCCGCCGATCGGCAGCCGCCCTCAACTGTGCGCCGAACGCTCAGGATTCGCCGTCGGCCCGCTTGCGGACGTGCAGCTGCCGGGCGGCCTCGGCGGTCGAGCCGGAGACGGACGGGTAGACGGTGAAGGCGCTGGCCACCTGTTCGACCGTCAGATTGGCGTCCACCGCGAGCGCGATCGGGTGGATCAGCTCGCTGGCCCGCGGGGCGACGACGACGCCGCCGACCACGATGCCGGTGCCCGGGCGGCAGAACAGCTTCACGAAGCCGTCGCGGATGCCCTGCATCTTCGCCCGCGGGTTGCCGCGCAGCGGGAGCTTGACCACGACGGCGTCCATCTTGCCGCACTCCACGTCGGCCGCCGTGTAGCCGACGGTGGCGATCTCCGGGTCGGTGAAGACGTTGGAGGCCACGGTCTTGAGGTTCAGCGGCTGCACCGCGTCGCCGAGCGCGTGGTACATCGCGATCCGGCCCTGCATGGCCGCCACCGAGGCGAGCATGAAGACGCCGGTGCAGTCGCCCGCCGCGTACACGCCGGGGGCGGTGGTGCGGGAGACCCGGTCGACCTGGATCTGGCCCCAGTCGTTGAGCTTGACCCCGGCCTCCTCCAGACCCATGTCGGAGGTGTTGGGGATCGAGCCGACCGCCATCAGGCAGTGGGTGCCCTCGATCACCTTGCCGTCGGCCAGCATGACCTCGACCCGGTCGCCGATCCGCTTGACGCTCTCGGCGCGCGAGCGGCCCATCACGTTCATGCCGCGGCGGCGGAAGACGTCCTCCAGCACCTCGGCGGCGTCCGGGTCCTCGCCCGGCAGCACCCGGTCGCGGCTGGACACCAGGGTCACCTTGGAGCCGAGCGCCTGGTAGGCGCCGGCGAACTCGGCGCCGGTCACACCGGAGCCGACCACGATCAGCTCGCGGGGCAGCTCCTCCAGGTCGTACACCTGGGTCCAGGTGAGGATCCGCTCGCCGTCCGGCTGGGCGTCCGGCAGCTCGCGCGGGTGGGCGCCGGTGGCGATCAGCACCGCGTCGGCGCGCAGCGACTGCACGCTGCCGTCGGGGGCGTCCACCAGCACCTCGCGGGAGCCGTCCACGGCCTGCCCGCCGCCGCCGAGCCGGCCGCGGCCGCGCAGCACGGTGACGCCGGCCCGGGTGACGGACTGGGTGATGTCGTGGGACTGGGCGATGGCCAGCCGCTTCACCCGTCGGTTGACCTTGCCCAGGTCCACGCCGATCACCCGGGCGGCCTGCTCGACGGGCGGGGTGTCGTCCGCGACCAGGATGCCCAGTTCCTCGTACGAGCTGTCGAAGGTGGTCATCACCTCCGCGGTCGCGATCAGGGTCTTCGACGGAACGCAGTCCGTGAGCACCGCCGATCCGCCCAGACCGTCGGTGTCGACGACGGTCACCTCCGCGCCGAGCTGTGCGGCGACCAGGGCCGCCTCGTAGCCGCCGGGTCCGCCACCGATGATCACGATCCGAGTCACGTTCCCCATTGTCCCGCACGCCGGGACCGCCGCCACGCCGGGGTCCGGGCTTGCGCACCTTCGTCCACCAGCCGCGGCCCGCCCGCCGCCCGGGCTACGCTGGCCCCCATGCCCCTTTACGCCGCGTATGCCACCAACCTCGATGCCCGGCAGATGACCCGCCGAGCCCCGCACTCCCCGCTGCGCGGCACGGGGTGGCTAGCCGGCTGGCGGCTCACCTTCGGCGGCGAGCAGCTCGGTTGGGAGGGCTCGCTGGCCACCGTCGTCGAGGACGAGAAGGACCAGGTCTTCGTCTCGCTGTACGACGTCGCGCCGATGGACGAGGAGGGCCTGGACCGCTGGGAGGGCGTCCAGCTCGGCATCTACCGCAAGATCAAGCTGCGCGCGCAGACCCTGGACGGGGACATCCCGGTCTGGACGTACGTGCTCAACGACTACGAGGGCGGCCTGCCCGCGGCCCGCTACCTCGGCCTGATCGCCGATGCCGCGGAGAGCGCCGGCGCCCCGCACGACTACGTGATGGACCTGCGCCGCCGCCCCTGCTGAGGGAGTGCGGGTACCGGGGGTGCGCAACACCGTCCGTGGGGAAACCGAAGGACCGGCCGGCCCGGAACCACCGCCGAGCTGTGTTTTCGGGCCGACCGGGTAACGATCCGGCATGCCGCGGCCGAATTTCTACGCGCGTAGCCGATTCCCGTCTATCCTCGGACCCGTGAACGCTTCTCCTCAGTCGGTCGTCTCCGCCGACCCCTACGCCGCCGCCCAGGCCGCCGCCGAGCGCCTGCGCGAGCTGACCGGTGCCGAGCGGCACGACGTCGCCCTGGTGATGGGCTCCGGCTGGGTGCCGGCCGCCGACGCCCTGGGCGAGACCGTGGCCGAGTTCCCGGTCACCGAGCTCCCTGGCTTCCCCGCCCCCGCCGTCGCCGGCCACGCCGGCAAGATCCGCTCGGTGAAGATCGGCGACAAGCGCGCCCTGATCTTCCTCGGCCGCAACCACTACTACGAGGGCCACGGCGTGGCCACCGTCGTCCACGGCGTGCGCACCGCCGCCGCGGCCGGCTGCGGCATCATCGTGCTGACCAACGGCTGCGGCGGCCTGCGCCACGGCTGGACCCCGGGTCAGCCGGTCCTGATCAGCGACCACATCAACCTGACCGCCGACTCCCCGATCGTCGGCGCCAACTTCGTCGACCTCACCGACCTGTACTCCAAGCGCCTGCGCGCGCTGTGCCGCGAGGTCGACCCGTCGCTGGACGAGGCCGTCTACGTCCAGTTCCGCGGCCCGCACTACGAGACCCCGGCCGAGGTCAACATGGCCCGGGTGCTCGGCGGCGAGCTGGTCGGCATGTCCACCACCCTGGAGGCCATCGCCGCCCGCGAGGCCGGCGCCGAGGTGCTCGGCATCTCCCTGGTCACCAACCTGGCCGCCGGCATGACCGGCGAGCCGCTCAACCACGCCGAGGTGCTGGAGGCCGGCAAGGCCTCCGCCGAGCGCATGGGCGAGCTGCTGGCGAAGGTCCTTGAGCGGATCTGACGCCCGCGAGGCGCAGAATCATGGCTGACGGGGCCCACGGGCGGCGTGATCCGCTGATCACGCCCTCCCGTGGGCCCCGTCCGCATGTGCGACCCCCTTCCGTACGGAACCCCCCGGTCACAGCTGAAACCCCGATGGAGCTGGCATGACGCAGGCACTCAACCCCGACCTCCTCGCCCGGGCCCGGACCTGGCTGGCCGAGGACCCCGACCCGCAGACCCGCGAGGAGCTCACCGCCCTGCTGGCCCGGGCCGAGGACCCGGAGGCCGAGACCGACAGCAAGCTCGCCTGGGCGGAGATCGCCGAGCGCTTCTCCGACCGCCTCCAGTTCGGCACCGCCGGCCTGCGCGGTGAACTCGGCGCCGGCCCGATGCGGATGAACCGCGCCGTGGTGATCCGGGCCGCCGCCGGCCTGGTCGCGTACGTCAGGCAGCAGGGCCTGGGCGACCTGGTCGTCATCGGCTACGACGCCCGCCACAAGTCGTACGACTTCGCCCGCGACACCGCCGCCGTGGTGGTCGGCGCCGGCCTGCGCGCCGCGCTGCTGCCGCGCCCGCTGCCGACCCCGGTGCTCGCCTTCGCCGTCCGCCACCTGGGCGCGGCCGCCGGCGTCACCGTGACCGCCAGCCACAACCCGCCGCAGGACAACGGCTACAAGGTCTACCTGGGCGACGGCTCGCAGATCGTCCCGCCGGCCGACGCCGGGATCGCCGCCGAGATCGACGCGATCGGCTCGCTGGACGAGGTCCCGCGCGCCGAGGAGGGCTGGGAGGTGCTCGGCGAGGACGTCGTCGAGGCGTACCTGGCCCGGGCCGTCTCCATCGTGGACCCGCACAGCCCGCGCGACCTGGACGTCGTCTACACCCCGATGCACGGCGTCGGCCGCGACACCCTGGTCGCCGCCTTCCGCCGGGCCGGCTTCCCCGCGCCCACCGTGGTCGCCGAACAGGCCGAGCCCGACCCGGACTTCCCGACCGTGGCCTTCCCCAACCCGGAGGAGCCGGGGGCGATGGACCTCGCCTTCCGCACCGCCGCCACCGTCGGCCCGGACATCGTGATCGCCAACGACCCGGACGCCGACCGCTGCGCGGTGGCCGTCCCCACCAACGGCAACGCGGCCGGCGGCGGCCGGGGCGCGGCCGGCTGGCGGATGCTGCGCGGCGACGAGGTCGGCGCGCTGCTCGGCTCGGCCCTGGTCGCGAAGAAGGCCGAGGGCACCTTCGCCACCACCATCGTCTCCGCCACCCTGCTCGGCCGGATCGCCGAGGCCGCGGGCCTGGACTACGCCGAGACGCTGACCGGCTTCAAGTGGATCTCCCGCGCCGAGGGCCTGCGCTACGGCTACGAGGAGGCGCTCGGCTACTGCGTCGACCCGCAGGGCGTGCGGGACAAGGACGGCATCACCGCCGCCCTGCTGGTCGCCGAACTCGCCGCCACCCTCAAGAAGTCCGGCCGCACCCTGTCCGACCTGCTGGACGACCTGGCGCTGGAGCACGGCCTGCACGCCACCGACCAGCTCTCCGTGCGGGTCCAGGACCTCTCGCTGATCGCCGACGCCATGCGCCGCCTGCGCGAGCAGCCGCCGACCGTCCTGGCCGGTCTGCAGGTCACCCGCGCCGACGACCTGTCGGCCGGCTCCGCCGACCTGCCGCCCACCGACGGCCTGCGTTACTACCTGGCCGGCGACGGCGTCCGCTCCGCCCGCATCGTGGTCCGCCCCTCCGGCACCGAGCCCAAGCTCAAGTGCTACCTGGAGGTCGTCCTCCCGGTCGCCTCGGCCGCCGACCTCACCGCCACCCGCGAGCGCGCCGCCGAGCTCCTCGCCACCGTCAAGCGGGACCTCGCCGAGGCCGCCGGCATCACCGCCTGAGCCCGCGCACCCGAAGGGCCCGCCGGTCACGACCGGCGGGCCCTTGGCGTACGTGCCGCGGCGTCAGACCGCGATGACGGTGACCAGCGCGACCAGGCCGAGCAGGGTGGGGGCGATGCCCCACCAGCACCAGCGAACCTCGACCGGGCCGGCCGCCGTGGGCCGGGCGGCGTTGCGCTCGGCCATCTCCTGGAGCACGGCAGTGACCTGGTCGGACCAGGCGCGGGTGGCGTCGGGCGAACCCTGGACGACCGGGTTGGTCCGCTTGGCCATGCCCAGCCCCAGGCCGGTCCTGGCGGCGTGCTCGGCGGCACCCGAGCGCTGCGCCCGGGTGGCCCGCTTGCGCTGGCGCAGCGACACCGGCACCGCCCAGACCTGGTACTTCTTCCCGCCGGCGAGCAGTTCGACCGAGTACCCGGCGCGCAGCGCGTCCACCGAGGCCCACGGCGCCACGACGGTCCGCCACGGGTTGCGCACGACCAGCCTGTCGCAGCCGGCCGTCACGACCGGGCGCAGCGTGTACGCGATCACCGGGAAGGCGAACACCGGCACCGCCGCGAGCGCGACGTACGGGGTCTTCCCCGTCCCGCTCACCACCGCGTCGCCGATCAGCCAGGCCGCGACGAGCAGCAGCAGCACTCCGGAGATCACACCGGGGACAGAGCGGTACACGCGGTCCGTGTACGCGGGCTCCCCGTCGGGGGCGGCCGGGCCCTGGTGGGGCTTGCCGTCGGAATCGGTCATGGCGTCGATTCTGCCCCATGCCCCTCGCGCCGAGGTCTCGGTCCGGCCACGAATGGCAGGCGCTCTGGCGGCTCACTACGCGCGTAGATATGCTGGTCTGGTGACTATGTCCACTGTTGCAGCCAATGCCCTCGGCGTTGCGGGCAGCGGCCTTCAGGACGTTGCGGCGTCCGAGGCCTCGCTCCGCCGGTTCCTGCACGGCCTGCCCGGCGTCGACCAGGTCGGCCTGGAGGCGCGTGCCGCCGCTCTCGGTACCCGCTCGATCAAGACCACGGCGAAGGCGTACGCCATCGACCTGGCGATCTCGATGATCGACCTGACCACGCTGGAGGGCGCGGACACGGTCGGCAAGGTGCGCGCGCTGTGCGCCAAGGGCAGGACCCCCGACCCGACCGACCCGACCACCCCCCGCGTCGCCGCCATCTGCGTCTACCCGGACATGGTCGCCACCGCGAAGGCCGCCCTGCAGGGCACCGACATCCAGGTCGCCTCGGTGGCCACCGCCTTCCCGGCGGGCCGCGCCGCCCTCCCGGTCAAGCTGGCCGACACCGCCGACGCGGTGGCCGCGGGCGCCGACGAGATCGACATGGTGATCGACCGCGGCGCCTTCCTCTCCGGCCGCTACCTCGACGTCCACAACGAGATCGCGGCCGTCAAGGAGGCGTGCAAGCGCCCGGACGGCACCTCCGCCCACCTCAAGGTGATCTTCGAGACCGGCGAGCTGCAGACCTACGACAACGTCCGCCGGGTCTCCTGGCTGGCGATGCTGGCCGGCGCCGACTTCATCAAGACCTCCACCGGCAAGGTCGCCGTCAACGCGACCCCGCCGGTCACCCTGCTGATGCTGGAGGCGGTCCGCGACTTCCGCGCCGCCACCGGCGTCCAGGTCGGGGTCAAGCCCGCCGGCGGCATCCGCACCACCAAGGACGCCATGAAGTACCTGGTGATGGTCAACGAGACCCTCGGGGACGACTGGCTGACCCCGCACTGGTTCCGCTTCGGCGCCTCCAGCCTGCTCAACGACCTGCTGATGCAGCGCCAGAAGCTGGCCACCGGCCGCTACTCCGGCCCCGACTACGTGACGGTGGACTGATCACCATGGCCAAGAAGAAGAACACCGAGGAGCCCGCGGCCAAGCCCGCCGGCGGCCTCTTCGCCTACGCCCCGGCCCCGGAGTCCCCGGCCGCCGCCGGCGACATCGCCACCTCCTACGGCCACTTCATCGGCGGCGAGTTCGTCGACTCCTCCGGCAACGAGGCCCTGAAGACGGTCAACCCGGCCACCGAGCAGGTGCTCGCCGAGTTCGCCCAGGGCACCGAGGAGGACGTGGACCGCGCGGTCGCCGCCGCCCGCAAGGCCTTCGCCGACTGGTCGGCGCTGCCCGGCAGCGAGCGCGCCAAGTACCTGTTCCGGATCGCCCGGATCATCCAGGAGCGCAGTCGCGAGCTGGCCGTGCTGGAGTCGATCGACAACGGCAAGCCGATCCGCGAGACCCGCGACGTCGACCTGCCGCTGGTCGCCGCGCACTTCTTCTACTACGCGGGCTGGGCCGACAAGCTGGACTACGCCGGCTTCGGCGCCGACCCGAAGCCGCTGGGCGTCGCCGGCCAAGTCATCCCGTGGAACTTCCCGCTGCTGATGCTGGCGTGGAAGATCGCGCCCGCGCTGGCGACCGGCAACACGGTCGTGCTGAAGCCGGCCGAGACCACCCCGCTGACCGCGCTGCGCTTCGCCGAGATCTGCCGCCAGGCCGGTCTGCCGAAGGGCGTCGTCAACATCGTCACCGGTGACGGCCGCACCGGCGCCGCGCTGACCTCCCACCCGGACGTCAACAAGGTCGCGTTCACCGGCTCCACCCCGGTCGGCCGCGCCATCGCCAAGCAGCTGGCCGGCACCCGCAAGAAGCTCTCGCTGGAGCTGGGCGGCAAGGCCGCGAACATCGTCTTCGACGACGCGCCGATCGACCAGGCGGTCGAGGGCATCGTCAACGGCATCTTCTTCAACCAGGGCCACGTCTGCTGCGCGGGCTCGCGCCTGCTGGTCCAGGAGTCGGTCCAGGACGAGCTGCTGGACGCCCTCAAGCGCCGGATGGCCACCCTGCGGGTCGGCGACCCGCTGGACAAGAACACCGACATCGGCGCCATCAACTCGGCCGAGCAGCTGGCCCGGATCACCGCGCTGACCGAGGCCGGCGAGGCCGAGGGCGCCGAGCGCTGGTCGCCGGCCTGCGAACTCCCCGGCACCGGCTTCTGGTTCAAGCCGACCCTGTTCACCGGCGTGAGCCAGGCCCACCGGATCGCCCAGGAGGAGATCTTCGGTCCGGTCCTGTCGGTGCTGACCTTCCGCACCCCCGCCGAGGCGGTCGAGAAGGCCAACAACACCCCGTACGGCCTCTCCGCCGGCATCTGGACGGAGAAGGGCTCGCGCATCCTGTGGATGGCGAACCGGCTCCGGGCCGGCGTGGTCTGGGCCAACACCTTCAACAAGTTCGACCCGACCTCGCCGTTCGGCGGCTACAAGGAGTCGGGCTACGGCCGCGAGGGTGGCCGCCACGGTCTGGAGCCCTACCTGAATGTCGAGGCCCGAGATGTCTGATGTCGCAACGCGTCTTGACGTCCTCAAGACCTACAAGCTGTACGTCGGCGGGAAGTTCCCGCGCTCCGAGAGCGGGCGGGTGTACGAGGTGACCGACGCAAAGGGCGAGTGGCTCGCCAACGTCCCGCTGGGCACCCGCAAGGACGCCCGCGACGCCGTCGTGGCCGCCCGCAAGGCGGTCAAGGGCTGGTCCGGCACCACCGCGTACAACCGCGGCCAGGTGCTGTACCGGGTGGCCGAGATGCTCCAGGGCCGGCGCGAGCAGTTCGCCGCCGAGGTGTCCGTCTCCGAGGGCATCGGCCCGAAGAAGGCCGCCGCGCTGGTGGACGCCGCGATCGACCGCTGGGTCTGGTACGCGGGCTGGACCGACAAGGTCGCCCAGATCGCGGGCGGCGCCAACCCGGTCGCCGGGCCGTACTTCAACCTCTCCACCCCGGAGCCGACCGGCGTGGTCGGGATCGTCGCCCCGCAGGCCGGGTACGGGCACTCGCTGCTCGGCCTGGTCTCGGTGATCGCCCCGGCGATCGCCACCGGGAACACGGTCGTGGTCGCGGCCGCCGCGGACGCCCCGCTGCCCGCGCTGTCGCTGGGCGAGGTGCTGGCCACCTCGGACGTCCCGGGCGGCGTGGTCAACATCATCTCGGGCCGGACCGCGGACATCGCCCCCACCCTGGCCTCGCACCAGGACGTCAACGCGGTGGACCTCACCGGAGCCATCGCCGTCGACGGTCCCGGCGCGGCGCAGGCGCTGGAAGCCGCCGCCGCGGATACCCTGAAGCGGGTGGTCCGTCCGGTACTGGACCCGTTCGCCCAGGACTGGACCGATGCACCCGGTACCGACCGGCTACTCTCGTTCCTGGAGACGAAGACGGTCTGGCACCCGATGGGGATCTGACCTCCCCGCTCCGAGTAACAACTCCACAGACTGGCCGTCCCCAGTGCCCTCACCCCCCAGGGCCCGGACGGTCACAGGACGGACCCGCGCCTCTCCCCCCCCTGGCGCGGGTCCGTCGGCGTTCCGGCGGTTCCCGCCGCGGGAGTTGCGGACCGACCGGTTTCGGCAACCGGCCGGGATGCGTCAGACTGGTGTCCCGTGAGTGACTCCCCCATGAACCCCGCACCGACCGGGCATGCCCGGGTGATCCTGCTCTCCGGGCCCTCCGGGTCGGGGAAGTCCTCGCTCGCCGAGCGCAGCGGCCTGCCGGTGCTCCAGCTCGACGACTTCTACAAGGACGGGGACGACCCGACCCTGCCGCGGCTGCCGGACGGCGCCGTCGACTGGGACTCCCCGCTGGCCTGGCACCGCGACCAGGCGCTCGCCGCGATCCGCGCCCTGCACGAGCGGGGCCGCGCGGACGTCCCGGTGTACTCGATCCCGGACAACGGCCGCACCGGCACCCGCGGCCTGGAGCTGGGCGGGGCGGCCGCGTTCATCGCGGAGGGCATATTCGCCGCCGAGATCACCGCCGACTGCGCCGACCAGGGCCTGCTCGGCGACGCCCTGTGCCTGCGCAACGGCGCGCTGACCACGGCCTGGCGCCGACTGCGCCGGGACGTCCGGGAGGGCCGCAAGTCGCTGCCGGTGCTGCTGCGCCGGGGCCTGCGGCTGATGCGGGCCGAGCGGTCCATCGTCGGCCGGCAGGTCGCCCTCGGCTCGTACGCGTGCGCCGGCCCCGAGGCCGAACGGCGGATCCGCGCCGCGGCCAGGACGACGGAGCTCTCCGCCGCCTGACCCCCGGTACGCCCCGGCCCCGGACACGACGCGGGGCCCGGTGCGTCTCCCCCGCACCGGGCCCGCGCCTTCCCCGAACGATCCTCGGCTCCCCCACGGGCGTGCTCCCCCGAGCTGCCGCCCCCGGACCGTGACCGTCCGCTTCCCGTCCCCCGACGGGAGTCCTCGTTACGCGACCAGCTCGCCGAACGCCCGGACGGTGTCGCCCGACTTGTTCAGGTGCTCGTCCTCGCGCAGCCGGCGCAGGGCGCGCCAGATGCTGCTCTTGACCGTACCGACGCTGATCCCCAGCACGTCGGCGATCTCCGGGTCGGTCTTGCCCTCGTAGTACCGCAGCACCAGCATGGTGCGCTGGTTCTCCGGCAGCTTCGCCAACGCCTGCCAGAGCACGGTGCGCAGCTCGGTGCCGCCCATCGCGTCGGTGTCGCCGGCCGTCTCCGGCAGCTCCTCGGTCGGGTACTCGTTGACCTTGCGGCGCCGCCAGGCGGAGATGTGCAGGTTGGTCATGGTGCGGCGGAGGTACCCGCCGACCGCGGCCTTGTCGGTGATCCGGCCCCAGGCCCGGTAGGTGCTGAAGAGCGCGCTCTGCAGCAGGTCCTCGGCCTCGTAGCGGTCACCGGTCAGGTGGTACGCCGTGGCGTACAGGGAGGCGCGGCGCTCGCGCACGTACGCGGTGAACTCCTTGATGTGGTCCTCCGCGACGGCCGGGTGCTCCCCCTGCGCGCCTCCCTGCCCGGCCTCGGTGGTGCGGGCCGCGGCGGGGTTCAGCCGCAGCAGCGTCGCACCGGCGGCCTCGCGACCGGTCGGCTCCCCCGAACCGACCGTCCGCAGACCGTTCCCCCCGGTACCCCGGTTGTTACCCGGGACGTCCTTGCCCTCGACGCGGACGGGGAGGATGCCCCGCAGCGTGAGGGTGTTGGAGGAGTCGGCCGAACTCCCCAGACGGCCGATCCCGTACAGCTCCCCCGTCCTGCCGCCGCCGCTCACCCGACGGGCGCCAGGGTTTCCACCGGTGCTGTGCGCGCACCCCCGCACGGTCACGGCACCGGAGTTCTCGTCGGTCCTGACCTCGTACCGGGTCCGGTGGGACGTGGCTGACGAACGCGCGGTGCGGACAGCCGGGTTGGTCCGGGTCTGAAGCATGGCGTTCATCGTGCGCCCCCTGGGTCGGTACGAGCGGTTCCGGTAGCCGCCCTTCAGCCGGCCTTGCGGCCCGCTGTCCTGCGGCGACACGGAAAATCCTGCCCGCCGGTTGTGATGGCGCTGTCCGCCGACTGTCACAGGGGTGTCACAGGAGCGGGTCGAACGTCCCGGTCCGCCTCCCTCCGTACCGGACGCCGGTGGCGCGCGTTCCGGTTCCCGAGGGGACGGCAGGCCCTCCGGGGGGTGATTCGGGGCTGCCGGTGGGCCAAAATGGGGCCGTGCCTTTCCTCCTACTGATCGAGGACGACGACGCCATCCGCACCGGCCTCGAACTCGCCCTCACCCGCCAGGGCCACCGCGTGGCCACCGCCGCCTCCGGCGAGGACGGCCTGAGGCTCTTCAAGGAGCAGCGGCCCGACCTGATCGTGCTGGACGTGATGCTGCCCGGGATCGACGGCTTCGAGGTGTGCCGCCGGATCCGCCGCACCGACCAGCTGCCGATCATCCTGCTGACCGCCCGCTCGGACGACATCGACGTGGTGGTGGGCCTGGAGTCCGGCGCGGACGACTACGTGGTGAAGCCGGTGCAGCCCCGGGTGCTGGACGCGCGGATCCGGGCCGTGCTGCGGCGCGGCGAACGGGAGAGCTCGGACTCCTCGGCCTACGGCAGCGTGGTGATCGACCGCGCGGCGATGACCGTCACCAAGGACGGACAGGACCTCCAGCTCACCCCGACCGAGCTGCGGCTGCTGCTGGAGCTCAGCCGCCGCCCCGGCCAGGCGCTCTCCCGCCAGCAGCTGCTGCGGCTGGTCTGGGAGCACGACTACCTCGGCGACTCCCGCCTGGTGGACGCGTGCGTGCAGCGGCTGCGGGCCAAGGTCGAGGACGTGCCGTCCGCGCCGACGCTGATCCGCACCGTCCGCGGGGTGGGCTACCGGCTGGACCCGCCGGCCTGACCAGGGGCGCCCTCGCCCCGCCCCTCCCCGACCTCTGAACTCCCGTACCACGACAGGCTCTTGTGACTGACCATCAGACGACTGCCCGGCGGTTCTCGACGGGCCGGTGGCGTCGGCTGCGCTCCCTGCGGGTGCGGCTGATCGCGGTGTTCGCGGCCGTCGCGCTGCTCGCCGCCGTCTCGGCCTCCGGCATCGCGTACTGGCTGAACCGCGACGCGGTGCTCAAGCGCGCCCAGGACACGGCGCTGAACGACTTCAGGGTCTCGCTCACCCGCAACGTCTCCGAGCTGCCGCTGAACGCGAGCTGCCCGGAGCTGGCGACGCTGGCGTCCAACGTGGCCAGCTCGGGGCTGACGTACGACGTGGTGGTCGTCGACCCGGCGCACCCGGAGTGCCCGGCCTCCTCCGACCCGGCGAACTTCACGCTGGCGGACGTCCCGGCCGCGCTGCAGTCCACCGTCGCCAAGCCGCGCGAGGTCACCGAGAACAACCCGTACCCGTACCACCTGTACTGGCAGCGGCAGAACCTGGAGGGCCGGCCGTTCGTGATCGGCGGCACCAAGGTGGTGCCGAACGGCCCGACGGCGTACATGTTCAAGTCGCTGGAGAACGAGCGGGCCGACCTCAACACCCTGGGCTGGTCGCTGGCCATCGCGACGCTGCTCGCGCTGATCGGCTCGGCGCTGCTCGCCCAGGCCGCCTCGGCGACGGTGCTGCGGCCGGTCAAGCGGCTCGGGGACGCCGCCCGGCGGCTCGGCGAGGGGCACCTGGACACCCGGCTGGAGGTCGAGGGCTCGGACGAACTCGCCGACCTGGCGCGGACCTTCAACCGGGCCGCGGAGTCGCTGCACGAGCAGGTCGAGGAGCTGAGCGCGCGCGAGGCGCAGAGCCGGCGGTTCGTCGCCGACATGTCGCACGAGCTGCGCACCCCGCTGACCGCGATGACCGCCGTGACGGACATCCTGGAGGACGAGGCCGAGTCGCTGGACCCGATGATCGAGCCGGCCGTCCGGCTCGTGGTCAGCGAGACCCGCCGGCTGTCCGACCTGGTGGAGAACCTGATGGAGGTGACCCGCTTCGACGCCGGCACCGCCAAGCTGGTCGCCGACGAGGTGGACATCGCCGACCTGATCATGTCCTGCATCGACGGGCGGGCCTGGTACGACGCGGTCGAGGTGGACGCCCCGCGCGGCATCCTGGCCGTGGTCGACCCGCGCCGGCTCGACGTGGTCTTCGCCAACCTGATCGGCAACGCGCTGAAGCACGGCGGCTCGCCGGTACGGGTGAAGGTCCGCCAGGACGGGGAGTCGGTCGTGGTCGAGGTCTCCGACAGCGGCCCGGGCATCCCGGAGGACGTGCTGCCGCACGTCTTCGACCGCTTCTACAAGGCGGACCGGGGGCGGGCGCGCTCGGAGGGCAGCGGCCTCGGGCTGTCGATCGCGATGGCCAACGCGCAGATACACGGGGGAACGATCACGGCGGCGAACGGGGAGGTCGGTGCGGTGTTCACCCTGACCCTGCCGTCGGCCCCGCCGCCTCCGCCGTCCGCGGACGAGGCCGAGGACGGCCCCGCCGGCGACGCCGCCCAGGACAAGGACGCCACGTGACCACCCCCCCCGACACCGCTTCCCCCCGTACCGTCCTGCGCCGCGGCGCCGGCGTGCTGCTGCTGATCGCCCTGGCCTCCGGCTGCGGCATCCGGCCGACCGCCGTACCGGTCGACGCCGGCGCGCCCGCCAGCCGGACGGCCTGCCCGACCACCCCGCACATACCGGCGGCCCTGGCCACCCCGCCGGGACCGGCCCCGACCATGACCCCGGCCCGCGGCGGCAAGGCGTCCGCGAGCCCGAGCCCGTCGCCCACCGCGGTGACGCCGGGCAGCCCGCCGCCGGACAACGTGTTCGGCGCGGTGCCGACGGCCTCGCCCTGCAAGTAGGCCGCCGGGAAGGGCGCGGAGAGGGGCGGGGAACGAGCTCAAGGGCGCGTTTGGGAATGTTCACGCCGGGTGTGGAACCGACGTGGCGTCGGACCACGTCCTTCCCCCCGTGCAGCGAGATGGCACCAGGACACGCGAAGAGCGTTCCGGCGCGGGGAACGAGAAGAGCCCGGCGGCGGCCGTCCACCGTCCCCTCCGGTGGGCCGGGCTGGCGGGCCTCACCGGCCATCTGGCGCTGGTCCTCTGGCTGGTGCTGAGACCGCTGCCGGTGGCCTGGGTGTACGACGCCAACCTGACGCCGCTCGCCTCGCTCCGCTCCTCCAGCGGCTGGCAGGTGGTCGGCGAGCTCCTGCTGCTGGCCCCGCTCGGCGTCCTGCTGCCACTGGCCGGCGGCCGGCTCCGGGCCCCCTGGCTGCCGTCCTTCCTGCGCACCACCGGCGTCTCCGCGCTGCTGGCGACCGCGCTGGAGTTCCTCTCCTCCTGGGCGCCCGGGCACGTCCTCAACGTGGACCACATCCTGCTCGCCGTGGTCGGCGTGGCCGTCGTCCACCTCGCGCTCGTCCCCGGCCTGCGGCACCTGCTGCGGGACCGGCGGCCGCGGGCGCCCCGGCTGACGGTGCTCTCCGTGCCGCCGGTGGCCGCCGCGTCGGCCGTGGCCGTGGCCCCGCTCGCGGCCGTCGCGCCCGCCGCCCGCCGCCGCGCCTACGCGGAGCCGACCCCGCCGGTCGGCTGAGCCGGGCGCGGGGCGCGGACCACCCGGCCGCCGACCTCGACCAGCCCGCCCGGACGCGGTCCGGCCAGCAACTGCGAGCCCCGCCCCTGGGTGACGGTCAGCGCCCGGCCGAGGCGCGCGGCCAGCAGCAGGGCGGCCGCACCCGTCGCCTCGTCCTCGTCGATCCCGTCCCCCCGCCCGGGGAAGGCCCGGGCCCGCACGGTACCGGCCGTCTCGTCCTGCCAGGCCCAGGCGTAGACCCACTCCCCCGGCGGCGGCACCTCCAGGGCCTCCACCTCGGCCGCCAAGCCGTACTGCCGCAGCGTGCGCGGCGGGGCCCACTCCGGGCGGGCCTCGATCCGGGTCAGCCCGCCCTCGCGCCGCACCGCCACCTCGCCGGCCGCCGTGACCAGCCGGTCCACCCCGAGCAGCCAGGCGGCGCCCACGCACGGGTGGCCGGCGAACGGCAGCCGCACCGACGGGGCGTAGATGTCGATCTCCCCGCGCTCCGGGTCGTCGACGAACACCGTCTCGCTGAAGCCGAGTTCGTGTGCGATCCGCTGCCGGTCCGCGCGCTCCGGCACGGCGGCGCCGTCGCGCACCACTCCGAGCGCGTTCCCGTGACTCCCGTCCGGCCCGCAAAAGACCCGCAGCACCTCAAACTCCGTCATTTCCCACCTCACCCACTCCCGTTCCGGCACAGCGCAATGACACCGTGACACAAAGGCGGAGGCGAATGTCGGCCGCCTCCAGTACTGTGCGCTCTCGTCCCCGAACGGTGCCCGCCGTTTTCCGTCTTCCCCTCCCAGGAAACCCCCTTGAACAATCTCGACTTCAGCGCCGAACCGCTCTTCTCCTGGTACGTCGTGCTGCTGGCGCTCAGCGGCGTCATCATGGTGGCCCTCGGGGCCGCCTCCGGCGGACTGAAGGTCGGCCTGCGCATCCTCAACGTGGTCATCGGCCTCGGGCTCCTGGGGTACGCCTACTACCTGGCGTTCGTCTTCGAGGGCGGCACGTACACCATCTTCTTCAAGGTGTTCATCCTGCCGATCGGCATGATCGTCGCCTCGGTGAAGGCGATCGTCGAGCGCAGCAACGCCAAGCAGCAGCCCGCCCGGGCGGCGGCCCCGTTCGACCCCAACGCGCCGCAGGGGGCGTTCAACCCGGGCGCGCCGTTCAACCCCAACGCCCCGCAGGCGCCGTTCAACCCGGGCGCCCCGCAGGCGCCGTACGCCCAGCAGCCGGGTGCGATCGTCCCGCCGGTCGCACCGCAGGCCACCCCGCAGGCCGCCCCGCCGGTCGCGCCGCAGGCCGCTCCGCCCGCGCAGCCGCAGGGCGGCTCGCCCTACCAGCCGGGCGTCCCGCCGCAGCCGGTGGCGGACAACCCGTACGCCCAGCCGCAGCCGCCGCAGAACCCGGTCGGCTGACGCGCCGCACCCTCCGTACGAACGCCGGAAGGCCCGTCCGTCACCCGCCGCCGAGCGGTGACGGACGGGCCTTCCGGCGTCTTCGGGTCAGTTCCCGGTGCCGCTCCGCACGCGGTTGCGGCGCCACGCCACCACCAGGATGCCGAGGCCGAGGGCGATCGCGGTCGCACCGGTGATCGCCATCGGCTCCGTCGAGCCACCGCCGGTGGAGGCCAGCCGGGGGTCCGCGGCCGGGGCCGCGGCGGCGACCACCGGCGCGCCGACCGCCGCCGGGCTCGGCGCCACGGCGGTGGCCTGGGCGACCGGGAGGACCGGGGCGCCGGCGGTCTCGGACTCGGTCGACACCGGGGCGACCGGGGCCGCGGAGGTGGGCCCCGGCGTCCGGGTGGCACTGGGAGCCGCCGCGGTCACGATCGTGAAGTCGGCCTTCTGGCTGGACACCACGGTCGCGCTCTCGCCGGGGCCGGGCAGGCTGCCCGCCATGGCCACCAGCGACTCGAGACGGGCCGACGCGTCCTTGGTGAAGGACAGCCGGACGTTGATCGTGTGGGTACCGCCCTTCGGCAGGGCGAACTCGTCCGAGCTCATGTCGCCCGGCCGGAGGTTCATGTAGAGCCAGGTCGGGTGCTCCGAGTTGCCGCCGGGGCCGCCCGGCAGCCAGGCCCCGTCCGGCCCCTGGTACTCGAACCTGACCGTCTCGAAGGGGAGTTCGGTCACCCCCTGGAACACGACCGTGGGCATGACCCGGAGGTCCTTGCCGCTGGTGTTGGTGAAGACCAGCTTGAACGGCTTCGCCTCGCCGCCCGCCGTGAAGGTGGTGGGCACCCCGACGAGCCTGATGTCGGCCGCGGCGGCGGGTGTGGCCGCCGGCGTGGTCGGCGTGACCGCCGGAGCGATCACCGTGTTCGTCCGCTCGCTCTGGGCGAAGCCGCTCCGCTGCTCCCGCGGCACGGTGGGGTCATCGACGTTGGCGTTGAAGCCCAGGCTCACCCGGCCGGCCGGGGCCTCGGCGGCGACGGTGAGCCGCAGCCGGTAGACCGCCTCGGCGCCCGCCGCCAGGTGCAGCGTGGCCGACCGGTCGATCTCCCAGAAGGCGCCGACGCTCGCGGCGTTCACCGTGGCGTCCTGCCACTGCGCACCGCCGGGCGGCTGGTACTCCAGCTTGAAGTGGCTCTGCCTGGTGCCGGCGCCGGTGTCGCCGACGACGAAGGCGGAGGACAGCACGTCCACCTGGTGGTCGGCGGTGTTCCCGAGCCTCGCGGTGAACTCCACCGGCGCGCCACCCGCCTTGACGGTGGCGGGCGCGCCGCCGAGCACGACCGTGACCGGCGAGGGCTGGATCCGGGTGCCCCGCACGAGCGCGACGGCCTCCGAGGCGGCGAAGGCGGCCGGGGCCTCGACGACGGCCAGGCCGGAGGCCAGCGAGACGGCGGCGGCCGCGGCCAGGAATCTGCGATGCCGCATGCGAAATCCAACCTCACGAGAGAATTCGGACAGAACCCAACAGGACGTGAAATCGCTTGCAGGAGAGGTTTTTCCACAACAAAGTCGGGCTTTTCGTCCGCCCCCCGGCCGACCGCGATCGGCAGCATCCTACCGAGCCCCGTCCGGGGGTCCGGACGGGCCCGGCCGGATATTCGGCCCGCCCCCCGGGGTGACCCTGAGGACGACCCCGACTTCCGGCTACGACTCCCCGGTGACCCTTCGGGGTGGGGAATCACCTGCCGGGCGGAGGACCGGGGGCCGCCGGCGGCGGAGCATGGAAACAGCCCACCGGACCGGCCGGACCGGGCCGCCACCGTAGGGAGACCGTCATGAGTGCCCGCCTCGCCCGTCCCCGCCACAACCGTGTCATCGCCGGCGTCTGCGCCGGGATCGCCGAACGCTTCGGCCTGACCCCGTGGACCGTCCGGCTGATCTTCCTGCTCTCCTGCCTGCTGCCCGGCCCCCAGTTCCTGCTCTACCTGGCCCTCTGGGTGCTGCTCCCCCAGGAACCGTGACACACGGCGACGGGCCGCCCGCCCCGGAGTTCCCGGGGCGGGCGGCCCGTCGCCGTGCGGTGGTTCAGCCGGCCAGGCCGGGGAGGGCCGGGAGGGCGCCGGTCAGCCCGCCGAGCGGGGTCTTGTCCAGGCCCGGGACGGTCGGAAGGGCCGCGCGCTGCTGGGTGACGCCGGCCAGCGTGGTGTCGCCGGCGGGGACGGCCTGGCCGACGCTCGGGGCGAGGGTGCCGAGCGTCTCGGTCACCTTGCCGGTGGCGGGCAGCTTGGCGGCGGTGTCGGCGACCGCACTGCTCACGGCCGGGTTCGTCAACACGCCGGTGGGCAGCCCGAGGCCGCCGGCCGCCTGGCCGTCGGCCGCGGAGGCGGTACCGGCGCCGACCGCCGCGATGGCGATGCCGAGCGCCGCGGTGCCCGCGGCCTTGAGAGCCTGCTTCATGGTTGGTCCCCTTTGGGTCCTCGGTGGCCGACTGCACGCTCGGAACCGGCGAACGGACGACCGCCGCCGTGACGTGTCGGCAATGACGGGCACACGGTAGTGAGCCGGTCGCGTGGGAACCAAAGGGCGTTCACTCACCCGAGTGAGTAGTCGGATGAACGCCAATTCCCTTGAGAGAGCTGGCCGTTCATCCGACCGACTCGCGCCGGAGCGTCGCCCCGACGGCTCAGTTGCCGCCGGTGCCCGCGCTGAACAGCCACTCCGCCTTCAGCTCGGCGTAGCCCGGCTTGATCACGTCGTTGATCATCGCCAGCCGCTCGTCGAAAGGCAGGAACGCGGACTTCATCGCGTTCACCGTGAACCACTCCAGGTCACCCAGGGTGTAGCCGAAGGCCTCCACCACGTGGCCGAACTCCCGGCTCATGCTGGTACCGCTCATCAGCCGGTTGTCGGTGTTCACGGTGACCCGGAACTTCAGCCGGCTGAGCAGCCCGATCGGGTGCTCGGTGTACGAAGTGGCGGCACCGGTCTGGATGTTGGAGGTCGGGCACATCTCCAGCGGAATGCGCTTGTCGCGCACGTACGCGGCCAGCCGGCCGAGCTCGACCGTGCCGTCCTCGCCCACCGTGATGTCGTCGACGATCCGCACGCCGTGGCCGAGCCGGTCGGCGCCGCAGCACTGCAGGGCCTCCCAGATCGACGGCAGGCCGAAGGCCTCGCCCGCGTGGATGGTGAAGTGGTTGTTCTCGCCCTTGAGGTAGTCGAAGGCGGCCTGGTGGCGGGTGGGCGGGTAGCCGGCCTCGGCACCGGCGATGTCGAAGCCGACCACGCCCCCGTCCCGGTGTCGGTTGGCCAGTTCGGCGATCTCGGTGGAGCGCGCGGCGTGCCGCATCGCGGTCAGCAGGGTGCCGACGCGGATCCGGTGGCCGGCCGCACGGGCGTTGGCCTCGCCGAGGCGGAAGCCCTCCTGGACGGCCTCGACGACCTCGTCCAGGCTCAGTCCGGCCTCCAGGTGCTGCTCCGGGGCGTAGCGGACCTCGGCGTACACGACACCGTCGGCGGCCAGGTCCTCGGCGCAGTCCGCGGCGACCTTGACCAGCGCCTCACGGGTCTGCATCACGGCGCAGGTGTGCGCGAAGGTCTCCAGGTAGCGGACCAGCGAGCCGGAGTCGGCGGCCTCGCGGAACCACTCGCCGAGCTCCTTGGGGTCGGTGGTGGGCAGGCCCTGGTAGCCGCAGGCGGCGGCCAGTTCGACCACCGTCTCCGGGCGCAGCCCGCCGTCCAGGTGGTCGTGCAGGAGGACCTTCGGCGCGCGGCGGATCTGGTCGGCGGTGGGGATGCGCGGGCCGGTGCCCGCGGTGGTGACGGGGATCTGCTGTTCCATTGCGGAAATATAGCCCCTACGCGCGTAGACCGACCACCGCGAACACCGCCGGATGGTCCAAACTCCATCCGGAATTCCACCGGCCGGTCCATACGATCCACCAAAGCGCCACGCCACCGCGGCGACGGCCTCAGTCGTGCTGCAGCAACCGCCCGCGCCGGGACAGCACGAAGTCCCGGAACGCCCTGGCCGGCGGGGTCAGCGGCCGCCCCGCCGCCCAGGCCAGCCCGACCGCCCGCCGGGGGCGCGGCGCCGTCACCTCCAGCTCCACCACCCCCGGCCGCGGCACCAGGGCCGGCGGCAGTAGCGCCACCCCCAACCCGGCCGCCACCAGCCCGCGCAGCGTCTCCGCCTCCTCCCCCTCGAACGCCAGCCGGGGGACGAACCCGGCCTGCGCGCAGAACCCGTCCGTGAGCACGCGCAGCCCGTACCCCGGCTCCAGCCCGACGAACGGCTCCTCGGCCACCTCCGCCAGCCGGATCCGCCGCCGTCCGGCCAACCGGTGGTCCGCCGGGACGACCAGGTGCAGCAGCTGCTCGTCCAGCGGGCGGGCGGTGAACGCCGGGTCGTCCGGCGGCGGCGCCACCAGGCAGAGGTCCAACTCCCCGGCCCGCAGCCGCTCCAGCATCGCCGCGCCGTAGTCCTGCACCAGCTGGAACCGCACCCGCGGGTGCGCCGCGCGGAAGCCGCGCAGCAGCGCCGGCACCGCGTCCGGCCCCATCGTGTGCAGGAAGCCGAAGGCCACCAAGCCCACCTCCGGGTCCGCCTCCGCCCGGGCCGCCGCCGCACCCCGCTCGACCTCCGCCAGTGCCCGTTCCACCGAGGCCAGCAGCAACCGACCCGCCCTGGTCAGCCGGACGGTACGGCCCTGACGGGCCAGCAGGTCCACCCCCAGCTCCTCCTCCAGCCGGGCCACCGCGCGCGACAGCGTCGGCTGCGGCACCCCGAGCAGCGCGGCCGCCTGGGTCACGTGCTCCAACCGGGCCACCGCCGCGAACTGCGCCAGCCGGGGCGCCAGCAGCACGGCCGGCTCCTCCGGTCCCAACTCGGCCACCCGGTACCGCTGCTCGCCACCGTCCACCGCTTCCGGACCGGACATCCCGCCACCACCTCGACTCATGCACCAGTGCATCGATCATCCACGCTTCATGCATTGGACGCATCAACAACGGCAGGCCTACGGTCGACGTCATGCAGCCCTCCGATACCAGGGCGTCCGTGACCTCCCCGGACGCCCCCGCCACCGCCCCCTCCCCCGCCGCCACCGCGGACGACCGCCACCGCCCAGGCCAGCGCGCCTTCCGCCGCGCCAACCTCGCCCTGTTCGCCGCCGGGGTCGCGACCTTCGTCCTGCTCTACTCCACCCAGGGCCTGCTGCCGGTCCTCTCGGCCGACCTCGACCTCACCCCCGGCCAGGCCAGCTGGACCGCCTCCGCGGCCACCCTCGGCCTCGCCCTCGGGCTGCTCCCGGCCAGCGCGCTCTCCGACCGCCACGGCCGCACCGCCGTGATGACGGCCTCCACGCTCGCCGCCTCCGCGTTCGCCCTCGCCCTGCCCTTCGCGCCGGACCTCACCACCCTCGTCACCCTGAGGGTCCTCCAGGGCGTCGTCCTCGCCGGTCTCCCGGCCACCGCCATGGCCTACCTCGCCGAGGAGGTCCACCCCAGCGCGCTGCCCTCCGCGATGGGCCTGTACGTGGCCGGCAACAGCATCGGCGGGATGGGCGGCCGGCTGCTCTCCGGCTGGACCGCCGCCGGACTCGGCTGGCGCTGGGGCCTCGCCGCCTCCGCCGTCCTCGCCCTGCTCGCCACCCTCGCCTTCCGGCTGCTGATCCCCGCCGCCCGGCACTTCACCCCGGCCCCGGTGGACGCCCGCGCGCTCGCCCGGACGGTCGGACGGCACCTGCGCAACCCGCTGCTGGTGCGGTTGTACGCGCTCGGGATGCTGTTCATGGCGGTGTTCGGCGCGGTCTACAACACCGTCGGCTACCGGCTGATCGCCGCGCCGTTCCACCTGCCGGAGTCGATCGCCGCCTCGATCTTCGTGGTCTACCTGGTCGGCACCGGCACCTCCGCCGCGGCCGGACGGCTCTCCGGCCGGCTCGGCCGGAGAGGCGCCCTCTACGTCTCCATCGGCGTCACCACGGCCGGCCTGCTGCTCTCCCTCGCCGGGTCCCTGCTCTGCGCGCTGCTCGGCCTGGTCCTGATCACCGCCGGCTTCTTCGCCGGCCACGCCACCGCCTCCTCCGCGGTCGGCCGCACCGCCACCGAGGGCCGCGCCCAGGCCTCCGCCCTCTACCTGATCGCCTACTACCTCGGCAACAGCCTCGGCGGCACCCTCGGCGCCGACGCCTACCACGCCACCGGCTGGCCCGGCGCCGCCACCGTCGGCCTCGCCGCCATGGCCCTCGCCACCGCCGTCACCCTCCACGCCACCCACCGGGCCCACGCGGCCCGGCGGGCGGTACCCGCCGTCCGGGCCTGAGTACGCGAAGGAGCCCGTACCCGCCGGGCGGGTACGGGCTCCTCGACGTGCGCTCAGGCAGCCGGGGCCCGGAAGCGGACAGTGGCCTGGATGCCGGGCTCCACGTGGATGTCGAGCTCCGACTCCAGCACAGCCGCCAACCGCTGCAACGCGAGCCGGTAGGCGATCCACGGGGCGGCGGTCCCCAGCTCGAAGCGGAGCTCGCGCACCAGGCCGTCCGGACGGCGCGAGTACGGCTCGCCGAGCGTCGTCGGTCGTTCGGCCAGGAGATCGACGGCGCGTTCCGTCCTGCGGCAATGCCGGTCCGCAAGCGCGCTGAGCCGTTCCCGGACCTCAGGGTCCGATCTCGACCGTGGAGCGCGTGACTCCCATGTGCGGCAGCGCAGAGCACGCTGCCGCACATGCCGTCATCGCACGACTACGCGATGCGGTCGAGGACGATCGGGTTCGGGGTGAACGCCGTGCCCGCCGGGGCGACCTCGATGCCGCCGGCCAGGGCCTCGACGGCGTAGTCGAAGCGCTCCGGGGTGTCGGTGTGCAGGGTCAGCAGGGGCTGGCCGGCCACCACGGTGTCGCCGGGCTTGGCGTGCATCTCGACGCCGGCTCCGGCCTGGACCGGGTCCTCCTTGCGGGCCCGGCCGGCGCCCAGGCGCCAGGCGCAGACGCCGACGGCGTAGGCGTCCAGCGTGGTGAGCACGCCGGAGGCGGGCGCCGGGATGACGTGCTGCTCGCGGGCGACCGGGAGCGGGGCGTCGACGTCGCCGCCCTGGGCTGCGATCATGCGGCGCCAGTGGTCCATCGCGGAGCCGTCCCGCAGCGCGTCCGCAGGGTCCTTGCCCTGCACGCCGGCCGCGGCGAGCATCTCGCGGGCGAGCGCGAGGGTCAGCTCGACGACGTCGGCCGGGCCGCCGCCGGCGAGCACCTCCAGGGACTCCCGGACCTCCAGCGCGTTGCCCGCGGTGAGGCCGAGCGGGGTGGACATGTCGGTGAGCAGGGCGACGGTGTTGACCCCGGCGGTGGTGCCCAGGCCGACCATGGTGCGGGCGAGTTCGCGGGCGTCGTCCAGGTTCTTCATGAACGCCCCGGAGCCGACCTTGACGTCCAGGACCAGCGCGCCGGTGCCCTCGGCGATCTTCTTCGACATGATCGAGGAGGCGATCAGCGGGATGGCCTCGACGGTGCCGGTGACGTCGCGCAGCGCGTACAGCTTCTTGTCGGCCGGCGCGAGGCCGTCGCCCGCCGCGCAGATCACCGCGCCGGCGTCGCGCAGTACGCCCATCATCTCGTCGTTGGAGAGCAGGGCGCGCCAGCCGGGGATGGACTCCAGCTTGTCCAGGGTGCCGCCGGTGTGGCCGAGGCCGCGCCCGGAGAGCTGCGGGACGGCGGCGCCGCAGGCGGCGACCAGCGGGGCGAGCGGCAGGGTGATCTTGTCGCCGACGCCGCCGGTGGAGTGCTTGTCGCTGGTGGGCAGCGGCAGCGAGGAGAAGTCCATCCGGACGCCGGAGCGGATCATGGCGTCGGTCCAGCGGCTGATCTCGCGCGGCTGCATCCCGTTCAGCAGGATCGCCATCGCCAGCGCGGACATCTGCTCGTCGGCGACCTCACCACGGGTGTAGGCGTCGATGACCCAGTCGATCTGAGCGTCGCTCAGTTCTCCGCGATCGCGCTTGGTCCTGATGACGGAGATGGCGTCCATGCGTGCTCCAAGAGGGGTTTCAAAAGCGAAGAGTGTCGCGAGATGACCGGGTTCCGGCCCACTCGCGACACTCTACGCGCGTAACAGAAAGGGAAGCTAGAGCCGCTCCGGCCCGAACGCGTCGGGCAGGACCTCGCTCATCGGCTTGATGCCCGAGGGCAGTTCGATCAGCAGCCCAGGACCGCCGTGCTCGTACAGCAGCTGACGGCAGCGCCCGCACGGCATCAGCAGTTCGCCGGCGCCGTCCACGCAGGTGAAGGCGACCAGCCGGCCGCCCCCGGAGGAGTGCAGCGCGGACACCAGCCCGCACTCGGCGCACAGCGCGAGCCCGTACGAGGCGTTCTCCACGTTGCAGCCGGTGACCACCCGGCCGTCGTCCACCAGCGCGGCCGCGCCGACCGGGAACCCGCTGTACGGCGCGTACGCGTGGCCCATGGCCTCGCGCGCCGCCGAGCGCAGCAGCTCCCAGTCGATCGCGGACGGCGCCGCGGCCGCGGAGGCGGTCACTTGCCCTGGCCCTTGCGGTAGATCTGGCCGTCCGCCTTCGGCATCCGCAGTCGCTGCGAGGCCAGCGAGAGCACCACCAGGGTGATCACGTACGGCGTGGCGACGATCAGCGGGCGCTGCACCTCGTCGGTGAGCGAGTACCAGGCGATCAGACCGCCGGCCACCACGAAGGAGATCACCGTCGCGGTGTACTTGCGGCGGTACAGCTGCCACAGCGCGAGCAGGATCATCGCGATGCCCACGGTCAGGATCAGCACGTGCACCGACTCCGGGTCGCGCAGCTGGAGGCTGTCGGTGAAGCCGAACAGGCCGGCGCCCATGGCGAGGCCGCCGGGCATCCAGTTGCCGAAGATCATCGCCGCGAGGCCGATGAAGCCGCGCCCGAGGGTCTGGCCGTCCTTGTAGAAGTGCGCCGCGACCAGCGAGAGGTACGCCCCGCCGAGGCCGGCGAAGGCGCCGGAGGCGATGACCGCGAGGTACTTGTACTTGTAGACGTTGACGCCCAGCGACTCGGCGGCGGTCGGGTTCTCACCGCAGGAGCGCAGCCGCAGGCCGAACACCGTGCGCCAGAGCGCGAAGTAGCTGACCACGATCAGCGCGCCGGCCAGCAGCACGACCACCGAGATGTTGGTGACCAGGCCGCCGAGCACGCCCGCGACGTCCGAGACGAAGAACCAGTGGTGGCCCTCGATGTCCTTCAGCCAGGAGGACAGGCCCGGGATGGTGATGTACGGCAGCGGGTCCGCCGGCGGGGACTGGTTCTGGCCGGCACCGGCCGAGATGTAGTCCTTGTAGTAGATCCGGTTGACGTACGCGCAGATGCCGGGGATCAGCAGGTTGATGCCGACGCCGGAGACGATGTGGTCGACGCCGAAGGTGACGGTGACGACCGCGTGCAGCAGGCCGCCGAGCGCCCCGCCCAGCATGCCGGCCAGCAGGCCGACCCACGGGTTGACCAGGTAGCCCGCCCAGGCACCGCAGAAGGTGCCGGCGACCATCATGCCCTCGAGGCCGATGTTGACCACACCGGCCCGCTCGGACCAGAGACCGCCCAGACCGGCCATGCCGATCGGCACGGCGGCGCTGAGCGCCGCGGTGACCTGCCCGGAGGAGGTCAGCGAGTGGTTGCCGGTGGCCATGCCCACGGCGGAGAACAGCACCAGGGCGCCCGCGATCAGCAGGAGCACCACCGGCCAGGACAGCTTGCGCTTCTTCGCGGGTGCGCCCGACGCCTTCGGACGGGCAGCCGTTGCCGTGCTCATGCGGACACCTCCTTCTTCTCGTTGGCCGCGGCAGCCTGGGCGGCGAGCTGGGCGCCGACCTTCTGCTGCTGGCGCTTCAGGCCGTAGCGCCGCACCAGCTCGTACGCGACGACGACGCAGATGACGATGGTGCCCTTCATGACGTCGACGATCTCGAAGGGGAAGCCGCCCTTGAGCGGCAGCTGGGAGCCGGCGGCGTCCAGGAAGGCGAACAGCAGCGCCGCGAAGGCCATGCCGATCGGGCTGTTGCGGCCGAGCAGGGCGATCGAGATGCCCAGGAAGCCCAGGCCGGGTTGGAAGCTCTGGCCGAAGTAGTACGAGTTCTGCATCAGCTCGGGCAGGCCGATCAGACCGGCGATCGCACCGGAGACCGCCATCGAGATGATGACCATCTTCTTGACGTTGACGCCGGAGGCGGTCGCGGCGGACTCCGAGCGGCCGGTGGCGCGCAGGTCGAAGCCGAAGCGGGTGCGGGTCAGCACGACCTGGAAGACCACGCCGACCAGGGCGGCGATGAAGATGAAGCCCCAGAGGGTGCCACCGTTCGTCTCGAACGCGAAGAAGTGGCTGGACTGCGAGATCGGCTCGGTCTGGACCGAGTTGCTGGTGCCGCTGACCTTCGGCGCGAAGATGCCGGGGACGAGCAGCAGACCGATGATCGCCACCGCGATCGAGTTCAGCATGATGGTCGAGATGACCTCGCTGACGCCGCGGTAGACCTTCAGCAGACCGGCGATGCTCGCGTACAGGCCGCCGACCAGCATGGCGGTGACCAGCAGCAGCGGGATCTGGAGGAAGGCCGGCAGGTCGAGCTGGGCGCCGACGAAGGCCGCGAACAGCGCCGCGACCTTGTACTGGCCCTCGACGCCGATGTTGAACAGGTTCATCCGGAACCCGAACGCGGCGGCCGCCGCGGCCAGGTAGTACGTGGTGGAGCGGTTGAGGATGTTCACCTGGCCGTCAGCCTTGGTGGCGTACGTGATCATCACGTCCCAGGCGTCGAACGGGTTCTTGCCCGAGGTCGCCAGCAGGACGGAACAGATCGCGACGGAGAGCACGACCGCGAGCACCGGCGCCGCCAGTGCGAGCACGATCCGCTCACCGCTGAACCGCTGCGCCAGGCCGGACTTGGCCGCGGCGGGGTTGGGACTGGTCATGGGTTACTCCCCCGCCTGCGGGTCGTCGGCGGTGTCGGTGTGCGGGTGCCCGGCCTCGGCCTCGGTGCCCTCGGCCGCGACGGCCTGCGCCTCGGCGACGGCCTCCGGCTCGGACTCCAGGTGGCCGCTGGCGGCACCGGTCATCGCGGTGCCGAGGTCCTCGGCGGTGACGGTGGCCGGGTCGGCGTCGGCGACCAGGCGGCCGCGGTAGATCACCCGGATGGTGTCGGACAGGCCGATCAGCTCGTCCAGGTCCGCGGAGATCAGCAGGACGGCCAGGCCGGCCCGCTGGGCGACCCGGATGTGCTCCCAGATCTGCGCCTGCGCGCCGACGTCCACACCGCGGGTGGGGTGGGCGGCGATCAGCAGCTTGGGCTGGTGGCTCATCTCGCGGCCGATGATCAGCTTCTGCTGGTTGCCGCCGGAGAGCGAGGCCGCGGTGACCTCGATGCCGGGGGTGCGGACGTCGTACTCCTGGACGATCCGCCAGGTGTCCGTACGGGCGGCGGCCGGGTCCAGCAGCACGCCCTTGGAGTTGGGCTCCTCGGTGACGTGGCCGAGGATGCGGTTCTCCCAGAGCGGGGCCTCCAGCAGCAGGCCGTGCTTGTGGCGGTCCTCGGGGATGTAGCCGATGCCGGCCTCGCGGCGGGCCCGGGTCAGGCTGCCCGAGAGGTCCTTGCCGTCCAGGGTGACGGTGCCGGCGTTCAGCGGCAGCATCCCCATGACGGCCTCGACCAGCTCGGCCTGGCCGTTGCCCTCGACACCGGCGATGCCGAGGATCTCGCCCTTGTGGATGCGCAGCGAGATGTCGTCCAGGACGACGCGCTCGATGCCCTCGGCGTCGGTCTTGGCGATCCGCAGGTTCTCGACGTCGAGCATCACGGTCTCGGTGACGGTCGACTCGCGGCTCTCCGGGGAGGGCAGCTCGGCGCCGACCATCAGCTCGGCGAGCTGGCGGGCGGTGACGGCCTTCGGGTCGGCGTCGCCGACCGTGGTGCCGCGCCGGATGACGCTGATCGCGTCGGCCACCGCCAGCACCTCGTGCAGCTTGTGCGAGATGAAGATGACGGTGACGCCCTCGGACTTGAGGTCGCGCAGGTTGTCGAAGAGCGCGTCGACCTCCTGCGGGACGAGCACGGCCGTGGGCTCGTCGAGGATCAGGATCTTGGCGCCGCGGTACAGCACCTTGAGGATCTCGACGCGCTGGCGGTCGGCGACGCCGAGGTCCTCGACCAGGGCGTCCGGGCGCACGCCCAGGCCGTACTGGTCGGAGATCTCCTTGATCTTCGCCTTCGCCTTGGCGCCGATGCCGTGGAGCTTCTCGCCGCCGAGGACGACGTTCTCCCACACCGTGAGGTTGTCGGCGAGCATGAAGTGCTGGTGCACCATGCCGACGCCGCGGGAGATGGCGTCACCGGGGGTGTTGAACTCGCACAGCTCGCCGTTGATCGCGATGGTGCCCTCGTCCGGCTTCTGCATGCCGTAGAGGATCTTCATCAGCGTCGACTTGCCGGCGCCGTTCTCGCCCATCAGGGCGTGCACGGTGCCGGTGCGGACGGTGAGGTTGATGTCGTGGTTGGCCACGACACCCGGGAAGCGCTTGGTGATGCCGCGCAGTTCGACGGCCGGTGTCGCCGTCCCCGCGCTGGGGGTGCCGTCCTTGCGCAGGGGGACGGGGTCGGATGCGGTGATGGCGATCTCCTGGTGGTCTGGAGGCGCGTCGTTGCGCACGGAGGGCCAAGGGGGGAACGTGGAGACGGAACGGGGCCCGGGGGTACGCGTTGAGCGCACCCTTCCGGGCCCCTCCCGTGAACTGTGCGGTTGCACCGCGCTGCCGGCAGGCGGCAGGCGCTGCGGCGTCCGGGACGCGCGGTCGTTACTGGGCGGCCGGCGCGGTCGGGATCGTGGTGGCGCCGGACTTGATCGCGTCGGCGGCGGCCTTCAGCTTGTCCTGGATGTCGTCGATCTTGCCGCCGGTGGTGGCGAGCGAGACGCCGTCGGCCTTCAGGTCGAACAGCTTGACGCCGGTCGGGTTCTGGCCCTGCTTGACCGACTGGATGTACGAGAACACCGCGGTGTCGACGTTCTTGACCATCGAGGTCAGGATGCTGCCCTTGTACTTCGCCAGGGCCGGCTGGCTGGCCTGGTCGGAGTCGACGCCGATGGCCAGGGCGCCCTGCTTGTTGGCGACGGCCTCGATGGCGCCGTTGCCGGAGGAACCGGCGGCGGTGTAGATGACGTCCGCGCCCTTGTCGAGCTGGCCCTGGGCGGCCTCCTTGCCCTTGTCGGGCGAGGAGAAGCCGGTGAAGTCCGGCGGGGTGGTCAGGTAGGTGGTCTCGATCGCCATGTTCGGGTCGACGGACTTCACACCCGCCTTGAAGCCGGCCTCGAACTTCTTGATCAGCTCGGACTGCACACCGCCGATGAAGCCGACGTGCTTGGCCTTCGACTTGTTCGCGGCGGCGACACCGGCCAGGTACGAACCCTCCTGCTCGGCGAAGAGCAGCGAGGTGACGTTGGCCGGCTGGTCCTTGTCGTTCGAGTCGATGATCGCGAACTTGACGTTCGGGTTGTCCTTGGCGACCTTGTTGACCGCCGGCTGGTACACGAAGCCGACCGCGATGATCGTCTTGTAACCCGAGTCGATCAGGTTCTTGAGGCGGGTCTCCTTGTCGGCCTCGGCCTCGCCCTGCTTGGCCTCGGCCTCGGTCACGGCGACGCCCAGCTCGGACTTGGCCTTGTCGAGGCCACGGGCGGCGGAGTCGTTGAACGACTGGTCGCCACGGCCGCCGATGTCGTAGGCCATGCCGACCTTGAGCGAACCGTCGCCCGAGCCGGAGGAGGAGGTGTCGGTGCTCTTTGCGCCGCAAGCGGCGAGCGAGGCCATGCCCAGGGAACCCGAGAGCACAACCGCGGCGAGCTTCATTGAACGGCGCAAGGGGATATCTCCTTCTACACGCAACCGTTTGGCGTGGTCGGACGCCACCGTAACGCGCGTAGAACACGGTTGTGTTACGGGGTGCCAGAGCATTCGGGTTGTTATCAAACCGTGGTCTGATGTTCTTCCTGAGGCTCTATCCCATGCGCGGACGGTGATCCGGGGGGTCGGTTCGCCCAGTTTACGGAACCGTTCCTGCACCCCCGGATCCGGCCGTTTCCGCCCCCCTCGCGGGCCGCGCCGACCCCGGATCCGCCGTCAGCTGCCGTCCGCCTCCAGGGCCAGCGCCGAGAACAGCTCCACGCCGATTCCGATCGCCCGTTCGTCCACGTCGAACCGCCCCTGGTGCAGGTCCCGGACGGTGGGGTCGCCGGGGGCGCGGACGCCGAGCCGGGCCAGCGCGCCCGGGGCGTGCTCCAGGTACCAGGAGAAGTCCTCGCCGCCCAGGCTCTGCTCGGTGCCCTCCACCACCACGGCGCCGTCCCCGCCGAAGCGGTCGTTCATCGCCTCGTCCAGCAGGGCCACCGAGACCGCCTCGTTGACCACCGGCGGCACCCCGCGGTGGTAGTCCAGCGTCCACTTGGCCCGGTAGGTCTCGGCCAGCTTGGCGATCAGCTCGTGCAGCAGGTCCGGCGCCTCGCGCCAGCCGTCCAGCTCCAGGCAGCGGACGGTGCCCTCCAGCTCGGCGTGCTGCGGGATCACGTTGGGTGCGGAGCCGGAGGCGATCCGCCCCCAGACCAGGCTGACGCCCCAGCGCGGGTCCATCCGGCGGGCCAGCGCGCCCGGGAGGTCGGCGGCCGTCTTGGCGACCGCGGTGACCAGGTCGGTGGTCAGGTGCGGACGGGCGGTGTGCCCGCCGGGGCCGTCCAGGTGGAGCACCAGGCGGTCGCAGGCCGAGGTGATCGCCCCGACCCGCAGCGCGATCCGGCCGACCTCCACCTTCGGGTCGCAGTGCACCGCGAAGATCCGCCCGACCCCCGCCATCCCGCCGGCCTTGATCACGTCCAGCGCACCGCCCGGCATGACCTCCTCGGCGGGCTGGAACACCAGCCGGACGGGGCGGCGCAGTTCGCCGGTGCGGACGGCCTCGGCCAGCACCAGTCCGGTGCCGAGCACCACCGAGGTGTGCACGTCGTGGCCGCAGGCGTGGGCCCGGCCGGGCACGGTGGAGCGGTACGGCACGTCGGTCTTGGCGTCGTCGATCGGCAGCGCGTCGATGTCGGCGCGGAAGGCCAGGAACTCCGTCCCCGGGGTGGTGCCGGGCGGGACGATGTCGACGAGCAGACCGGTGCCGCCGGGCAGCACCCGGGGTTCGAGGCCGGCGGCCACCAGCCGGTCGCGCAGCAGCCCGGTGGTACGGAACTCCTGGCGGCCCAGCTCCGGGTGCCGGTGCAGATCACGGCGGAAGGCGATCAGCTCGGGCTCCAGCGCCCGGACCCGCTCGCGCAGATCGGCGGCGGGACGTGCGACGGCGAGAGTGGCGCCCGGCTGAGCGGGCTCAGGACGGTTCATCTCCCCAATCGTAGGCCTGTTGGGGGGATTTGGCCCGACTTCCGGAAAATTAGTCCCCGGATGGGCGCATACCGGCCGGACACGTGGGTATGACATCTTGTTTCAGCCGCCTTCCCCGAGTTGCGTGCCCTGTGCAACGACCACCCGCGCCGACGGTCACGGCCACCACCCCCGGGGCGAAACCGGCAGGTTGACGGCCGTTCAACGGGACGTCAGAAACGCTCCACCGGGGAGTACGTCCCCCACACCCCGCGCAGCGCGTCGCACACCTCGCCGACGGTGGCCCGGGCGGCCAGCGCCTCCTTCATCGGGTACAGCACGTTCCCCGTCCCCTCGGCGGTGCGGCGCAGCCCGTCCAGCGTCCGGGTGACGGCGCCGGCGGAGCGCTCGGCCCGCAGCCGGGCCAGCCGCCGCACCTGCCGCTCCTCGATCGCCGGGTCCACCCGCAGCGGCCGGTACGGCTCCTCCGTGTCCGACCGGAAGCGGTTGACGCCGACCACGGTCCGCTCCCCGGAGTCGGTCTCCCGCTGGAGCCGGTAGGCGGTGCGCTCGATCTCGCCCTTCTGGTAGCCGCGTTCGATCGCGGCCACCGCGCCGCCCTGCTCCTCGATCCGGTCCATCAGCACCCGGGCGGCGGCCTCCAGCTCGTCGGTGAGCGACTCGACGGCGTAGGAGCCGGCGAACGGGTCGACGGTGGCGGTCACGTCGGTCTCGTACGCGAGCACCTGCTGGGTGCGCAGGGCGAGCCGGGCGGCCTTCTCGGTGGGCAGCGCGATCGCCTCGTCGAAGCTGTTGGTGTGCAGCGACTGGGTGCCGCCGAGCACCGCGGCGAGCGCCTGCACGGTGACCCTGGCCAGGTTGACCTCGGGCTGCTGGGCGGTGAGCTGCACCCCCGCGGTCTGGGTGTGGAAGCGCAGCATCTGCGAGCGCGGGTCCCGGGCGCCGAATCCGTCCCGCATGATTCTGGCCCAAATCCTGCGCGCGGCGCGGAACTTGGCCACTTCCTCAAGAAGGGTCGTACGGGCCACGAAGAAGAACGAGAGCCGCGGGGCGAAGTCGTCCACGGCCATCCCGGCGGCGAGCGCGGTGCGGACGTACGCGATGCCGTTGGCCAGGGTGAAGGCGACCTCCTGCGCGGGATCGGCTCCGGCCTCGGCCATGTGGTAGCCGGAGATGGAGATGGTGTTCCAGCGCGGGATCTCGGCCCGGCAGTACCGGAACACGTCGGCGACCAGCCGCAGCGAGGGCTGCGGCGGGAAGATGTAGGTGCCGCGGGCGATGTACTCCTTCAACACGTCGTTCTGGACCGTGCCGGTGAGCGCCGCCGGCGCCACCCCCTGGGCCTCGCCGACCAGTTGGTAGAGGAGCAGGAGCAGCGCGGCGGGCGCGTTGATGGTCATCGAGGTGGACACCCCGTCGAGCGGGATGCCGTCGAACAGCTCGGCCATGTCCTCGACGCCGTCCACGGCGACTCCCACCTTGCCCACCTCCCCGGCGGCGAGCGGGGCGTCCGAGTCGTAGCCCATCTGGGTGGGCAGGTCGAAGGCCACCGAGAGGCCGGTGCCGCCGCCCGCGATCAGCTGCCGGTAGCGGGCGTTGGACTCGGCGGCGGTGCCGAAGCCCGCGTACTGGCGCATCGTCCAGGGGCGGCCGGTGTACATCGTCGGGTAGACGCCCCGGGTGTAGGGGTACTCCCCCGGCCGGCCCAGCCGGGCACCGGCGTCCCAGCCGGCCAGGGACTCGGGGCCGTACAGCGGCTCGATCTCGAAGCCCGACTCGGCGCGGCGCGGTTCGGCTGCCATGGAGGTCCTCCGGAGATGGGGATCGGGTCCTCGCACTATCGGGGTCCCCGCGGCGCGGAGGGCGACCGGCCCGCCGGGGCGGCGGCGCGGTTGAGATGATCGGGTGAACGACCGACCAGCCCCAGGGAGTGGCAATGACCGAGCAGAAGGTGGCCGTGGTCACCGGTGCCAGCAGCGGAATCGGCGCGGCGACCGCCCGCCGGCTGGCCGCCGAGGGCTTCGACGTGGTGCTGACCGCCCGCCGCACCGACCGCATCGAGGCGCTGGCCAAGGAGATCGCCGACCGGGGCGGGTCCGCCCGGGCGGTCACCCTGGACGTCACCGACCGGGCCGCGGTGGACGCCTTCGCGGCCGCGGTCGGCCGGGTGGACGTCCTGGTGAACAACGCCGGCGGCGCGATCGGCGCGGAGACCGTCGAGCAGGGCGACCCGGCCGACTGGCGGGCGATGTACGAGGTGAACGTGCTCGGCGTGCTGCACGTGACGCAGGCCCTGCTGCCGGCCCTGCGGGCGACCGGCGACGGCACGGTGCTGGTGCTCTCCTCGACCGCCGCGCTGGCCGCGTACGAGGGCGGCGGCGGGTACGTCGCCGCCAAGCACGCCGCGCACACCGTCGCGGCCACGCTGCGGCTGGAGCTGTGCGGGGAGCCGATCCGGGTGATCGAGATCGCGCCCGGGATGGTGAAGTCCGAGGGCTTCGCGGTCACCCGGTTCCGCGGCGACGAGGAGAAGGCCGCCGCGGTGTACGCGGGCGTGGCCGAACCGCTCACCTCGGAGGACATCGCGGACACCGTGGCGTGGGCCGTCACCCGGCCGTCGCACGTGAACATCGACCTGCTGGTGGTCCGCCCCCGGGCGCAGGCCGCCAACCACAAGGTGCACCGCGGCTGAGCCGGACCGGGCGGGCGGCCCCGGGCCGGGGGGTCAAGATCGAACACGTCACCCCTCGGTGGTACACACGTGCGATGAGAACCTTCCGGGCCGCCCGCCCACGGGTGCTGCTGACCGCCCTGGCGGCAGGAACCCTGCTCCTCACCTCCGCCTGCGACGACGCCGCCAAGCCGGCCCGGGAGCAGGCCGCCGGCACCACCGCGCCCGCCGCCGCGACCCCCGCGGCCGCCCCCACGCCGACGCCCAAGCCCACCGGCGAGGCCGACCCGGCGCTCAAGCCCTTCTACGGCCAGCAGGTCGCCTGGGCCGACTGCCCGGCCGACCCGCAGGCCCAGAAGGCCAAGATCGACATATCCGGGATGCAGTGCGGCAAGCTGCACGTCCCGCTCGACTACGCCGACCCCGCCGTCGACGCGCTCGACATCGCGCTGATCAAGTACCCGGCCGCCAAGCCGGAGCAGCGGATCGGCTCGCTGATGGTCAACCCCGGCGGCCCCGGCGAGTCCGGCGTCGGGATGGTCAAGTTCGGCGCCAAGCAGTTCGCCGGCACCGTGCACGACCGCTTCGACGTGATCGGCTTCGACCCCCGCGGCACCGGCGACAGCTCCCCGGTCGTCTGCTACGACGACAAGCAGCACGACGCCCTCAACCAGACGGACGCCCCGCTCGACCCGGCCACCCGCAGGGCCGAGCACGTCAGGCAGGCCACCGAGCACGCCGCCGCCTGCCAGGCCAAGGCCGGCAAGCTGCTGCCCTTCGTCGGCACCCGCAACACCGCCCGCGACCTGGACGTGCTGCGCGCCGCGGTCGGCGACAAGCAGCTCAACTACCTCGGCATCTCCTACGGGACGTACCTCGGCGCGCTCTACGCCGAGGAGTTCCCGAAGAACACCGGCCGGCTGATCCTGGACGGCGCCGTCGACCCGGGCCAGGACCGGCTCGACCACGGGGTCGACCAGCAGGTCGGCTTCGAGAAGTCCTTCGAGCGCTTCGCCGTCGACTGCGTGGAGAACCACGCCGACACCTGCCCGCTCGGCAAGGACGGGACCAAGGCCGCCAAGAAGGCCGCCGACTTCCTCGACGGACTGTACAACCACCCGCTGACCACCAAGGACGGCCGCAAGCTCGGCCGCGACCAGGCCTGGACGGGCACCATCTCGCTGCTCTACGGCGACGAGAAGACCTCCTGGGAGTACCTGCGCAACTCCCTCGGCTGGGCGATGATGCGCGGCAAGGGCGACTACCTGCTGGCCTTCGCCGACGACTACAACGGCCGGGACGAGAACGGCCACTACAGCCCGGTGGACGAGGCCAACAGCGCGATCAGCTGCGCCGACGCCGCCCGCCCCGCGCCCACCCCCGAGCACGCCAAGGCCGCCGTGGACCGGCTGCTCGCCGAGGCGCCGCTGATCTCCAAGGGCGTCACGGTGGACGACTACAGCGAGGCCGGCTGCGCCTACTGGCCGTTCAAGACCACGGAGACGCCGCACACCGTCCGGGCCGAGGGCAGCGCGCCGATCCTGGTGGTCGGCACCACCGGTGACCCGGCCACCCCGTACGCCTCGGCCGAGGCGCTGGCCAAGGGCTTCGCCAACGCCACCCTGCTCACCCGCGTCGGCGAGGGCCACGGCGCCTTCGGCCGGGGCAACTCCTGCATCGACGAGGCCCTGGCGGCCTACCTGACCGCGGGCACGATGCCGGCCCCGGGCACCCGCTGCGGCTGAGCCGGGCCAGGTGGGGGAGGGCGCGCTGACGCAAGAGCGTCAACGTCACAACTTGATAGCTCGTCCGGATGAATTCGGCGCGCGCCCTCCCCAACTGATGATCGCTCAACTACCTTTGAGGCGCTGACCGACCGACGCCCGCGCGCCCCTCGCCAGCCCCCGTTCCGCCTGTTCACCACCCCACTCCACCGGCACCTTCCCGCCCTCACGAGGAGGACCCGCTGGCCAGCGAGATCCCGTCACAGCGGCTCGACGTCAGAACCGAGCCGACACTCCTCGGGTTGCACCGCTTCAACGAAGCCGACGCCGGCGCCGCCGAGGAGGCCCTGCTGGCCTGCTGCGGCAGCCACCGCTGGGCCCTGCGGCTCACCGCGCACCGGCCCTACCCCGACATAGCGTCCCTGCTGGCCGCCGCCAGCGAGGCCTCCTACGACCTCCGCCCGGCCGACCTGGCCGAGGCGCTGGCGGACGAGAGCTGGATGCCGCAGCCGCTGGTCGGCATGCGGGCCCCCGGCAGCCAGGCCGCGCACACCGCGCTGCGGGCGGCGCACGCCGCGTACGAGGCCAGGTTCGGCCACGTCTTCGTGGTCTGCCTGGAAGGGGTCGCCCCGGAGGAGATGCTCGACACCGTGCTCTCCTCCATCCGCACCCGCCTCGCCAACGACCCGGACGAGGAGCGGCTGATCTCGGCCGACGAACTCCGCCGGATCGCCCTCAGCCGGCTGGAGCACCTGGTCGCCACCCACACGGCGGCCGCGGCCCGCTAGGACTCACCCGCCCGGGGGGCTTCGCCCGCGAATCCACCCGGACGGGTGAGTCCGGTCCTCCTCGCGCCCCGCACCACCCGGTGCGGGGCGCGAGCATGCCGTCACCCATCGCGACGACCTCGGGTTTGGTTCCCGCCCCGCTAGGCCAGAAGTGCCTGATTGATCACATCTGGGGCCCCCGGAGGCGGTTCACAACGAGGCGTCGATAGGATGCTGGCGGCCGGTGGACCGTACCCGGCCGGGCTGACCGACACCGAAGCCGGCCGAGCCCCCAATCGCTTCCGGAGGGTTTTTCCGTGCCGGCTGGAACGCTGTACCGCGGCCGGGAAGGCATGTGGAGCTGGGTGGCTCATCGAGTCACCGGCGTCCTCATCTTCTTCTTCCTGTTCGCCCACGTCCTGGACACCGCCCTCGTGCGAGTGTCGCCGGAGTCCTACGACACCGTCATCCAGACGTACAAGACTCCGCTCGTGAACCTGATGGAGTACGGCCTGGTGGCCGCCATCCTGTTCCACGCCCTGAACGGCCTGCGGGTCGTCGCGGTGGACTTCTGGGCCAAGGGCCCGAAGTACCAGAAGCAGATGCTCTGGACCGTCGTCGGAGTCTGGGTCGTCCTGATGGCCGGTTCCTTCTACGGGATCCTCCAGCACACGCTGATCTCCTGGTTCGGGAAGTGAGCCGAGACATGTCCACGGAAATCTCCGACGCCATCGTCGTCCCCTCCAAGCAGGCGCACACCGGCAAGGGACTGGGCACCGGCAACCCGGCCGACGCGTTCGTCATCGAGCCTCCGCGCCAGCGGAGCAAGAAGACCCCGCGCCGCACCCGCACCAACTTCGAGATGCTGGCCTGGCTCTTCATGCGCCTGTCCGGCATCGTCCTGGTCGTGCTGATCCTCGGCCACCTGCTGATCATGCTGGTGCTCGACGGCGGCGTCTCCAAGATCGGCTTCGCCTTCGTGGCCGGCCGCTGGGCCTCGCCGTTCTGGCAGGGCTGGGACCTCCTGATGCTCTGGCTCGCCATGCTGCACGGCGCGAACGGCATGCGTCAGGTCATCAACGACTACGCCGAGAAGGACTCGACCCGGCTCTGGCTGAAGGGCCTCATGGGTACCGCCACGGTCTTCACCGTGCTGCTCGGCACCCTGGTGATCTTCACCTTCGACCCGAACATCTAATCGGAAATCGACAGAGGCCAGAGGCGAGTTAACCCCCCATGCAGATTCACCAGTACGACACCGTCATCGTCGGCGCCGGCGGCGCCGGCATGCGCGCGGCCATCGAGTCGACGCAGCGCAGCCGCACCGCCGTCCTGACCAAGCTCTACCCCACGCGGTCCCACACCGGCGCGGCCCAGGGCGGCATGTGCGCCGCCCTCGCCAACGTCGAGGAGGACAACTGGGAGTGGCACACCTTCGACACGGTCAAGGGTGGTGACTACCTGGTCGACCAGGACGCCGCCGAGATCATGTGCAAGGAGGCCATCGACGCCGTCCTCGACCTGGAGAAGATGGGCCTGCCCTTCTCCCGCACCGAGCAGGGCCGGATCGACCAGCGCCGCTTCGGCGGTCACTCCCGCAACCACGGCGAGGCCCCGGTCCGCCGCTCGTGCTACGCGGCCGACCGCACCGGCCACATGATCCTCCAGACGCTGTTCCAGAACTGCGTCAAGCACGGCGTCGAGTTCTTCAACGAGTTCTACGTCCTCGACCTGCTGATCAACGAGGGCAAGACGGCCGGCGTCGTCGCCTACGAGCTGGCCACCGGCGAGATCCACGTCTTCCAGGCCAAGTCGGTCGTGTTCGCCTCCGGCGGCACCGGCAAGTTCTTCAAGGTCTCCTCCAACGCCCACACCCTCACCGGTGACGGCCAGGCCCTGGTCTACCGCCGCGGCCTGCCGCTGGAGGACATGGAGTTCTTCCAGTTCCACCCGACGGGCATCTGGCGCATGGGCATCCTGCTCACCGAGGGCGCCCGCGGCGAGGGCGGCATCCTGCGCAACAAGGACGGCGAGCGCTTCATGGAGCGCTACGCCCCCGTCATGAAGGACCTCGCGTCCCGTGACGTCTGCTCCCGCGCGATCTACACCGAGATCCGCGAGGGCCGCGGCTGCGGTCCTGAGGGCGACCACGTCTACCTGGACCTGACCCACCTGCCGCCGGAGCAGCTGGACGCCAAGCTGCCGGACATCACCGAGTTCGCGCGCACCTACCTCGGCATCGAGCCCTACACGGACCCGATCCCGATCCAGCCCACCGCGCACTACGCCATGGGCGGCATCCCGACCAACGTCGAGGGTGAGGTCCTGCGCAACAACACGGACGTCGTCCCGGGCCTGTACGCGGCCGGCGAGGTCGCCTGCGTGTCCGTGCACGGCGCCAACCGCCTGGGCACCAACTCGCTGCTGGACATCAACGTGTTCGGCCGTCGCGCGGGCATCGCCGCCGCCGACTACGCCAACGAGCACGACTTCGTCGAGCTGCCCGAGAACCCGGCCGAGAAGGTCCAGGCCCTGGTCGACGGCCTGCGCGAGGGCACCGGCACCGAGTCCGTGGGGCAGATCCGCAAGGAGCTGCAGGAGACCATGGACACCAACGCCATGGTCTACCGCACCGGCGCCACCCTGAAGCAGGCGATCGAGGACATCGCCGCACTGAAGGAGCGCTACAAGAACGTCTCCATCCAGGACAAGGGCTTCCGGTACAACACGGACCTGCTGGAGGCCGTCGAGCTGGGCAACCTGCTCGACCTGGCCGAGGTGCTGGCCGTCTCCGCGCTGGCCCGCGAGGAGTCCCGCGGCGGCCACTACCGCGAGGACTTCCCGACCCGTGACGACGTGAAGTTCATGCAGCACACCATGGCGTACCAGGAGGTCGCCGCCGACGGCAGCACCTCCATCCGCCTCGACTACAAGCCGGTCGTCACGACCCGCTACCAGCCGATGGAGCGTAAGTACTGATGAGCACTCCGACCGTGGAGAAGCACTCGGCCGCTCTGGACGCGGTCGAAGCCGGTGCCGTCCAGCCGATCACCGTCACCTTCCGGATCCGCCGGTTCAACCCGGAGGAGCACCCGGACCCGGTGTGGGTGGACTACCAGCTGACGATGGACCCGAAGGAGCGCGTCCTGGACGCGCTCAACAAGATCAAGTGGGAGCAGGACGGCACCCTCACCTACCGCCGTTCCTGCGCCCACGGCATCTGCGGCTCCGACGCCATGCGGATCAACGGCCGCAACCGGCTGGCGTGCAAGACCCTGATCAAGGACGTCAACCCGGAGAAGCCGATCACGATCGAGGCCATCAAGGGCCTGACGGTCCTCAAGGACCTGGTCGTGGACATGGACCCGTTCTTCCAGGCGTACAAGGACGTCATGCCGTTCCTCATCACCAAGGGGAACGAGCCGACCCGCGAGCGCCTGCAGTCCGCCGAGGACCGCGAGCGCTTCGACGACACCACCAAGTGCATCCTGTGCGCCGCGTGCACGTCGTCCTGCCCGGTGTTCTGGAACGACGGCCAGTACTTCGGCCCGGCCGCCATCGTCAACGCGCACCGCTTCATCTTCGACTCGCGCGACGAGGGTGCCGAGCAGCGCCTGGAGATCCTCAACGACCGTGAGGGCGTGTGGCGCTGCCGCACCACCTTCAACTGCTCCGAGGCCTGCCCGCGTGGCATCGAGGTCACCAAGGCGATCCAGGAAGTGAAGCGGGCGCTGGTCACCCGCCGCTTCTGATCCCGGCCTGACGACGCGAAGGCCCCCGCCCGATCCTCCGATCGGGCGGGGGCCTTCGCGCGTCCCGGCGCAGGGCGCCGAGGTCGGTCGGGCCGCTCCGGCCGCCGTACCGCACCGGGTGCCGCTCGGCCGTCACCGTCGCCCGCGCCGGATCAGTCGGTGGCCGGGGTGCGGCGCGCGGCGCGCAGGCCGCGCACGCCGATGCCGCCCACGGCGATGCCGAGGGCGAAGGAGGTGACGGCGAGGAGGAGGTGGATCCAGAAGAACGCCGTGGGCTGGGAGTGGTCGCCGCCGGTGAAGGCCTGGCCGCCGGAGTCCTTCCAGAGGTTCTTCACGAAGGTCGTCCAGATGATGATCGACCAGACCCCGAAGGCGGTCAGGAACCAGGAGGTGCGGCGGCTGAGCTTCATGGCGGTCCTCGGCGTGTGAAGGCGGTGTGCATCCCCAGTATGCGCGGGCCGCCGATCGGCGTAGGGCGGGCCCCTCCTGCGGAGGACGGGCCCCGGGGGGCGGGCACCGGAGGCCGGGAGTGGGTACGGTCAGCTGGTGTCCACTCCCCGACTGACGCTCGCGCGCCTGTGCGCCGCGGTCACCGCGGCCTTACCGGTACTGCTCGCCGCCCCGGCGGGCGCGGCTCCGCAGCAGCCGCCCCCGTCGGCCGCGATCGGCGGCGAGCGGCTGGGGCTCCCCGGGGTGCAGGTCGCCCCGATGGCGGGCGCCCCGTCGCTGCCCGGCGATCTCACCGGGCAGTCCTGGATCGTCTCCGACCTGGCGTCAGGGGACGTGCTGGCGGCCAGCAACCCGCATCTGCGGCTGCCCCCGGCGAGCACCCTGAAGATCCTCTTCGCGGACACCGTGCTGCCCAAGTTCGACCGCAACGCGGTGCACCGGGTGGCCGACGAGGAGATCCAGGGGATCGGCCCCGGCAGCAGCCTGGTCGGCATCAAGGAGGACCTGGACTACCGGGTCGAGGACCTGTGGCGAGGGGTGTTCCTGAGCTCCGGCAACGACGCGGTGCACGTCCTGGCGCACATGAACGGCGGCATCCGGCAGACCGTCGCCGAGATGCAGGCCCGCGCCGACGCGCTCCAGGCGCGGGACACCAGGGTGGTCTCCCCGGACGGCTACGACATGGAGGGCCAGGTCTCCTCGGCCTACGACCTGTCGCTGTTCGCCCGGGCCGGCCTGCGCAACGCGGACTTCCGGATGTACTGCGCCACCCGGGACGCGATGTTCCCGGGCGCCGTCGACCGCGCCACCGGCCGGCGCGGCAGCTTCGGGATCGCCAACACCAACCGGCTGCTGGGCAAGTACCCGGGCCTGATCGGCGTGAAGAACGGCACCACCACCAACGCCGGCTCGACCTTCGTCGGCGCCGCCGAGCGAGGCGGCCGCACCCTGCTGGTGACGGTGATGCACCCGGCGAGCTACCAGAAGGTCTACGACGAGACGGCGGCCCTGCTGGACTGGGGCTTCGCCGCGGCCGGCAAGGTCCAGCCGGTCGGCCGGCTGGTCGACGAGGTCCCGCCCGCCGGCGCCGCGCCGACCGCCCAGGCCGGTGGCGCCGAGGAAACGCCCGCGCCGCCGCCCGCCACCGCGGCAGCCGACCCGGCGGTCGCGGCCCCCGCGGCGACGGGCGGCGGCGACGGGCTCGCCCTCGGCGGCTGGACGGCCGTGGTGCTGGCCGGGGTCGCGCTCGGATACGGCGCGGTGGTGCTGTGGCGGCGCTCCGCCGGCTGATCCGCGGAGCCGCGAGAGGGTCCGGTCTCAGTCCTGGGGCCGGACCTCTCCGTTCGCCTTCCCGTTCCCCTTCTTCCGCCGCTCGGCCCGGGCGGCCTTCTCCGCCGCGTCCGCCTCCGCCGCCCGCTGTGCCTCGTCGGCCGCCTCCAGCAGTGCCCGCCCGTGCGCCCTGGTCCGTTCCCGGGCCGCCACCGGGTCGGCCGTCGCCGTCCAGGCCACGCAGTACATCAGCAGCCGGGAGACGAAGTTGATCCACAGCAGCAGCGCCACCGGCGTGGCGAACGCCCCGTACACGCTCCGTCCGGCGACCGAGCCCAGGTAGGAGGCGAGCAGGAGCTTCAGCAGTTCGAAGCCGACCGAGCCGATCAGCGCGCCCTGCACCAGGTCCCGGCGGCGCTGGTCGGTGATCCCGGGGAAGGGCGCCAGCAGGTAGGCGAAGAGCAGCATGTCGCACGCTATGGCGATCAGCACGCCGACCGCGGTCAGCAGGTACCCGCTGTTGAGGCCGAGCGCGTCGGCGATCCGGCCGGCCAGCGTGGTCCCGGCGGCGGAGGCGGCCAGCGAGAACAGCGAGACCAGGCCGAGGCCGGCCAGCACCGCCACGTCCCAGGCCTTGCGCAGCACCGGGTTGCCGTCCTCGTGGGGCAGCTGCCACAGGTCCCGGATAGAGGTGCGCATGGTGTCCACCCAGCCGAGGCCGGAGACCAGCAGCAGCGCCCCGCCGACCAGGCCGACGGTGCCCGCGTTGGACACCAGGGCGGGCAGGTCGACCGCGTCGGAGATCCCCGGCAGCTGGTCGGAGACGTGCTCCTGCAGCTCGTGCACCCGGCTGTCGCTCAGCGCCGCGGCGGCGATCGCCAGACCCACCGTGAGCAGCGGGAAGAGGGCGAGGAAGCCGAAGAAGGTGACGGCGCCGGCCAGCCGGTTGCCCCGGGCGGCGGTGAGGTACTCGTACACCAGGTACGGGCGGCTGCGCAGCACCCGGGCCACGAGCGGGCCGACGACCGGCAGGCGGGTCAGGAAGTCCACCCACCGGTTATACCGGCATGTCGCCCGAACGGGCGTCAGATCGGGTCTACCGCTTGACGAGTCGGCGGGCCTTGGCGAGGGCGCGGACCGCCTGGTAGGCGCCGTAGCGGCCGTGGCTGAGCAGCTCGGTGCGCACGCCGTCCACGCCGGACGGAGGGCGGTAGCCGGCCGGCCGCAGCCGGGCGCAGTGCTCGGCGGCGCGGCGGAAGTACTCGCGGCGGTCGCCGGACGGGACCCGGCCGGGCTTGGAGACCACGGTGTTGAGGTGGTGCAGCATCCGGCCGTAGACGACCGGGCGCCAGCGCTCCAGGTCGGGGCGGCCGTCGAGGAAGGCGAAGACCAGGTCGTACTGGTCGAACACGTCGAAGTGCTTGCGGCTGGCGGTGGCCAGGATGTTGCCGCCCTCCTGGCGCTGGCGGTAGTGCACGCCGACCCGGTCGAGCAGGGTGATCCGGGCGGCGGCGAGCAGCGCCGGGTACGTCCAGGGGGTGTCCTCGTAGTAGCCGGCCGGGAAGACCAGCCGCTGCTCGGTGACGAAGCCCCGGCGGTAGGCCTTGTTCCAGACGACCTGGAGCAGGTCGAGCAGGTCGGGGCGGGCGTCGAGGTCGAAGACGTCCGGGGAGGCGGCGCCGAAGACGTGGGCGGAGGCGGCCCGGGTGATCCGGCCGTCGGCGTAGGTGCGGGCGTAGTCGTAGACCAGGACGTCCGGGTCACCCGTGGCGGTGAGCCGCTCGTCGACGTGCTTCAGCAGTCCGGGGGTCAGGGTGTCGTCGCTGTCGAGGAAGATCACGTAGTCCCCGGTGGCGACCTCCAGGCCGGCGTTGCGGGCCCGGCCGAGGCCGACGTTCTCCGGCAGGTGCAGCACCCGGATCCGGGCGTCCGCGGCGGCCGCCTCGTCCAGCATGGCGCCGCAGCGGTCCGGGGAGCGGTCGTCCACCGCGATCAGTTCGAAGTCCGGGCCGTCCTGGGAGAGCACCGAATCGAGGCATTCGCCGAGGTAGTCCTGCACCTGGTACACGGGGACGATCACGCTGAAACGGGCCACGGGCCCAGCGTAGTGGTCCCCCGGTGGGCGAGGTCCCCGGAGGTAGGATCGGGGGCGCACGTACGCACCGATCCAAGTGCGGCCAGGCCCCGTACGGGCTGCCACGCTCCTCCAGAGAAAGGCCTGCGTAGCCGATGGCTCCCCGCCTCTCCATCGTCGTCCCGATCTACAACGTCGAGCGCTACCTCGTGGAATGCCTCGACTCGATCGCCGCCCAGACCTTCACGGACTTCGAGTGCGTCATGGTCGACGACGGTTCGAAGGACGGCAGCGCGGCGCTCGCCGAGGCGTACGCGGCCAAGGACTCCCGGTTCCGGCTGGTCCGACAGGTGAACAAGGGCCTCGGCGCGGCCCGCAACACCGGCATCCGGCACATCGACCCGGACTCCGAGTTCCTGTGCTTCGTGGACAGCGACGACTCGATGCCGCCGAGCGCGTACGAGCTGATGATCAACACGCTGGACGAGACCGGCTCGGACTTCTGCACCGGCAACGTGCTGCGCTTCCGCGCCGTCGGCTACTACCCGTCCACCGGCCACCTGAAGCCGTTCAAGGAGACCAGGCTCAAGACCCACATCACCGAGATCCCGGCGCTGGTCACCGACCGCACCGCGTGGAACAAGGTGTACCGCCGTTCGTTCTTCGACGCGGCCGGCCTGCTCTACCCCGAGGGCATCCTGTACGAGGACGCCCCGGTCAGCGTGCCGCACCACTACCTGGCGAAGAGCGTGGACGTGCTCTCCGAGCCGATCTACCACTGGCGCGAGCGCGAGGTCGGCGAGATGTCGATCACGCAGATGCGCACCAACCCGAAGGGCCTGATCGACCGGGTCGCCTCGGTCGAGCTGGTCCGCGCCTGGCTGCTGAAGCAGACCGAGCCGCGCTTCGCCGAGTACCTGCGCTCCTACGACGAGAACACCCTCGTCGAGGAGATCCCGATGTTCTTCTGGTCCCTCGTGGAGGGCGACAAGGAGTACCGGGACGCCTACGTCCAGCACGTCGGCCGGCTGCTCCGGGCGATCGGCGCCGAGCAGGTCGCCAAGCTGCGCGCGCCGGTGCGGCTGAAGTACCACCTGACCCTTTCGGGCCGGATGGACGAGCTGGTCGAGCAGATCACCTACGAGCGCGAGAGCGGCGGCGGCGTCCAGGCCCGCGGTCTGCTGCGCCCGTACGCCGACTACCCGTTCCTGCGCGGCGGACGCAAGAGCGTACCGGCCGGGGTGCTCAAGCTGGACAACTCGCTGGTCATCCGCAGCCGGCTGTACGACAGCTCCTGGGTGGACGGCAAGCTCCGGCTGACCGGGCACGCGTACCCGGAGCAGCTGGGCGCGGCCGGCAAGCACGACATGGTCCGCACCCTGGTGCTGCGCGAGGCCAAGGGCCGCCGGGTCATCGCGGTGCCGATGAAGACCACGTACGCCCCCCAGGCCACCGCGAGCTGCCGGCACGACCTGTACAGCTGCGACTGGTCCGGCTTCACCGTGTCCGTCGACCCGAGGAAGCTCCGGCACCGCGGCCAGTGGAAGGACGGCAACTGGCGCGTCCTGGTGGCCGGCGCGGGCAAGGGCGGGGTCTACAAGGGCCGCATCTCGGCGGGCGAGAACGACAGCGCGCTGTTCCTGCCGTGGCACTGGGTCGAACCGGACGTGCGGATCGTGCCGTGGGTCCGGGACAACTTCGTCTACCTCCGGGTGGAGACGGTCAAGGCCCGGGTGACCGGCCTGGCCGCGCAGGGCGACCGGGTGGAGGTCTCGGGCGCGGCCCGCTCCGGCCCGAGCTTCGCCGGGGCGCGGCTGCGGCTCACCCACGCCGAGTCGGACCGCCAGCTGACCTTCCCGCTGGAGCTGGGCGCTCCGGTCGGCTCGCTCCAGCCGTTCACCGCGGTCTTCCCGGTCGCCGAGCTGACCGCCGTCCGCGAGGCCTGGGCCGAGCTGGACCCGGTGGCCGCCGAGCGCAGCCGCGACCACTGGACCGGCGCGCTGCTGCTGGCCGACGGCAGCACCGTCCCGCTGGCCTGGGACGACCGCAACGCCCCCGAGCGGCTGCACCTGGCGCTGAACCCGCAGGCCCCGGTCGCCGAGCGCCGGGCCCTCTACTCCAAGCCCTCCCCCGAGGGGCGCCTCCAGTTCGCCGACCAGGTGCTCCAGCCGCTGGTGGACGAGGTCTCCTCGCGCGGCGCCGACGGCTTCCTGCTGAGCGGCTCGTTCCCGCTGCCCGGCGCGCACCGCTGGGAGCTGGTGGTCCGTCACAAGTGGCGCGAGGAGGAGCACACCTACCCGGTGGAGATCTCGGACGGCCGGTTCCGCACCGCGCTGCCCGCCGTGCCGACGGCCTCCTTCGCCGGCCGGGTGCCGCTCTCCCGGGGCATCTGGCACGTCGTGTTCCGTCCGGTCGGGGTCCCGGTGCCCGAACTGCCGGACGCCGCCGCGCTGGTCACCCCGGACTGCTTCGACGCCCTGCCGGTCGCGGTGGAGTCCCGCGGCAAGCGGATACTGCTGGAGCGCCGCCGCCACGACGGCCTGTCGCTGCTGTCGGACTCGGTGCTGCTGCCCGAGGAGCGGGCCCGCTACCGCCAGCGCCGGCTGCAGAGCGTGGACTACCCGGCCGCCCGCCGGCTGCCGCTGCGCGACGCGGTGGTGTACCACACCGGCAAGTACGGCGCGTACGCCGACTCACCCCGGGCCGTCCACGAGGAGCTGGTCCGCCGCGGCCTGCCGCTGGAGCACCTGTGGGGCACCGACGACATGCAGGCCGAGCTGCCGCGGACCGCGAGCGCGCTGCGGTACCGCGGCCCGGAGTGGTACGAGGCGCTGGCCACCGCCAAGTACATCGTGGCCGGCACCCACCTGCCCGACTTCTTCGTCCGCCGCCCCGACCAGGTGGTCGTCCAGACCTGGCACGGCAGCCCGCTGAAGCAGATCGGCTTCGACTTCGAGAAGGTCTGGTTCACCGACTCCAAGTACCTGAAGAGCCTGGCCCGGGAGGTCCCGAACTGGAGCCTGCTGGTGGCCGGCAACCGCTGGTCCGCCCCGGTGCTGCGGCGCGCCTTCGACTTCAAGGGCGAGATCCTGGAGAGCGGTCTGCCCCGGAACGACCTGCTGTTCGCGGCCGACCGGGAGAAGACCGCCGAGCAGGTCCGGGAGCGGCTCGGCCTGCCCGAGGGCAAGAAGGTCGTGCTCTACGCGCCGACCTGGCGCGAGGACCGGCGCCGGCCCGACGACGGCTACCAGATCGACCTGCGGATCGACCTGGCGGCGGCCAGGGCCGCGCTCGGCGACGACCAGGTGCTGCTGGTGCGCCGGCACCACCTGATGTGCGGCCAGATCCCGGGAGCCGGCAACGGCTACGTCTGGGACGTCGGCAGCTACCCCGACATGGCGGAGCTGCTGCTGATCGCCGACGTCCTGGTGACCGACTACTCGGCGAGCATCTTCGACTTCGCGTCGACCGGCAAGCCGATCGTGCTCTTCACCTACGACCTGGAGCACTACCGGGACAACCTGCGCGGCTTCAGCCTGAACTTCGAGGCCGAGGCGCCCGGCCCGATGCCGGCCACCTCCGAGGAGCTCGTCTCCGTGCTCGGCCGGTTGGACGAGGTCGCGGCGGAGTACGCCGACCGGGCCACCGCGTTCCGCGAGGCGTACTGCGACCTGGACGACGGCAAGGCCGCCGCCCGGGTGGTCGACGCGATGCTCCGCAAGGAGTAGTCCTCCGCGTGCGCTCCGGCGGGCGCCCGGCACCGGACGGTGCCGGGCGTCGGGCCGGGCACCGTACGCAGGACTACGGCGGCGCGGCCCGCCGGACGGTCGAACTCGGCGGGCGGGGAGGCCGGTTCACCCGCCGGCCCACACTCCGGTCCGTGCTGCGGCGCACGCCCCGGTTCACCCGAACGGGTAGCTCCGCCAGGGCCGCCAGACCTCGTCCGCACCGAAGCGGGAGAGGCCGAAGCCCGGCACCCGGAAGTCCGCCCGGAAGTCGCGCGCCTGCTCGTACGCCTGGTCCAGCACGTCGTCCGGCAGACCGTGGGCGACCGTCACGTGCGGGTGGTACGGGAAGGCCAGCTCGCGGGCCAGCGGGCCGGAGCGGATGTCCGCCTCCAGCAGCCGGCACTCCTGCGCGCCCTCCTCGACCCGGACGTACACCACCGGGGAGACCGGGCGGAAGGTCCCGCTGCCGTGCAGCAGCATCCGGAACGGCCGGTGCGCGGCCGCCACCGCCGCCAGGTGCTCCTCGATCTTCGGCAGCAGCTCGGCGGGCACCTCGGTCGGCGGCAGCAGGGTGACGTGCGTGGGTATCGACCGCGCCAGCGGGTCGCCGTGCCCGGCCCGGGCGTCCTGGATCGCCGTGCCGTACGGGTCCGGGACGCTCACGGACACGCCGATGGTGACGACCTCGGGGAGGTCGCCACCATCGGGCAGACGTGTGAGGGGAGTCACCGCTTGGCGGCCGGGAGGAAGCCGATCCGGTCGTACACCGTCTCCAGCGTCACCGACGCCACCTCACGGGCCTTCTCGGCGCCGATCGCCAGCACCCGGTCCAGCTCCGCCGGGTCGTCCAGGAAGCTGCGGGTGCGCTCCTGGAACGGGGTCACCCACTCGGTGAACAGCTCGGCCAGCTCGGTCTTCAGGGCGCCGTACATCTTGCCCTCGAAGTGCTCGACCAGCTGGTCCACCGACTGGCCGCTGAGCGCGGAGTGGATGCGCAGCAGGTTGGAGACGCCCGGCTTGCCCTCCTCGTCGTACGAGACGACGGTGCCGGTGTCGGTGACGGCGCTCTTGAACTTCTTGGCGCTGGCCTTCGGCTCGTCCAGCAGGCTCACCAGGCCCTTGGGCGAGGAGGCCGACTTGCTCATCTTGACGGCCGGGTCCTGGAGGTCCTGGATCTTCGCCGTCTCCTTGAGGATGTACGGCTTCGGGACCGTGAAGGTCGGGCTGTAGCGGGTGTTGAAGCGCTCGGCGATGTCGCGGGTGATCTCCACGTGCTGGCGCTGGTCCTCGCCGACCGGGACGGCGTCCGCCTGGTAGAGCAGGATGTCCGCGATCTGGAGGATCGGGTAGGTGAACAGGCCGACCGTGGTGCCCTCGGCACCGTAGCGGGAGGACTTGTCCTTGAACTGGGTCATCCGGGAGGCCTCGCCGAAGCCGGTGAGGCAGTTCATCACCCAGGCGAGCTGCGCGTGCTCGGGCACGTGCGACTGGACGAACAGGGTGCAGTTGTCCGGGTCCAGGCCCGCGCCGAGCAGCTGGGCGGCGGAGACCCGGGTATTCTCGCGCAGCGTCACCGGGTCCTGCGGCACCGTGATCGCGTGCAGGTCGACGACCATGTAGAAGGCGTCGTTGGCCTTCTGGAGGTCCACCCACTGGCGCACCGCGCCCAGGTAGTTGCCGAGGTGGAACGAGCCGGAGGTGGGCTGGATGCCGGAGAGCACCCGGGGACGGTCCTTGACCGGACCAGTGACCGCTGCGTTGACCATGCGCGCCATTGTTCCAGTTCCACCGCTCGCTCAGGAAACCTCCGACCCCGGAGGCTCGGCCAGTGTGACCGCACTCACCCCCACCCGGGCGATCCGCCGGCCCTCGACCTTGGCCACCGTCAGCAGCACCCCGCCGCCGCCCTCGACCGGGACGCGCACCTGGTCGCCGTCCCTGGGCAGCCGGCCGAGCGCGGCCACCAGGCAGCCCGCCACCGTCTCGTACGGGCCCTCGGGCAGGACGACGCCGGTCTCCTCGGCGAAGTCGCCGAGGTTGAGCAGGCCGTCCAGCTCCATGCCGCCGCCGGCCAGCCGGCGGGTGGGGGCGGACTCCGGGCGGTCGTACTCGTCCCGGATCTCGCCGATCACCTCCTCGACCAGGTCCTCCAGGGTGACGATCCCGGCGGTGCCGCCGTACTCGTCCACCACGATGGCCAGGTGGTGGCCCTCCCGGCGCATCTCGCCCATCGCCTCCAGCACCAGCTTGGTGCCGGGCAGCAGCTTGACCGGGCGGGCCAGGTCGCGGACCTTGACGGCCTGCTCGCCGCGCGCGCCGTACAGGTCGCGGACGTGGACGAAGCCGACCACCGCGTCGGCGCTGCCCTCGACCACCGGGTAGCGCGAGTGCGGGGAGGTGTCGGCCTGGTGCCGGACGGCGGCCAGCGGGCGCTCGGCGTCCAGGAAGGTCACCTCGGTGCGCGGGACCATCACCTCGCGCAGCTGGCGCTCTCCGGCGGAGAACACGTCGGCGATCAACGCCCGTTCGTCGCTCCCGAGTTCGGTGTTGGCGGCGACCAGGCCGCGCAGTTCCTCGGAGCTCATCGAACCGCGGCCCGCCGTCGGGTCCCCGCCGAGCAGCCGGACCATCAGGTTGGTGGAGTGGCCGAGCAGCCAGATCACCGGCCGCAGCACCACCGACATCACGTCCACCACCGGGGCGGCGACGACCGAGATGGACTCGGCGCGCTGCAGGCCGATCCGCTTGGGGGTCAGCTCTCCCAGCACCAGCGAGGCGTAGCTGATCGCCAGGGTGAGGCCGACCAGGGCCACCGCGTCGGCCACGCCCTCGGACAGCCCGGCCCGGACAAACAGCGGGGCGACCTTGCCGGACAGGGTGTCCGCGCCGAAGGCGGCGGACAGGAAGCCCATGCAGGTCACCCCGACCTGGACGGCGGCCAGGAAGCGGTTGGGGTCGGCCGCCAGGTGCGCGGCGCGGGCCGCGCGCCGGGTCCCGCGCGCTTCCAGCGTCCGGATCTGGCCCTCGCGCAGCGAGATCAGCGAGATCTCGGCGACGTTGAACAGCCCGCCCAGCAGGATGAAGACGAGGACGAGCGCGGCGTCCCCGAGTGTTTCGCTCACAGCGGGCCAGTGTAGGACGGCCGGAACCGGCCGGGCCGGACGCGGCGGCGGCCCCGGGCGGACGCGGCGGCGGGTCAGGGGCCGGACGCGGCGGGGGGGGCCCCCCGCGCCGGGGGGGGGCCCCCGGCCCCCGGGGGAACCGGCGGGGGCGGGGGCGCTGTGTGCCCCCACCCCGGCGCCCGCAGGCGGCCGCCCAACACCCACCGGCCCGGCGGAAAGGAC
>NZ_JBSFKF010000034.1:0-97862 GCF_053598415.1 Kitasatospora sp. NPDC001132 | reverse complement strand
CTGATCACCCGCGGCGCGCTGACCACCTTCTCGATCGCCAACGACGTGGCCAAGTACTTCGCGATCATCCCCGCGATGTTCGCCGGGGTCTACCCGGGCCTGAGCCACCTCAACATCATGGGCCTGCACAGCCCCCAGTCCGCGATCACCTCGGCCATCGTCTTCAACGCCCTGGTCATCATCGGCCTGATCCCGCTCGCCCTGCGCGGCGTGCGCTACCGCCCGTCCGACGCCAGCTCGCTGCTGCGCCGCAACATCGGGGTCTACGGCTTCGGCGGCCTCGTGGTGCCGTTCGTCGGCATCAAACTGATCGACCTGATCGTCCAGTTCATCCCCGGCCTCAACTGACGCGGGGAAGGAGAGAAAACCATGTCCAAGCCCCTGCCGACGACCCTCCGCACCCACTTCACCGCGCTGCGCGCGCTGCTGGTGCTGACCGTGATCCTCGGGATCGCCTACCCGCTGCTGATCACCGGGATCTCCCAGGTCGCCTTCACCGACAAGGCGAACGGCTCGCCGGTGAAGACCGACGGCAAGGAGATCGGCTCCAGCCTGATCGGCCAGAGCTTCAACCTCCCGAAGAAGAACCCCGACGACCCGAACGAGGAGGCCCAGCCGGACCCGAAGTGGTTCCAGCCCCGCCCCTCCGCGGCCGGGACCGGCTACGACGCCTCCTCCTCCGGCGCCGGCAACCTCGGCCCGAACAGCGAGGACCTGCTGAAGGCCGTCAACGACCGCCGCGCCGCCGTCGCCTCCTTCGACGGCGTCGACCCGGCGAGCGTCCCGGCCGACGCGCTGACCGCCTCCGGCTCCGGCCTCGACCCGCACATCTCCGCCGCGTACGCCGAGGAGCAGGTCGACCGGGTCGCGAAGAACCGCGGCCTGCCGGTGGAGACGGTGGCCAAGCTGGTCGACGAGTACACCGAGAGCCGTTCGCTCGGCTTCCTCGGCAACGAGGGCGTCAACGTCGTGCTGCTCAACAAGGCGCTCAGCGAGCAGAAGTGACACCACCTCACACATACGGGTGACCGGGCCGGCCCGGGCACGGGAGCACGCCTCCCGGGCCCGGGCCGGCCGACCCGCGTCCGCAGACGTGCACCACCTCCCGATGGAAAGAGCAGTGCCCATGGCCCGCGACCTCACCCCCGGCACCGGCATCCGCGGCGGCCGACTGAGGGTGTACCTCGGCTCCGCGCCGGGGGTAGGCAAGACCTACCGCATGCTGGACGAGGCCCGGCGCAGACAGCAGCGCGGGGCCGACGTCGTGGTCGGGTACGTCGAGTGCCACGGCAGACGGCACACCGAGGCCATGCTGGCCGACCTGGAGGTCCTGCCGCGTGCCCGACGCTCCTACCGGGACGCCGAGTTCGAGGAGATGGACCTCGACGGCGTGCTCGCCCGCCGCCCGTCCGTCGTGCTCGTGGACGAGCTGGCGCACACCAACGTCCCCGGCGGCCGGCACGCCAAGCGCTGGCAGGACGTCGAGGAACTGCTCGCCGCCGGGATCGACGTCGTCACCACCGTCAACATCCAGCACCTGGAGTCGCTGAACGACGTCGTCCGGAAGATCACCGGCATCCCGCAGCGCGAGACCGTCCCGGACGAGGTGGTCCGCCGGGCCGACCAGATCGAACTCGTCGACATGGCCCCCCAGGCGCTGCGTCGCCGGATGGCCCACGGCAACGTCTACAGGGCGGAGAAGGTGGACGCCGCGCTCTCCAACTACTTCCGGGTCGGCAACCTCACCGCCCTGCGCGAACTCGCCCTGCTCTGGGTGGCCGGGCGGGTGGACGAGGGCCTGCGCGACTACCGGGCCAGCCACAACATCGACCGGGTCTGGGAGGCCCGCGAGCGGGTCGTGGTCGCCCTCACCGGCGGCCCCGAGGGCGAGACCCTGATCCGCCGCGCCGCCCGGATCGCCGACCGCACGGCCGGCGGCGACCTGCTGGCCGTCCACGTCTCCCGCAGCGACGGCCTGGCCGGCGCCTCCTCCGGCGCGCTCGCCCAGCAGCGGCAGCTGGTGGAGACCCTCGGCGGCAGCTACCACGTGGTGGTCGGCGACGACGTCCCCACCGCGCTGCTCGCCTTCGCCCGCGCCCACGACGCCACCCAGCTGGTGCTCGGCACCAGCCGCCGCGGCCGGATCAACCGCTTCCTCACCGGCCCCGGCACCGGGCAGACCACCGTGGACGACTCCGAGGACATCGACGTCCACATGGTCACCCACGCGTTCACCGGCCGCGGCCGGCTGCCCTCGCTCGGCCGCCGCCACTCCCGTCGCCGCACCGTCGCCGGCTACCTGGCCGGCCTGGCGGTGCCCTGGCTGCTCACCGCCCTGCTCTCGCAGGCGCACCACAGCATCAACCTGACCACCGACGCGCTGATCTTCCAGCTCGGCGTGGTCATCGTCGCCCTGCTCGGCGGCGCGGTGTCGGCCCTGCTGGCCTCGTTCGTCGCCTCGGTGCTGCTCAACTACTACTTCATCCCGCCGATCCACAGCCTGACGATCGGCGAGACCAACAACATCGTCGCCCTGGTGGTCTTCGCCGCCATCGCGCTCACCGTCTCCACCGTGGTCGACCACGCCGGCCGGCTCACCAGCCGGGCCGCCCGCGCCACCGCCGAGGCCGAGACCCTCTCCACCCTGGCCGGCAGCGTGCTGCGCGGCGCCGACGCGCTGCCCGCCCTGCTGGAGAAGTCCCGGACGGCCTTCGGGATGCGGACCGTCGTGCTGCTCTCCCGGGCCGACGGCGAGGTGCTCGCGCACAGCGAGGGGGACCACCCGGGCGACGGCGACGGGCCGCACGAGACCACCGAGGTCCCGGTCGGCCGGGACGCCCTCCTGGTGCTCACCGGCCGCCGGCTGCCGGCCGCCGACCAGCGGGTGCTGACCGCCTTCGCCGCCCACGTCGGCGCCGCGCTGGAACGCGACCGGCTGGCGGTGGCCGCCGCCGAGGTCGAGCCGATCAAGGCCGCCGACCGGATGCGCACCGCCCTGCTCGCCGCCGTCAGCCACGACCTGCGCACCCCGCTGGCCGCCGCCCGGGCCTCGGTCGGCTCGCTGCGCAGCCCCGACGTCGAGTTCTCGCCCGAGGACCAGGCCGAACTCCTCGCCACCGCCGACGAGTCGCTGGTCAAGCTCACCCGGCTGGTCGACAACCTGCTCGACATGAGCCGCCTGCAGGCCGGCGCGCTCACCCTGCACCTCACCGAGACCCACCTGGACGAGATCCTGCCCCGGGCGCTCGACAGCCTCCCCGACCCGTACGCGCCGATCCAGCCGCTGGACCTGGACACGACCCCGCCGGTGCTCGCCGACCCGCCGCTGCTGGAGCGGGTGCTCGCCAACGTGATCACCAACGCGCTGCGGTACAACGCCCCCGGCGCGCCCGTCCTGGTCACCGGCAGCCACCACGCCGCCCAGGTCGAGATCCGGGTGATCGACCGCGGCCCCGGCATCGCCCCCGAGGACCGTGACCGGGTCTTCCTGCCCTTCCAGCGCCTCGGCGACACCGACAACACCACCGGCGTCGGCCTCGGACTCGCCCTCTCCCGCGGCCTCGCCGAGGCGATGGGCGGCAGCCTGGAGGTCGAGGACACCCCGGGCGGCGGCACCACCATGCTGCTCACCCTGCCCGCCGCCGACCCCACCATCGAGCGAAGCGAGGCGGACACGTGAGCGAGATCCTGGTCGTCGACGACGAGCCGGCCCTCCTGCGTACCCTGCGGATCAACCTCAGCGCCCGGCAGTACGCCGTCCGCACCGCGGCCACCGGCGGCGAGGCGCTCGACCGTGCCGCGCACAGCGCCCCGGACGCCGTCCTGCTCGACCTCGGCCTGCCCGACCTCGACGGGATGGACGTGCTGCGCGGCCTGCGCACCCACAGCGCGGTGCCGATCATCGTGCTCTCCGGCCGCACCGACGCGGCCGACAAGGTGGGCGCCCTGGACGCGGGCGCCGACGACTACCTCACCAAGCCGTTCCTGATGGACGAGCTGCTGGCCCGGCTGCGCGCCGTGCTGCGCCGGCCGCTGGGCGGCGTGCCGCTGAGCCGACCGGTGATCGGCGACCACACCGTGGACCTCGCGGCCACCGCGGTGAACGGCCCGAACGGCCCGGTCCGGCTCACCCCGACCGAGTGGCGCATCCTGGCCCTGCTGCTCGCCAACCCCGGCCGGCTGGTGCCCGGCCGGCAGATCCTGCGCGAGGTGTGGGGCCCGGCCCAGGAGGGGCGCGGCAACTACCTGCGGGTCTACTTCGCCGGGCTGCGCCGCAAGTTGGAGCGCGACCCGGCCCGGCCGCGGCACCTGGTCACCGAGCCGGGGATCGGGTACCGCTACGTGCCGTGACGGGCCGACGCCGCGGCCTGCGTCAACGGCCCGTCAAGAGCGCCCCGGTGGACGACAGGACGGCGTCAAGGCCGCTCGGGGATGGTGCTCCGTGGGCGTAGTGTCGGTGTCGAACGAGCGGCCCTGCTCCGTGTGGGGGAGGCCTGGGGCCGCTTCGACAGCCGTCCCATGGACGGCCGGCAGGTGGGGGAGGGGCGCGCGACACCCGTCGCGCGCCCCCATCTGCCGTCGGGGCCGGTCCGCCCCGCTCAGCCCTCCCCGCCCCCGCACTGGCGGGGCAGCGCCAGCGCCACCGTGTCCGCGAACTCCCGGACCGCGCTGGTCCGGCTGACCACCCGGCCGCTGTGCACCACCAGCCGGCTGTGTCCGCCCGCGAGCGCCCCGGCCAGGCTGTCCCCGCGCACCGCCAGCAGCTCCGCCGGGAACCCGGCGTCCACCCGGACCGGCGCCAGTCCGAGCGCCGCCCGGGCCTGGTTCGCCACCGCGTCGTACGCCGCCTCCGGGTCCAACTCCCCACCGGCCGCCAGTAGATAGGCCGACTCCAGCGGATCCGCCCGGCCGACCGGGTTGGACGGGTCGCGCAGCGCCCCGCTGCCCGCCGCCAACGGCACCCGAGCCGCCGCCAACTCCCTTACCAGGCCCGGTCGCAGTCCCGCCGGCCGACCCTCCAGCCCGGTGCAGCAGCCGTTCTGCGGCAGGCAGACCACCCGCACCCCGCTGGTCGCCAGCACCGTCGACGCGCCGCGAGCCAGCGCCCCGCACGGGCCGAGCGTCACCCGTGGCCGCAGCGGGGCCAACGCCCCTGCCATCCGGGCGAGTTGGGCGGCGTCGGCGGCGCTGGCGTGCAGGTCCACCGAGCAGTCGGCCTCGCGGGCCGCCTCCAGTAGCAGCTGCACGTAGCCGGAGGGGTCCGGGTCCAGCTCCGGGCAGCCGCCGGCCGCCGTGGCGCCCAGCTTGAGCGCCTCGCGCAGCTGCGCCCGGCCGTCCGCGCCGGCCCGTCCGGTGAGCAGCCGGGGCATCGCCACCGCCTGGAGCTCGGCCAGCCCGCTCAGCGCCTGCCGGGCGGTGAGCACGGCCTCCAGCCGGCGCAGTCCGTGCACGTCGCCGATCCGGACGTGGGTGCGCTGGGCGGTGGCGCCGTAGCCGAGGGAGGTCAGCGCGGCCTCGGTGATCCGCCGGGTGAGGTCGGTCGGGGTGTCCGGCGGCGGGGTGGGCAGGGCGGCGGAGAAGGCGGCGTCGTAGTGGGCGTGCGCCTCGGCGGGGGCCGGGAGCAGCAGGTAGCCGCGCAGGTCGATCCGGGCGCCGGTGGTGACGGTGGGGGCGCCGGGCAGGGCGGGCAGCGGGCCGAGGCTGCCGACGGTGCCGACCGCCTGGATGCGGTCGCCGCTGATCCGGACGTCCACCACCCGCCCGTCGGCGAGTCGGGCGCCGGTGAGCAGCAGGACCGGGCCGTGCCCGAGCGGGTTGGCCGCCGGGCCGGGCCAGGGCTGCGGCCCGTCGGCGGCTGCGCTGTCCATCGCCGGCTCCTTCTCGGGCCGGCCCGTGCGGTCGGCCCCGTACGGCTGGCCCGTACCGCCGGCCAGTCCTCCCGATCAATGAGCGACGAGCCTATGGGCCCGGGAGGCGGGTCGCCGGGAGGCGGGCAATAGTCGTATCGGGTCGGGCCGTGGGGCTCGCGGGCCGATCGAACGCCCGCCCTTGGATCGTCCGTCCGTACCCGTCGCCCACCTGCGGTCTTCGCCGCGGGATACGGATTTCACCTCCGGCCGCGAAACGTGTAATCTCTTCCTCGTTCGCCCCTATAGCTCAGTCGGTAGAGCGTCTCCATGGTAAGGAGAAGGTCTGCGGTTCGATTCCGCATGGGGGCTCGGGTGAGAAGCAGTCAGCTCCGGCTGTGCTGTGGATCACTGTGGCGGTGTAGCTCAGTTGGTAGAGCAAGCGGCTCATAATCGCTGTGTCACCGGTTCAAGTCCGGTCACCGCTACCCCGCGTAGTCGGTCGGGAGATCGCACTCCCGGTCGGCTACTCTTGTTGTGTTCTTATTCGTTGTCCAAGGAAGGCACTCCCGTGGCTGCCACCGACGTCCGCCCGAAGATCACGCTGGCCTGCGTGGAGTGCAAGGAGCGGAACTACATCACCAAGAAGAACCGGCGTAACGACCCGGACCGTCTTGAGATGAAGAAGCACTGCCCCCGCTGCAACTCGCACACCGCGCACCGCGAGACCCGCTGACCCTCCCGTAGGGCGCCGGGCCTGTGTGAATTCAGGTCTTCTACTCCGGGCCGCATCCCTCACTGGGGGTGCGGCCCGGAGTTTTTTCGTATCCATCCGCGTTCCGAGGAGCTGCCATGGCGCTCGACCCCTCCTTCATCGGGCGTAGTTACCCGCCCACCGAGCCGTACGAGGTCGGCCGGGAGAAGATCCGTGAGTTCGCGACCGCGATCGGGGACGCCAACCCGGCGTACGCCGACCCGGAGGCGGCGAAGGCGCTGGGTCACTCCGACGTCATCGCCCCGCCGACCTTTCCCTTCGTGGTCACCTACCGGGCGGCCGCCCAGGTGATCGAGGACCCGGAGCTGGGTCTGGACTTCAGCCGGGTGGTGCACGGCGACCAGAAGTTCGTCTACACCCGCCCGGTGCGGGCCGGTGACCGGCTGTCGGTCGCGGTGACCATCGACAACATCAAGTCGCTGGCGGGCAACGACGTGCTCACCGTGCGCGGCGAGGTGACGGACGCGACCGGCGAGCACGTTGTGACGTCGGTCATGACCCTGGTGGCCCGGGCCGCCGACGAGGCGGGGGAGTGAGCGCGATGGCGATCAGCTACGACGAGGTCGAGGTCGGCACCGAGCTGCCGGCGCAGTCCTTCCCGGTGACCCGCGACACACTGGTGCGCTACGCGGGCGCCTCGGGCGACTTCAACCCGATCCACTGGAACGAGAAGTTCGCCCTGGAGGTCGGCCTGCCGGACGTCATCGCGCACGGCATGTTCACCATGGCCGAGGCGATCCGGGTGGTCACCGACTGGGTCGGCGACCCGGCCGCGGTGGTCGAGTACGGCGTGCGCTTCACCCGGCCGGTGCCGGTGCCGAACGACGGGGTCGGCGCGGTGGTCGAGGTCTCGGCCAAGGTCGCCAAGAAGCTGGACGACCGCAGGGTGCAGGTCGACCTGCTGGCCACCGCGGGCGGCCAGAAGGTGCTCGGTATGTCCCGGGCCGTCGTCCGGCTCGGCTGAGCCGCTTCCGCGCGCCGGCGGCCCGCGGCCGGAGTGCCCGCACCGGGAGCTCCGGCCGCGGCCGCGGGTCTTGCCTGGCTAGTGATCGGCCACTAACTTGTGTTCCATGGCGAAGTCGAGCGTCCGGATGAGTGCGGAGGAGCGGCGCGAGAGCGTCGTCCGCGCCGCCCTGATCGAGTTCGCCCGGGGCGGTTACCACGGCACCTCCACCGAGGCGATCGCCCGCCGGGTGGGCGTCTCGCAGCCGTACCTGTTCCGGCTGTTCCCGGGCAAGCAGGCGATCTTCGCCGCGGCCGCCGAACGCTGCGTCGAGGAGACCTGGCGGGTGTTCGACGAGGCCTCGGCCGGGCTGACCGGCGCGGAGGCCGCCGACGCGATGTCCGGCGCGTTCATGGGCCTGGTCGAGGACAGCGACCAGCTCATGATGCAGATGCAGATCTACGTCTCGGTCTTCGCGGCCCGCTCGGCCGGCGAGGAGGAGATCGGGGAGACCGCCCGGCGGCTCTGGGAGAGCCTGTTCGAGCGGGTCAGGATGCGGATCGGCGGGGACATGAAGGACGCCACGCGGTTCTTCGCGCACGGGATGCTGATCAACACCCTGGTGGCGCTGGGCTATCCGCAGGACCACCGGATCTGGACCGGCTTCGACGAGTGCAAGGACCCGGAGTAGCGTCCGGGCGGCCGCGCGGTGCGTCCGGGCGGCCTTTTTTCGGCCCATGAAAGTTATTGAGCAATAACTACCTAGAGGAACCCGGGGGATGTCATGACGGAGAAACCGGCCATGGGCAGAGCCGCGATCTGGACCCTGGTGATCGTCAGTGCGGCCGGCTTCATGGCCGCCCTGGACAACCTGGTGGTCACCACCGCCCTGCCGTCGATCCGCGAGGAGCTCGGCGGCGGGCTGTCCGAGCTCGAATGGACGGTCAGCGCCTACACCCTGAGCTTCGCCGTGCTGCTGATGTTCGGCGCCGCCCTCGGCGACCGCTTCGGCCGCCGCCGGATCTTCCTGGTCGGCCTGGCGGTCTTCACCGCCGGCTCCGCCGCGGCCGCGCTGTCCCCCGGCATCGGCGAGCTGATCGCCGCCCGCGCCGTCCAGGGGGCCGGGGCCGCGGTGATGATGCCGCTCACCCTCACCCTGCTCACCACCGCGGTGCCCCCGGCCAGGCGGGGGCTGGCCTTCGGCGTCTGGTCGGGCGTCAGCGGCCTCGCCGTCGCGGCCGGGCCGCTGATCGGCGGCGCGCTGACCGAGCACTTCTCCTGGCAGTGGATCTTCTGGGTGAACGTCCCGGTGGGCCTCGTCCTGCTGCCGCTGGCCTTCCTGCGGCTCGGCGAGAGCCGGGGCGCGGGCCGGGCCCTGGACGTGCCAGGAACCCTGCTGGTCAGCCTGGGGATGTTCGGGGTCGTCCTCGGCCTGATCCGCGGCAACCCGGACGGCTGGACCAGCCCGCCGGTCCTCGGCGCCCTGATCGGCGGCGCCCTGCTGCTGACCGCCTTCGTCTGGTACGAGCTGCGGGTGGCCGCCCACCCGATGCTGCCGATGCGGCTGTTCCGCAGCCGGACCTTCTCCGCCGTCAACGCGGCGAGCCTGCTGATGTACCTGGGGATGTTCGGCTCGATCTTCCTGATCAGCCAGTACCTCCAGGGGGTCGGCGGCTTCAGCCCCCAGGAGGCGGGCATCCGGATGCTGCCGTGGACGGCGATGCCGCTGCTGGTCTCGCCGGTCGCGGGCATCGTCTCCGACCGGATCGGCGGCCGCCCGATCGTGGTCGCCGGGCTGGCGCTGCAGGCGGTGGGCCTGGTGCTGTTCGGGCTGGTCGCGGACGGGAGCACCGGCCTCGACTACCTCGCCCTGATCCCGGCCATCGTGATCTGCGGGGTCGGCATGTCGCTGTACTTCGGCCCGACCGCCCAGCTGGTGATGGTCGGCGTCCGGCCGCAGGAGCAGGGGATCGCCTCCGGCGCCAACAACGCGCTGCGCGAGGTCGGCGGGGCGCTCGGGGTCGCCGTGCTCGCCGCGGTGTTCTCGGCACAGGGCGGCTACCAGTCGGCCCGGGCCTTCACGGACGGGCTGGTGCCCGCGCTGTACGTCGGCGGGGCCGCCGTCGGGCTCGGCGCGCTCGCCGCGGTGCTCATCCCCCGGCGGGGCATGGCGCCGGCCGCGGCCGCGGTGGAACAGCCGGCGCCCGAGATGGTCAAGGCCTGACAGCGGCGCCGGGAGGCCGCTTCCCGGGAAGGGCCTTCCCCGGGAAGCGGCCTCCCGGCGCCCCCGTACGCTGGTGGGCGTGCTGGTAGAAAACGACGCCCCCCTCGCCCCGCTGACCACGCTCCGGCTCGGCGGCCCGGCCCGCCGCCTGGTGACCGCCCACACCGACGACGAGGTGATCGCGGCCGTCCGCGAGGCCGACGCGGCCGGCGAGCCGCTGCTGGTCCTCGGCGGCGGCTCCAACCTGGTGATCGGCGACGCCGGCTTCTCCGGCACCGCGCTGCGGATCGCCACCGAGGGCTTCGCCCTGGACGGCACCGCGCTGGAGGTCGCGGCCGGCGAGACCTGGTCCGAGGTGGTCCGCCGGACCGTGCTGGACCACCACCTGGCGGGCATCGAGTTCCTGGCCGGCATCCCCGGCTCGGCCGGCGCCACCCCGGTGCAGAACGTGGGCGCGTACGGCCAGGAGGTCGCGCAGGCGATCACCGAGGTGGTCGCGTACGACCGCACCGCCGACGAGGTGGTCGTGCTCCCGAACGCCGAGTGCGCGTTCTCCTACCGGCACAGCCGCTTCAAGGCCGAGCCGGACCGCTACGTGGTGCTGCGGGTGCGGTTCCGCCTGGAGGACGCCGACGGGCTCTCCACCCCCGTCCGCTACGCCGAGACCGCCAGGCACCTGGGCGTCGAGCAGGGCGACCGGGTGGCGGTCGACACGGCCTGGAAGGCGGTGCTGCTGCTGCGCGCCGGCAAGGGCATGGTGCTGGACCCGGCGGACCACGACACCTGGTCGGCCGGCTCCTTCTTCACCAACCCGGTGCTCACGGCCGCCCAGTACGAGTCCTTCCGCACCCGCCCGGGCGCCGAGGACGCCCCCGCCTACCCGGCCCCGGAGGGCTGCACCAAGACCTCGGCGGCCTGGCTGATCGACCGGGCGGGCTTCGGCAAGGGCTACGGCAGCGGCCCGGCGACGCTCTCCACCAAGCACACCCTGGCGCTCACCAACCGCGGCTCGGCCACCGCCGAGGACCTGCTGGCACTGGCCCGGGAGATCCGGGACGGCGTCCGCGAAGCCTTCGGGGTGGAGCTGGTGAACGAGCCGGTGATGGTGGGCGTCACGCTCTGAGCGGGCGCCGGGGGTGCGCCGAACGGGCGCTAGGCGGGCACGGCGGCCGGCTCGGCGGGGGCACGGTCGCCCACCAGCCAGGCGTCGATGTCCGCCAGCAGCTCCCTGCGGACGGCCTCCGGCGCGACCGAGCCGCGCACCGACTGCCGCGCCAGCTCGGCGAGCTCGGCGTCGGAGAAGCCCAGCACGTCCCGGACCAGCTCGTACTGGGCGGCCAGCCGGCTGCCGAACAGCAGCGGGTCGTCGGCGCCCAGGGCGAGCGGGACCCCGGCGTCGAAGAGCCGGCGCAGCGGGACCTCCTCGGGGCGCTCGTAGACGCCGAGCGAGACGTTGGAGGACGGGCAGACCTCGCAGGTGACCTGCCGGTCCGCCAGCCGCTCCATCAGCCGGGGGTCCTCGGCGGCCCGCACGCCGTGGCCGATCCGGCCGGCGCCCAGGTCGTCCAGGCAGTCCCGGACGGACTCCGGGCCGGACAGCTCGCCGCCGTGCGGGGCCGCCAGCAGTCCGCCGTTGCGGGCGATCGCGAAGGCCCGGTCGAAGTCCCTGGCCATGCCCCGGCGCTCGTCGTTGGAGAGGCCGAAGCCGACCACCCCGTGGTCGGCGTAGCGGACGGCCAGCCGGGCCAGCGTCCGGGCGTCCATCGGGGACTTCATCCGGTTGGCCGCGACCAGGACCCGGATGCCCACGCCGGTCGCCGCGGCGGCGTGCTCCACCGCGTCCAGGATCAGTTCCAGGGCGGGGATCAGTCCGCCCAGCCGGGGCGCGTACGAGGTCGGGTCGACCTGGATCTCCAGCCAGCGGGAGCCGTCCCGCCGCTCGTCCTCGGCGGTTTCCAGGACCAGCCGGCGGATGTCCTGCTCGTCCCGCAGCACCGAGCGGGCGGTGTCGTACAGCCGCTGGAAGCGGAACCAGCCCCGTTCGTCGGTGGCCCGCAGTCGGGGCGGTTCGCCGGAGCTGAGCGCCTCCGGCAGCCGGACGCCGTGCTTCTCGGCCAGCTCCAGGAGGGTGGCGGGCCGCATCGATCCGGTGAAGTGCAGGTGCAGGTGGGCCTTCGGCAGGCCCCTGACGTCTCGCGGGTTCAACAGGCGTTCCATTCGCCGATACTGCCGTATGCGACCCCCGGACGGGAACCGCCTCCTTCCAATCCCCCGGAGGGGTGAAAGGAGGCGGTGTGCCGGGTGAATCCCGTATGTCGGATTGACGTCAGTACCGGAGCGACGTCAGTCGCGGGCCTCGCCGAGCAGCTTCTGGATCCGGCTGATGCCCTCGACCAGGTCCTCGTCGCCGAGCGCGTACGAGAACCGCAGGTAGCCGGGGGTGCCGAAGGCCTCGCCCGGGACGGCGGCGACCTCGACCTCGTCCAGGATCAGGCTCGCCAGCTCGGCGGAGCTCTGCGGACGCCGGCCGCGGATCTCCTTGCCCAGCAGACCCTTGACCGACGGGTAGGCGTAGAAGGCGCCCTCGGGCTCGGGGCACAGGACGCCCTCGATCTCGTTGAGCATCCGCACGATCGTCCTGCGGCGGCGGTCGAAGGCGGTGCGCATCTCGTGCACCGCGGACAGGTCGCCGGCGACGGCGGCGATCGCGGCGCGCTGGGCGACGTTGGAGACGTTCGAGGTGGCGTGCGACTGCAGGTTGGTCGCGGCCTTGATGACGTCCTTGGGGCCGATCACCCAGCCCACCCGCCAGCCGGTCATCGCGTAGGTCTTGGCCACGCCGTTGACCACGATGCACTTGTCGGCCAGCTCGGGCAGCAGGGCGGGCAGCGAGGTGAACTTCGCGTCGCCGTAGACCAGGTGCTCGTAGATCTCGTCGGTGAGCACCCACAGGCCGTGCTCCAGCGCCCAGCGGCCGATCGCCTCGGCCTCGGCCTCGGTGTACACCGCGCCGGTCGGGTTGGACGGCGAGACGAACAGCACCACCTTGGTGTTCTCGGTGCGGGCGGCCTCCAGCTGCTCGACCGAGACCTTGTAGCCGGTGGTCTCGTCGGCCACCACCTCCACCGGGACGCCGCCGGCCAGCTGGATCGACTCCGGGTAGGTGGTCCAGTACGGGGCCGGGACGATGACCTCGTCGCCCGGGTCGAGGATCGCGGCGAAGGCCTCGTAGATGGCCTGCTTGCCGCCGTTGGTGACCAGCACCTGCGAGGCGTCCACCTGGTAGCCGGAGTCGCGCAGCGTCTTGGCGGCGATCGCGGCCTTCAGCTCGGGCAGGCCACCCGCCGGGGTGTAGCGGTGGTTCTTCGGGTCGCGGCAGGCCTCGACGGCCGCCTCGACGATGTAGTCCGGGGTGGGGAAGTCGGGCTCGCCGGCGCCGAAGCCGATGACCGGACGGCCGGCGGCCTTGAGGGCCTTGGCCTTCGCGTCCACGGCGAGGGTCGCGGACTCGGCGATCGCACCGATCCGGGCGGAGACCCGGCGGTCGGCGGGGCGGATGGACTGGTCGGGCTGCGGGGTGGAAGCGCTCATGCCTGCATCGTCGCAGAACCGGGACCTACCGGGCATCGGGGTATCGCGATCCGTACGCTCCCGTCCGGATGGCGGCCCCGGAGGTCCGTCGAAAGGGGTCCCCCGGACCGGACGTCCGACGCCGGACGGGCGGCTCCGGAAGAAGACGTTCGACCAAACGCCCCTCGACCACGTACACTCGCTGCTCGACGGCCCGCCGAAAAGAACCGGAGCTTTCACCGCCTGTGCAGACAGCGGGGGGAGATGCGGTAGGTTGGTCGCCACCGGAGCCGCGAGGCACCGTAGGGCAATAGCTCAATTGGTAGAGCACCGGTCTCCAAAACCGGCGGTTGGGGGTTCGAGTCCCTCTTGCCCTGCTGCTAGATCCGTTTTCAGCCCGTTCGCTCCACAGGAGTGAGCGGGCTTGATGCGGAGATGGCACCGATCAGCACCGCTAGCCGACTGGTCGTGCCCAAACCGGGTGCGCGGCGAAGTTCGGCAGGACCCGGATTCAGGTGAGGACGAGTGACGGAGACCACGGGCTCCACCGCAACGCCTGAGAGCGGCAACCCCGAGGGTGCCGACGGCGCCGCCGAGACGGCATCGGCCGAGGGCGACAAGAAGTCGGGCAAGCAGAAGAAGTCCGGCAAGCGGGCCAAGAAGGGCCTGTTCGCCAGGATGGGCCTGTTCTACCGCCAGATCATCGCCGAACTGCGCAAGGTCGTCTGGCCGACCCGCAACGAGCTCACCAACTACACCGCCGTCGTGGTCACCTTCGTGGTGGTCGTGATGGCCTTCGTGGCCGGCCTGGACTACGGCTTCTCCAAGCTCAGCCTCCTGGTCTTCGGCTGACCGGCCGCACCACCTCTCGAACAGCTTCCCGACCCGGGCCGAATCCTCGGCCCGGGTCGAGCTGTCGGCGCCGGACGTACGCGCGGTTACCGTGGACTCGGTACTGTTGAAGTCTCCGAGACCTCACCTGGCGCCCGCGCGAGCGGTCGTACGCCGGTCCGGTCGAGGAGCGCGCCACCTTCACCATCTCCAGGAAAGAAGCCGCCACCGTGTCTGAGTCCCCCCTGTACGACGCCGACGAGACCGTCCGCGAGGCGGATGTCGCCGCCGAGCTGGACGCGGCCGAGCTGGCTGACGACGCCGAGCCCGCCGAGCAGATCGTGGACGCCGCGGACAGCGACGAGGACGAGGTCGAGGCGTACGACGAGGCCGAGGCGGGCGAGCCCGCCGAGGAGGCCGCGTCGCACGTGGAGGGCGACAGCGAGTCCGCCGCCGCCGAGGAGTCCGTCGAGGAGGAGCCGGCCGACGAGGTCGAGGTCGACCCCGTCGCCAAGTTCCGCGAGGACCTGCGCTTCATGCCGGGCGAGTGGTACGTGATCCACACCTACGCCGGCTACGAGAACCGGGTGAAGCAGAACCTGGAGCAGCGCGCCGTCTCGCTGAACGTCGAGGAGTACATCTTCCAGGCCGAGGTGCCGCAGGAGGAGGTCGTCCAGATCAAGAACGGCGACCGCAAGACCATCCGCCAGAACAAGCTCCCCGGCTACGTCCTGGTGCGCATGGACCTCACCCCCGAGTCCTGGGGCGTCGTGCGCAACACCCCGGGTGTCACCGGCTTCGTCGGCAACGCCTACGACCCGTACCCGCTGACGCTGGACGAGGTCGTCAAGATGCTCGCCCCCGACGTCGAGCGCCAGGCCGCCAAGGAGGCCGGCAAGCCGTCGCCGGTCAAGCCGAGCGAGATCCAGGTCCTGGACTTCGAGGTCGGCGACTCGGTCACCGTCACCGACGGCCCGTTCGCGACCCTCCAGGCGACCATCAACGAGATCAACCCGGACTCGAAGAAGGTCAAGGGCCTGGTCGAGATCTTCGGCCGGGAGACCCCGGTCGAGCTCTCCTTCGACCAGATCCAGAAGAACTAGTCATACGGACTTCGGATTCGGGGCGGGGCCGCGGGCCCTGCCCCGAATCCGTTTTGGTCCAGCGGCGCGGACGCGTTAGCCTGGTCCGATGTGTGTGCTGGCGGCCGGGTGTCGCCCCGGTTCCGCACGCACCAGCAATCACCTCTCGGAAGGACCCGGAGAGACATGCCTCCCAAGAAGAAGAAGATCACGGGGCTTATCAAGCTCCAGATCAACGCCGGCGCGGCCAACCCGGCGCCGCCGGTCGGCCCCGCGCTGGGCCAGCACGGCGTGAACATCATGGAGTTCTGCAAGGCCTACAACGCTGCGACCGAGTCGCAGCGCGGCATGATCGTGCCGGTGGAGATCACGGTCTACGAGGACCGTTCCTTCACCTTCATCACGAAGACGCCGCCGGCCGCGCGCCTCATCCTGAAGGCCGCCGGTGTCGACAAGGGCTCCAGCGAGCCGCACAAGACCAAGGTCGCCAAGCTCACCAGCGCCCAGGTCCGTGAGATCGCCACCACGAAGATGCCCGACCTGAACGCGAACGACCTGGACGCCGCGGAGAAGATCATCGCCGGCACCGCCCGGTCGATGGGCATCACCGTCGAGGGCTGAGCGCCCCCGTCCCGCCAGGGACAAAACGGCTCAGCCGTCCCCCGTGGTAGGGCCTGCGCAGGCCCGTCGAACACCACAACTCCAATCACCATTCAGGAGCAGCCATGAAGCGCAGCAAGGCCCTGAAGGCCGCGGACGCCAAGGTCGACCGCGAGCGCCTTTACGCCCCCCTCGAGGCCGTCCGCCTCGCCAAGGCGACCAGCACCACCAAGTTCGACGGCACCGTTGAGGTCGCCATGCGTCTGGGCGTCGACCCGCGCAAGGCCGACCAGATGGTCCGCAGCACCGTGATCCTCCCGCACGGCACCGGTAAGACCGCTCGGGTCCTGGTCTTCGCGACCGGCGAGCGTGCCGAGGCCGCGCGTGCTGCGGGCGCCGACATCGTCGGTGCCGACGAGCTGATCGACGAGGTCGCGAAGGGCAAGCTGGACTTCGACGCCGTCGTCGCCACGCCGGACCTCATGGGCAAGGTCGGCCGCCTCGGCCGCGTGCTCGGCCCCCGTGGTCTGATGCCGAACCCGAAGACCGGCACCGTGACCCCGGACGTCGCCAAGGCTGTCAACGACATCAAGGGCGGCAAGATCGAGTTCCGCGTCGACAAGCACTCGAACCTGCACTTCATCATCGGTAAGGCCTCCTTCACCGACGAGCAGCTGGTCGAGAACTACGCCGCCGCGCTGGACGAGGTGCTCCGCGCCAAGCCGTCCGCCGCCAAGGGCCGGTACATCAAGAAGACCGCCTTCTCCACCACCATGGGCCCCGGCATCCAGGTGGACCCGAACCGCACCCGCAACCTCCTCGTCGAGGAGGACCCGGCCGCGGTCTGAGCCCCAGTGCTCTAGAGCAGTCCGTACGGCGGGCCCGCATCCCTCTCACCGGGGGTGCGGGCCCGCCGTCGTTCCCGGGCGCGGCCGGGACGGGGCCGGGGCGGGGCCGAACGGAGCCGGGGCGGGGCCGGTGGGCCGCAACGGTTGCCTGATCGGGACACCGGCGGATGGGAACGGCGGGCCGAACCGTCGTACGCTCTGCCGGTCAGCACGTGGAGAACCTGTGACCGCCGGAGTGTGCCGTGCCACCCGCCCCCCGCCCCGCCGTTCTCGTGGCAGCCCTGCTGCTCGCCACCACCACCGGGTGCAGTCTGCTGGCCGCCCCGACCACCGGCACCCCCGGGAGGCCGGCGCCCGTGCCGCCCAAGCAGGTGGTGCTCACGGCCGCACAGGCGCTGGACGACTCGGGCAGCGCTCGGATCGACGTGGTCCAGGAGGGCCCGGGGGGCCGGCGCACCGCGAGCGGCTCCCTGGTCTGGGGCGCGGCGGACGAGGCCCGGCTGGCCGTCACCGACGAGCTGGGCAGCGGACTGCTGACCGTCAAGGACGGCACGCTCGACCTCGTCTACCAGGGCGGCGCGGCCAAGCATGCGGAGCGGCGGAGCGCCGAGGCGGTCGACCCCGCGGCGGGCCCCGATCCGGAGGGCTTCGCGGGCGGCTGGACGACGGCGCTGATCACCAACCCGGGCAGCCGGGCGTACGAGGTCGCCCAGGGCGTCACACTCCGCTCGCTCGGCGGCGAGCAGCTGGCCGGGGTGACCGTGGCGCACTACCAGGGTTCCGCGCCGTTGGCCGAACTCTTCGGCAAGGACGACGAGTTGAGTCCGAAGCAGCGCGCCGCCACACTGGACTGGTACCGGCAGCACGGGGTGGCGACGATCGGCTACGACGTCTGGATCGGGCCCGGCATGCAGCTGCTGCGGCTGCGTGAGACGGTCCGGGGGAGCGCGGGAACCACGGTGACCACCACCGATGTCTCGGCTCCGGGGGCGGCGGACACGGCACCGACGACCCCGGCCGGGTGACGGGGAGGCCGACGGGGGGCGAGGGAGGGATATCCGGTGTGTGGGTAATCCGGTGATCCGTTAGAGTCCGCGTGAAAAGTACACGAGAAGAGCTGACAATCAGTTCTTCCATGGCTTATCAGGAAACTCTCGGGGGTAGCTCCATGCGCGCTCTGCGCCTCGCCTCGGCCGTCGCGACGGCGGCCGTCCTGCTCGGTGCGGCCACCGCCTGCGGCAGTGACGCCAAGGGCGGCGACACCAAGGCCGGCGACGCCAAGACCGGCGAGGCCAAGCCCGCTGACACGAAGTCCGCCGACACCAAGCCCGCCGACCCGCTCGCCGCGGCCCTCAACGCGGACCCGAAGGCCGCGCTGGCCGCCGCGGCCGTGGTGATGCAGAAGGCCGGCAACGGCAAGATCACCATGACCCCGACCGACCCCACCGACCCGGGCGGCACCGGCGACGCGGACTGGAAGGACCCGGCCAAGGCGGCCGTGGACATGGCCAGCGACATCGAGGGCAAGAAGGTCCGGATCCGGGTGCTCGGCACGGACGCCTACCTCGGCGGCGGCGACGACATCGCCCCGGCCCTGGGTGGCAAGCACTGGGTCAAGATGCCCGCTGACCAGACGGGCGACAGCTTCCGGATGGTCGGCCAGATGACCAACCCGGTCATCCTGCTCACCGTCGGGGCCCAGAGCGGCAAGCTCTCCAAGGTCGGCCAGGAGGCCGTGGACGGAGTCCAGACCACCCACCTGCGGGCGGAGCAGGACACCGCCGCGCTGGTGGCCGGGATGACGTCGCTCTCGGCGGACCAGCGCAAGTCCGCCCAGAAGACGCTGGAGGAGGACGGCAAGACCCTCACCATCGACTTCTGGCTGAACGCCAAGCAGGAGCTCGTCCAGTACAAGGAGTACGGCGACGCCAACGGCGAGAAGAAGGCCGTCACCATCAAGTACTCCGACCTCGGCAAGGCCGCCGCGATCGCGGCACCCGCCGCGAGCGACCTCGGCAAGGAATCCGACCTGCTCAAGCTGCTCGGCTGATCCGGCCGGACCGGACGCCGAGCCCACCCGCACCGACCGGCTGCACCCCCGGGCGCATCACGCGCCCGGGATCCTCAAGGGGGGAATCATGGCTGGAACCCGCAACACCGCCGCCGTCGCCGTCGTCATCGCCGCCCTGGCGCTGACCGCGACCGCGTGCGACAACAACGACGACAAGAAGGCCGCCCCGGCCGCGCCGACCACGGCCGCCGCCGCCCCGGCCACCCCGTCGGCCGCCGCCCCGACGACCGACGCGAAGCCGGCGAAGGTCAGCCCGGCGGTCTTCCTGGAGCAGGTCACCCAGAAGACCAGCGCGGCCAAGTCGGCCAGGATCGACGAGCTGATCGAGTTCGGCGAGGTCACCATGAAGGGCCAGGGCGCCGCGTCCTGGGCCGACGGCCTGGAGGCCGACCTCACGATGGACCTGTCGGGCTCCCCGATGGCCAAGGTCCTGGAGCCGCTCACCGGCGGGCCGAAGGTGCGCTACCTGTACACCAAGGACGCGATGTTCATGCACCTGGGCGGCAAGGTGGTGGAGAGCGGAGGCCCGAGCTGGGTGCGCTACAGCAAGGCCGACATGGCCAAGGCGTCCGGCGGCGCGACCGACCAGCTCCAGAGCGCGGACCCGGTGCAGGCCGTCCGGACGCTGATCGCCGGCGGCAAGGTCACCGAGGTCGGACCGGAGACGGTGAACGGCAAGGCCACCACCCACTACACCGGCGTGCTCAGCGCGGCCGACGTGGCCAACGCCACCAGCCAGGGCATGACCCAGGCGCAGGTCGACAAGATCAAGCAGAGCCTGGACACGGCCGGCGTCACCACCGACAAGATCGACATCTGGGTCGACGCCGACAAGCTCGTCGTCAAGCGGACCGAGCAGGCCGAGACCAAGGTCGGCACGATGAACGTCTCCGTCAGCTACTCGGACTACGGCACCCCGGTGAACACCACCGCCCCGGCGGACTCCATGGACCTCGCCGAGCTCCAGAAGGCCGCCGCCGGCAGCTGATCCCCGCGGCCGGTGTCCCGGTACCGGGACACCGGCTCCGCCGACCCGGCGGAATCCAACGGGCCCCGGGGGGCCGCCGCCGGGCGGGCCGGGGACGGGTGACAAGGTGGCCCGAACGAGGCCGCCGTCGGACGGGGCCGGGCGAGAGGGGAACGGGCGATGGCGGGACGGCAGCGGTTGGCGGCAGTGGCCGTCGTCGTCCTGCTGGCGAGCGGCCTGAGCGGGTGCGGCGGGGGCGGCGGCGCGACCGCCACGCCGTCCGGCAGCCCGAGCCCGACCAGCGCCTCGCCCTCCACCGCCTCCCCGAGCGCCCAGGCCAAGCCGACCGACCGCTCGCCGCACGGGGTGCTGCTCTCCGCCCAGCTGGCCATGCAGACCGCCCGCCGGGCCAAGGTCAGCTACCGGCTCGGCGCGGACGCCGGGTCCGGCCCGCTGTTCTGGCAGCCCAAGACCGCGCTCCAGATCAAGCGCTCCACCCCGGCCGAGGCCGAGCAGCTGATCGTCGTGGACACCGTCGCCTACCAGGGCGGGGACGCCGCCACCGCCGCCCGGCAGGGCGGGAAGCACTGGGAGCGCTTCACCGTCCCGCCGGACGCGGAGGGCCACAAGGAGATCCCGTACGCCGGGCTGATCGACCTGCTGAACCCGGTCGAGGCGCTGACCGCGGCCACCGCCGAGGGGACGGACCCGGTCTTCGTCGGCGAGGAGAAGTTCGAGGACTCGACCGTCGAGCACTACCGGGTCGCCACCACGGCCGAGAGGTACGCGGCCGCCCAGACCCAGCTGACCCGGTCCCGCCGGGACGGCCTGCGGACCGCGCTCGCGCCCGGCGGCTCGCTCTCGCTCACCCTGGACCTCTGGCTCAACGACAAGGACCAGCTGGTCCGGCTCCAGCGCACGGGCAGCGGGGACAGCGGCCGGGCGGACGACTCGGTGCTCTACACCGACCACGCCGGGGCGCTGCTCTCGGCACAGGCGCCGGCCGAGTCGGACACCGTGGACACCGGCGTCCGGACGGTCTCCCCGCTGGCCCGCTGAGTCGCGTCGGGGGTGCTCCGTCCGAGGGCGATTTGCACCTTGCGAACGCCTCCGGCTAGTCTGGCCGAAGCCAAAGACCGCTGGTTGTCACCACGCGCCCGTCAGGGAGCAGGTGACCGAAGGATCTGCGCTTCGTCGCAGGCAGCCCGCGCAGGTGTGTCTGGAGCTTCGACCTCCGGGTTCCGCGTTCACGCGGTCGCCCGTCGAGGTCGTTCCGAGCCCCGTGCCCCTGCGCACCGGGGCTCGTTGCGTTTACGCAGGAGCTTTCCTTCCGTCCGGTCGGTCCGCGGCGACCTAGGTCGACTTTCGCGGTCGGCCCGACTTCGACATCACGGAAGGAGGCGTAAGCCTATGGCCAGGCCCGACAAGGCTGCCGCCGTCGCCGAGATCACGGACAAGTTCCGTGGCTCCTCCGCGGCGCTGCTCACCGAGTACCGCGGTCTCTCGGTGAAGCAGGTCAAGACCCTGCGTCGCTCGCTCGGCGACAACGCCGAGTACGCCGTGGTGAAGAACACGCTGACCAAGATTGCGGCCAATGAGGTCGGGATCACGGAGCTCGACGACCTGTTCACTGGTCCGACGGCTGTCGCCTTCGTCACCGGTGACCCGGTGGAGTCGGCGAAGGCTCTGCGTGACTTCGCCAAGGAGAACCCCGCTCTCATCATCAAGGGCGGTGTCCTTGACGGCAAGGCGCTGTCCGCCGATGAGATCAAGAAGCTCGCGGACCTCGAGTCCCGCGAGGTGCTGCTCGCCAAGCTGGCGGGTGCCCTGAAGGCCAAGCAGTCCCAGGCTGCCGCGCTCTTCCAGGCCCTGCCGTCGAAGCTCGTCCGCACCGTGGACGCGCTGCGCGACAAGGTCGAGCAGGGCGGTGCCGGTACGCCGGCTCCCGCCGCCGAGGACGCTGCCGCCGAGTAATTCGGCAGGCTCACGCCTCGCTGCGGGCCCGTACGCCCGCCCCACCCGTACATCCGGCACCAACCTGCCGATTTAGTGGAAGGACGCCATCATGGCGAAGCTGTCCCAGGACGAGCTGCTCGCGCAGTTCGAGGAGCTCACCCTCATCGAGCTGGCCGCCTTCGTGAAGGCCTTCGAGGAGAAGTTCGACGTCACCGCCGCCGCCCCGGTCGCCGTTGCCGCCGCCGGCGTTGCCGGCCCGGCCGCCGAGGCCGCTGACGAGCAGGACGAGTTCGACGTCATCCTCGAGGCCGCCGGCGACAAGAAGATCCAGGTCATCAAGGAGGTGCGCACCCTGACCTCCCTCGGCCTGAAGGAGGCCAAGGACCTCGTTGACACCGCTGGTGCCAAGGTCCTGGAGAAGGTTGCCAAGGACGTTGCCGAGAAGGCCAAGGCCGCCCTCGAGGGTGCCGGCGCCAAGGTCACCGTCAAGTGACTTCTCGCCCCCTCTGAAGGGGCCTGAAGCCGGGCCGATCACCCTTGTGGGTGGTCGGCCCGGCTTTTTCGCGTTTCCGGGCCGGGGCCGGGCCCCGTCGGGCCGTCCACGGCCCGGTTCCCCCGACCGGCGGGTCCGGGCCGCCGGTGTGGCCGACAGCCCACTCGGCAGCGTCGGTGCCGGGGGGTATGGTGATCACCGTCGTCGAGGGCGGCCCCACCACGGTTTCTGTAACGCGGAGGGGGTCCGGGCCGATAGACCGATCGAGGCCCGCACCGCCGGTGGGCCCTTGACGAACCCGGCGCGGCGCGCGATTCTCAAGGCGCGAGTCCGCCCGGTTGGTCCGCTGCTGGATGCATAACCAGTGGCTCCGGCGGGAAATGACTCCACGTGAGTTAGAGCAGTACCCGGTGGGCGCCCGCGCTCGCCGGCTACCGGGAGGAGTCTCCGATTCGGTCTCCGAATCAGAGCTGGACAGCAGTGTCGCCTTTGGCTACACTGTCCCTTTGCGCTGCCTGTTAGCTTCTCCGTGACTCGTCGCCCGGAGTTTGCGTTGCCCTGAAGGGGTCTGGCACCGCCTCCGCAAAGCGGCTCTGACCTGGGTTTCGACTCCGGCAGAGGCCAGTGGCGAGGGAGGCGGCACCAAGCCCAAGCAGGCCCGGCTGGTACGCGCGTAGTGAGCTCCGAGCCCTCGGAAGGACCCCCCTCTTGGCCGCGCCGCGCAACGCCTCGAACAATTCCGCCGCATCCACCGCCCCGCTCCGCGTCTCCTTCGCGAAGATCAAGGAGCCCCTCGAGGTCCCGAACCTCCTGGCCCTGCAGACCGAGAGCTTTGACTGGCTGCTCGGCAACGCGGCCTGGAAGGCCCGGGTCGAGGCGGCGCTGGAGAGTGGTCAGGACGTCCCCACCAAGTCCGGTCTGGAGGAGATCTTCGAGGAGATCTCCCCGATCGAGGACTTCAGTGGGTCGATGTCGCTGACCTTCCGCGACCACCGTTTCGAGCCGCCGAAGAACTCCATTGACGAGTGCAAGGACCGCGACTTCACGTTCGCGGCCCCGCTCTTCGTCACGGCCGAGTTCACCAACAACGAGACCGGTGAGATCAAGTCTCAGACGGTCTTCATGGGCGATTTCCCGCTCATGACCCACAAGGGCACGTTCGTGATCAACGGCACCGAGCGTGTCGTCGTGTCGCAGCTGGTCCGCTCCCCGGGTGTGTACTTCGACTCCACCCTGGACAAGGTGTCCGACAAGGACATCTACTCCTGCAAGGTCATCCCCTCGCGTGGTGCCTGGCTGGAGATGGAGATCGACAAGCGCGACATGGTCGGCGTCCGCATCGACCGCAAGCGCAAGCAGTCCGTCACCGTGCTGCTCAAGGCGCTCGGCTGGACCAACGAGATGATTCTCGAGGAGTTCGGCGAGTACGAGTCGATGCGCGCCACCCTGGAGAAGGACCACACCCAGGGCCAGGACGACGCGCTGCTGGACATCTACCGCAAGCTGCGCCCGGGCGAGCCGCCCACGCGCGAGGCCGCGCAGACGCTTCTGGAGAACCTCTACTTCAACCCGAAGCGCTACGACCTCGCCAAGGTCGGCCGTTACAAGGTCAACCGCAAGCTGGGCAACGCCGAGTCGCTGGACTCCGGCGTGCTCACCGAGCCCGACATCATCGGTGCGATCAAGTACCTGGTGAAGCTGCACGCGGGCGAGACCGAGTGGCGTGACGACGAGGGCCGCGACATCGTGGTCGAGGTCGACGACATCGACCACTTCGGCAACCGCCGCCTGCGCAACGTCGGCGAGCTCATCCAGAACCAGGTCCGTACGGGTCTCGCCCGTATGGAGCGCGTCGTGCGCGAGCGCATGACCACCCAGGACGTCGAGGCGATCACGCCGCAGACCCTGATCAACATCCGGCCGGTCGTCGCCTCCATCAAGGAGTTCTTCGGCACCAGCCAGCTGTCGCAGTTCATGGACCAGACGAACCCGCTGTCGGGCCTGACCCACAAGCGCCGTCTGTCCGCGCTGGGCCCCGGTGGTCTGTCCCGTGAGCGGGCCGGCTTCGAGGTCCGTGACGTGCACCCCTCGCACTACGGCCGCATGTGTCCGATCGAGACCCCCGAAGGCCCGAACATCGGTCTGATCGGCTCGCTGGCCTCGTACGGCCGGGTCAACGCGTTCGGCTTCATCGAGACGCCGTACCGCAAGGTCGTCGACGGTGTGGTCACCGAGAAGGTCGACTACCTGACCGCCGACGAGGAGGACCGCTACGTCATCGCCCAGGCGAACGCGCCGCTGACCGCGGACCTGCACTTCGCCGAGCCGCGCGTCCTGGTCCGCCGCCGTGGCGGCGAGATCGACTACATCCCGGGCACCGAGATCGACTACATGGACGTCTCGCCGCGCCAGATGGTGTCGGTCGCGACCGCCATGATCCCCTTCCTCGAGCACGACGACGCCAACCGCGCGCTCATGGGCTCGAACATGATGCGCCAGGCGGTGCCGCTGCTGAAGAGCGAGGCTCCGCTGGTCGGTACCGGCATGGAGTACCGCTGCGCCGTCGACGCCGCGGACGTCATCACCGCCGAGAAGGCCGGTGTCGTCCAGGAGGTCTCGGCCGACTACGTCACCGTGGCCAACGACGACGGCACGTACACCACGTACCGCGCCGCCAAGTTCACCCGCTCCAACCAGGGCACCTCCTTCAACCAGAAGGTGCTCGTGGACGAGGGCGCCCGGGTCGAGTCCGGCCAGGTGCTGGCCGACGGCCCGTGCACCGACGAGGGCGAGATGGCCCTCGGCAAGAACCTGCTCGTGGCGTTCATGTCGTGGGAGGGCCACAACTACGAGGACGCGATCATCCTGTCGCAGCGCCTCGTGCAGGACGACGTCCTCTCCTCGATCCACATCGAGGAGCACGAGGTCGACGCCCGTGACACCAAGCTCGGCCCCGAGGAGATCACCCGGGACATCCCGAACGTCTCCGAGGAGGTCCTGGCGGACCTCGACGAGCGCGGCATCATCCGCATCGGCGCCGACGTCGTCACCGGCGACATCCTGGTCGGCAAGGTCACCCCGAAGGGTGAGACCGAGCTGACCCCGGAGGAGCGCCTGCTCCGCGCGATCTTCGGTGAGAAGGCCCGTGAGGTCCGCGACACCTCGCTGAAGGTCCCGCACGGTGAGTCCGGCAAGGTCATCGGCGTGCGCGTGTTCGACCGCGAGGAGGGCGACGAGCTTCCCCCGGGTGTCAACCAGCTGGTCCGCGTCTACGTGGCCCAGAAGCGCAAGATCACCAACGGTGACAAGCTCGCCGGCCGTCACGGCAACAAGGGTGTCATCTCCAAGATCCTCCCGGTCGAGGACATGCCGTTCCTCGAGGACGGCACCCCGGTCGACATCATCCTCAACCCGCTGGGTGTCCCGTCCCGAATGAACCCGGGACAGGTCCTGGAGATCCACCTCGGCTGGCTCGCCCAGCAGGGTTGGGACGTCTCCGGCCTCGCCGACGAGTGGGCCCAGCGCCTGCAGGCGATCGGCGCGGACAAGGTCGAGGGCGGCACCAACCTCGCCACCCCGGTCTTCGACGGCGCCCGCGAGGACGAGATCACCGGTCTGCTGGACAACACCACCCTCACCCGTGACGGTGAGCGCCTGGTGAACTCCACCGGCAAGGCCCGCCTGTTCGACGGCCGCTCCGGCGAGCCGTTCCCGATGCCGATCTCGGTCGGCTACATGTACATCCTCAAGCTGCACCACCTGGTCGACGACAAGCTGCACGCCCGTTCGACCGGTCCGTACTCGATGATCACCCAGCAGCCGCTCGGTGGTAAGGCGCAGTTCGGTGGTCAGCGCTTCGGTGAGATGGAGGTGTGGGCCCTCGAGGCGTACGGCGCGGCCTACGCGCTCCAGGAGCTGCTCACCATCAAGTCCGACGACGTCCTCGGCCGAGTCAAGGTCTACGAGGCCATCGTCAAGGGCGAGAACATCCCCGAGCCCGGCATTCCCGAGTCCTTCAAGGTCCTCATCAAGGAAATGCAGTCGCTCTGCCTCAACGTGGAGGTGCTGTCCTCGGACGGCCAGTCCATCGAGATGCGGGACTCCGACGAGGACGTGTTCCGCGCCGCCGAGGAGCTCGGCATCGACCTGTCCCGGCGCGAGCCGAGCAGCGTCGAAGAGGTCTGACGGAGGCTGGGCCGGCCGCAGCAGCGGCCGGCCCGCCCCCAGGCCCCCCTCAGACCACATGAACGACTCTCGACTTACGAAAGAGGGCTTGACGACCAGTGCTTGACGTCAACTTCTTCGACGAGCTCCGCATCGGCCTGGCCACCGCCGACGACATCCGCCAGTGGTCGCACGGCGAGGTCAAGAAGCCGGAGACCATCAACTACCGCACCCTGAAGCCCGAAAAGGACGGCCTCTTCTGCGAGAAGATCTTCGGCCCCACCCGGGACTGGGAGTGCTACTGCGGTAAGTACAAGCGCGTCCGCTTCAAGGGCATCATCTGTGAGCGCTGTGGCGTCGAGGTGACCCGCGCCAAGGTGCGCCGCGAGCGGATGGGCCACATCGAGCTGGCCGCCCCGGTCACCCACATCTGGTACTTCAAGGGCGTGCCGTCCCGTCTGGGCTACCTGCTCGACCTGGCGCCGAAGGACCTCGAGAAGGTCATCTACTTCGCCGCCTACATGATCACCTGGGTCGACGACGAGCGCCGCCAGCGCGACCTGCCGTCCCTGGAGGCGCACGTCTCGGTCGAGCGCCAGCAGATCGAGAACCGTCGCGACTCCGACCTCGAGGCCCGCGCCAAGAAGGCCGAGACCGACCTGGCCGAGCTGGAGGCCGAGGGCGCCAAGGCCGATGTGCGCCGCAAGGTGCGCGAGGGCGCCGAGCGCGAGATGAAGCAGCTGCGCGACCGCGCGCAGCGCGAGCTCGACCGCCTCGACGAGGTGTGGGCCCGCTTCAAGAACCTCAAGGTCCAGGACCTCGAGGGCGACGAGCTGCTCTACCGCGAGCTGCGCGACCGCTTCGGCACCTACTTCTCCGGCTCGATGGGCGCGGCGGCCCTCAAGGACCGCCTCGAGACCTTCGACCTGGCGGAGGAGTCCGAGCGCCTGCGCGAGATCATCCGCACCGGCAAGGGCCAGAAGAAGACCCGTGCGCTCAAGCGCCTCAAGGTCGTCTCCGCGTTCCTGCAGACCACCAACAAGCCCAACGGCATGGTGCTGGACTGCGTCCCGGTCATCCCGCCGGACCTGCGTCCGATGGTGCAGCTGGACGGTGGCCGCTTCGCGACCTCCGACCTGAACGACCTGTACCGCCGCGTCATCAACCGCAACAACCGCCTGAAGCGCCTGCTCGACCTCGGTGCCCCCGAGATCATCGTGAACAACGAGAAGCGCATGCTCCAGGAGGCCGTCGACGCGCTGTTCGACAACGGCCGCCGCGGCCGTCCGGTCACCGGCCCGGGCAACCGCCCGCTGAAGTCCCTCAGCGACATGCTGAAGGGCAAGCAGGGTCGTTTCCGTCAGAACCTGCTCGGCAAGCGAGTCGACTACTCGGCCCGTTCGGTCATCGTCGTCGGCCCGCAGCTCAAGCTGCACCAGTGCGGTCTGCCGAAGGCCATGGCGCTGGAGCTCTTCAAGCCGTTCGTGATGAAGCGCCTGGTCGACCTGAACCACGCGCAGAACATCAAGTCGGCCAAGCGCATGGTCGAGCGTGCCCGTCCGGTCGTGTGGGACGTGCTCGAAGAGGTCATCGCCGAGCACCCGGTCCTGCTGAACCGTGCGCCCACCCTGCACCGCCTCGGCATCCAGGCCTTCGAGCCGCAGCTGGTCGAGGGCAAGGCCATCCAGATCCACCCGCTCGTCTGCACCGCGTTCAACGCGGACTTCGACGGTGACCAGATGGCCGTCCACCTGCCGCTCTCCGCGGAGGCGCAGGCCGAGGCCCGCATCCTGATGCTGTCCTCGAACAACATCCTGAAGCCGGCCGACGGTCGCCCCGTCACCATGCCGACCCAGGACATGGTGCTCGGTCTGTTCTTCCTGACCTCGGACCGCGAGAACGTGAAGGGCGCCGGTCGCACCTTCTCGTCGACCGCCGAGGCGATCATGGCCTTCGACGCCCGGGACCTGGACGTCCAGGCCCCGATCGAGCTGCGCCTGCCGGCCGGCACCGTCCCGCCGCGCGGCTGGACCGCCCCGGTGGACGAGGACGGCCAGTCGACCTGGTTCGACGGCGAGCCCTTCCGCCTGACCACCACCCTGGGCCGCGCGCTCTTCAACGAGCTGCTGCCCGAGGACTACCCGTTCGTCGACTACGAGGTGGGCAAGAAGCAGCTCTCCGCGATCGTCAACGACCTGGCGGAGCGCTACCCCAAGGTCGTCGTCGCGGCGACCCTGGACAACCTGAAGGCGGCCGGCTTCCACTGGTCGACCCGTTCGGGTGTCACCGTCTCGATCTCGGACGTCATCGTCCCGCCGAGCAAGCCCCAGATCCTGGAGGGCTTCGAGGCGAAGGCGGAGAAGGTCCAGAAGCAGTACGAGCGCGGTCTGATCACCAACGACGAGCGCAAGCAGGAGCTCGTCGGCATCTGGACCCAGGCGACCAACGAGGTCGCGGACGCCATGGCCGCGAACTTCCCGAAGACGAACCCCATCTTCATGATGGTCGACTCGGGTGCTCGTGGAAACATGATGCAGATGCGCCAGATCGCCGGTATGCGTGGTCTGGTGTCGAACGCCAAGAACGAGACCATCCCGCGACCCATCAAGGCGTCGTTCCGTGAGGGTCTGTCCGTGCTGGAGTACTTCATCTCCACCCACGGTGCCCGTAAGGGTCTGGCCGACACCGCCCTCCGTACCGCCGACTCCGGTTACCTCACCCGTCGTCTGGTCGACGTCTCCCAGGACGTCATCATTCGCGAGGAGGACTGCGGCACCGAGCGCGGCCTGAAGCTGGCGATCGGCTCCGTGGGTGCGGACGGCGTGCTGCGCAAGGCCGACGACGTCGAGACCAGCGTCTACGCCCGCATGCTCGCCGAGGACATCACGGTGGACGGCAAGCTCCTCGCCACCGCCAACACCGACCTCGGTGACGTCCTGATCGACGAGCTGATCCGCCACGGCATCGGCGAGGTCAAGACCCGCTCGATCCTGACCTGTGAGTCGGCCGTCGGCACCTGCGCCATGTGCTACGGGCGCTCGCTGGCCACCGGCAAGCTGGTCGACATCGGTGAGGCGGTCGGCATCATCGCCGCCCAGTCCATCGGTGAGCCCGGTACCCAGCTGACCATGCGTACCTTCCACACCGGTGGTGTGGCCGGTGACGACATCACCCAGGGTCTGCCCCGTGTCGTCGAGCTCTTCGAGGCCCGTACCCCGAAGGGCGTGGCTCCGATCTCGGAGGCCGCCGGCCGGGTCCGGATCGAGGACACCGAGAAGACCCGCAAGCTGGTCATCACGCCGGACGACGGCAGCGACGAGATCGCCTACCCGGTCTCGAAGCGCGTGAAGCTGCTCGTCAGCGAGGGCGAGGCGGTCGAGGTCGGCCAGAAGCTGACCATGGGTGCCACCAACCCGCACGACGTCCTGCGCATCATGGGCCAGCGTGCCGTCCAGGTCCACCTGGTCGCCGAGGTCCAGAAGGTCTACAACTCGCAGGGTGTGTCGATCCACGACAAGCACATCGAGATCATCATCCGGCAGATGCTCCGCCGCGTGACGATCATCGAGTCGGGCGACGCCGAGCTGCTGCCCGGCGAGCTGGTCGAGCGCGGTCGCTTCGAGCAGGAGAACCGCCGCGTCGTCGCCGAGGGCGGTCACCCCGCCTCCGGCCGTCCGCAGCTGATGGGTATCACCAAGGCCTCGCTGGCCACCGAGTCCTGGCTGTCGGCCGCCTCCTTCCAGGAGACGACCCGGGTCCTCACCGACGCGGCGATCCACGCCAAGTCGGACCCGCTGCTGGGCCTCAAGGAGAACGTCATCCTCGGTAAGCTCATCCCGGCCGGTACGGGTCTGCCCCGCTACCGCAACATCCGGGTCGAGCCGACCGAGGAGGCCAAGGCCGCGATGTACTCGGCCGTCGGCTACGACGACTACGACCTGTCGCCCTTCGGCGCCGGCTCCGGCCAGGCGGTCCCGCTGGACGACTACGACTACGGCCCGTACACCGGCTGAGTCGCGTAGCACCGACCGCAGGGCGGTCACCCCGATCGGGGTGACCGCCCTGCGGCGTTCCCGGGCCCTTTCGGGGCCGCGTGGGCGGCGGACGGAATCCGATTAGGTCATTCGGCCGAAGTCACGTAAGCTCGTGTTCACCGACGCGGGGTGGAGCAGCTCGGTAGCTCGCTGGGCTCATAACCCAGAGGTCGCAGGTTCAAATCCTGTCCCCGCTACTCAGTACGAAGGGCCCGGAGGCATTCAGCCTCCGGGCCCTTCGGCGTTCCCGGGGCGGGCGACTCCGTCGTGCGGGGGAGGGGCGGGAACCGCTCCGGCGGGGGAGGTGGCGGGGGAGGCGGCCGCGGGAGGGTTCTCGGCGTCGGGACGAGGGCTCACGAAGGGGTCGGGGATGAAGCGGGTGCTGGGCGCGGTGGCGATCACGGCGGGGGTCGTGCTGGGGATGCAGGGGTGCCTGCCGTTCGGGGGCGAGGACGAGCACCGGACGCTGAGCTACGGGGTGGCGGAGCCGGTCCGGGAACTCGTCGTCGAGGGGATCAACGGCGGTGTGGTGGTGAACGGCGGCGGCGACGGCGTGCACGTGGTCGAGCGGCAGAACTACTCGGGGGACGTACCGAAGAGCAGCCACGAGGTGGCGGACGGCGTGCTGAAGCTGACGTACGACTGCGATCACTGCGGGATCGGCTACACGGTGCAGGTGCCGGCCGGGACCAAGGTGCGGGTCAAGCAGGGCAACGGCGGCGTCAGGCTGTCCGGGCTGGCCGGCGAGGCGGAGGCCGAGGTGACCAACGGCGGCGTCGAGGCCGACGGGCTGCGGTCCCCGAAGGTGCGGCTGACCGCGGTGAACGGCGGGGTGCGGGCCGACTTCGCGGTGGCGCCGTCGACGGTCGAGGCGAGCACCACGAACGGCGGGGTGCGGCTGCGGGTGCCGGCCGGGGAGGCCTACGCGGTGGACGCCCGGGCCTCGGTCGGCGGGGTGGAGGTGGGCATCCCGTCGAAGCCGGGGGCGGAGCGCCGGATCACCGCGCGGGCGGACACCGGCGGTGTGACGGTCACCGGTGCCTGACCGGGCCGTTCCGGAGGTCCTGCCGCTGGGGCATGATCTTCTCCGCGGGGGCGGCGTCCCCGGCTACGGGGGAGGTGCGGTGGTGGAGCGCGCGGCGCGGTGGCGGACGGGGCGGATCCGGTGGGAGTGGGCGACCGGCCCGAGCCCGTACGTCCTGGACACCTTCCTGGCGGTCTGCTCGGCGGTGGTGTCGGTCTGGTCGGTCTACCACGACGACACGGACTGGCCCTGGTGGGTCTACCTGCTGGCGGTGTCCACCGCGCTGTTCCTGCCCTGGCGGCGGCGGATCACGCTGCCCCTCATGGTCGTGGGCAGCGTGCCCGCGGTGCTGGTGACGGTGCTCGCGCACTCGGCGAACCCGCAGCTGCCGCTGTACGCGGTGATCGGGATGTACACCGTGGCGGAGCGCTTCCCGGACTGGCAGCGCTGGCCGGTGCTGGCGTTCGTGGTGGTCGCCAACGTGATCGGCACCCATTCGCCGAACGGCGCGCTGTTCAGCGTGCTCACCTCGGCCGGCTCCTTCGTGTTCGGCTCGCTGGTGCGCGCCCAGCGGCAGTTGGCCCGGGTGCAGGCGGAGCGGGCCCGGGAGGCCGGTGAGCGGGCGGCGAGCGACGCGGCCCGGGCGGTGGCGGAGGAGCGGGCCCGGATCGCCCGGGAGATGCACGACATCCTGGCGCACGCCGTCTCGCTGATGGTGATCCAGGCCGAGGCCGGGCCGGTGGTGGTGCGCAGCGATCCGGACCGGGCGATCCGCGCGTTCGACACCATCGCCGACGCGGGCCGGGACGCGATGGTCCAGCTGCGGCGGGTGCTCGGGGTGCTGAAGGACCCGGAGGCGGGCCGGCAGCTGGCGCCCCAGCCCCGGCTGGCCGAGCTCGCCGGGGTGGCCGATCGGGTGCGCGCGGCGGGGCTGCGGGTGGACCTCGAACTCCCGGCGGAGCAGGACCGGCTGCCGGCCGACGTGGAGGCGGCGGCGTTCCGGATCGTGCAGGAGGCGCTGACCAACACGGTCAAGCACGCCGGGGCGGACCGGGCGGCGATCCGGGTCCGGCGGGCCGGGGAGGTGCTGGAGGTCGTGGTCTCGGACAACGGCCGTGGGGTGCCGGCGCCCGCCGGCCGTACCGTGGTCGGCTGGTCCGGCGGCCGCGGGCTGGTCGGCATCCGCGAGCGGGCGGCGGCCTGCGGCGGGCGGGCCGAGGCCGGGCCGGGCCCGGAGGGCAGGGGTTTCCTGGTGAGCGCCCGGCTGCCGCTGGGCACGGGCGAAGTGGTGGAGGGAGTGGGCGGATGACGCCGATCCGGGTGGTCGTCGCGGACGACCAGGAGCTGGTGCGGGCCGGGTTCGGGATGATCCTGGACGCGCAGCCGGACATCGAGGTGGTGGCCGAGGCCCGCGACGGCGCCGAGGCGGTCGAGGCGGTGCGCGCGCACGGCCCGGACGTGCTGCTGCTGGACGTCCGGATGCCGGTGATGGACGGGCTGGAGGCGGCCCGCCGGGTGTGCGCCGAGTTCCCGGCCACCAAGGTGATCATGCTGACCACCTTCGACATCGACGACTACGTCTTCGACGCGCTGTACGCGGGCGCCAGCGGCTTCCTGCTCAAGGACGTCCGGCGGGACGACCTGGCGCACGGGGTGCGGATGGTCGCCTCGGGGGAGGCGCTGCTCGCGCCCTCGGTGACCAGGCGGCTGATCGGCGAGTTCGCGGCCCGCCGGCCGGGGGCGCCGGAGCGGGCGGTGCGGCCGCCGTCGCGGCTGCTGGAGCAGCTGACCCTGCGCGAGCAGGAGACGCTGCGGCTGATCGCGCGCGGGCTGTCCAACGCGGAGATCGCGGCCGAGCTGGTGGTCAGCGAGCACACGGTGAAGACGCACGTCAGCAATGTGCTGAGCAAGCTCGGGCTGCGGGACCGGGTGCACGCGGTGGTGTTCGCGTACGAGGCCGGGGCGGTGGTGGCGGGGGAGTCCTGACGGGCTCCCCCGTGCGAGGGAGGCGGCCCTTTCGCCGGTGCGGGCGATCCGGGACGAGGGCGCGGGCGGCCAGGCTCTGCGGTGTCGGAACGGACCACACCACCGGAGGTCAGGATGAACGCCACGTCGGACGCCCGCACCACCCGCCTCGCCCGCCTCACCCCGTACGCCGTCGTCGGCGCCCCCGCGCTGATGGCGCTCTACGGCGGCATCCGGCTGGTGCCGGGCTCCCGGGCGCCGGGCCCCGGATGGACGGCCGGCCACGCGGCGATGTTCGCCGGGCTGCTGCTGTTCGTCCCGGTCCTGCTCGCCCTGCACCGGCGGCTCGCCCCGCGTGGCACGGCCGGGCGGGTCGGGGCCGGGGCGGCCCTGGGGACGGCCTTCGCGGGGCTGCTCTGCTCGCTGGCGCAGATCGGCATCGACCTGGTCGTCGGGCTGGTGGCGGCGGACAAGGCCGAGCAGTCCCGGCTGTTCGACCGGGTGCAGGGCGTCCCCGGCGTGCTGCCGGCCGTCTACCAGGTCGGGCCGCTGCTCTTCTACGTCGGCCTGCTGGCGCTGCTGACCGCGGCGGCGGCGGGCCGCTCCCGGACGCTGCGCTGGTGGAGCCCGGCGCTGGTGCTGCTCGGCACCCTGGCCAGCGGCGTCGACCTGGCCCTCGTCCCGCTCGCCGCCGCCTGCTACCTGCTCGCCCTGGCCCCGCTGGCCCGCCCGGCCGCCGCGCCGCGGGCCGCGCTGGCCTGATCCGCGCGCTTCGGCCCGAAACGGCCCCCGCCGGATTTTCGGTGGCCGCCGGCGGGCCGTCGGCCGTACCGTCCGGGGTATGAACGCGAAGCGCCCCCTGGTCGCCGTGCTCACCGGCGCGGGCATCTCGACGGACTCCGGCATCCCCGACTACCGCGGCCCGAAGGGGCTGTGGCAGAAGGACCCGTCGGCGCAGGAGCTGGTCACCATCGAGCCGTACCTGGACGATCCGCGGGTGCGCCGGCGGGCCTGGCGGATGCGGCTGGAGACGGCCGCCCCGGCCGCCGAGCCGAACGCCGGGCACCGCGCGCTGGTCGACCTGGAGCGCTCCGGGCTGCCGACGCGGGTGCTCACCCAGAACATCGACGGGCTGCACCAGAAGTCCGGGCTGACCGCCCGCAAGGTGCTGGAGCTGCATGGCAACCTCCGGGAGACGCAGTGCCTGCGCTGTCGGATGGTCGGCCCGATGGCGGAGGCGCTGGCGCGGGTCGAGGCGGGGGAGCCGGACCCGGAGTGCCGGGAGTGCGGGGGGATCCTCAAGCCGAACATCGTGATGTTCGGCGAGAACCTGGACCCGGAGGTGCTCGGTCAGGCCGACGCGATCGTCCGGGCCTGCGACGTCTTCATCGCGGTCGGCACCAGCCTCCAGGTGTTCCCGGTGGCGGCGCTGCCGTACAACGCGGTGAAGACCGGGGCGAAGCTGATCATCGTGAACGGCGAGCCCACCCCGTACGACGAGGCCGCGGCCGAGGTGATCCGGGAGCCGATCTCGGAGGCGCTGCCGAAGCTGGTGCGCCGACTTGTACGGGAATGGGCCTGATCAGGGGCCGGAAGGTCGTATTCCCGGATGTACCGCGTGCGTACGATGATCGTTCCGGCTTCCCCCTTCTGGCCTGGAGTGATCGACCGATGACGACGACGGCGAAGTTCGACCCCTGGTCGGCGGAGTTCGTGGCCCACCCGTACGACGCGTACGCCGAACTGCGCGAGCACGCGCCGGTGACGTACTTCGAGCCGACGAACCAGTGGCTCGTCTCGCGCTTCGAGGACGTCAGCGCCCTGCTGCGCGACCGGCGACTGGGCCGCACCTACACCCACCGCTTCAGCCACGAGGAGTTCGGCCGCACCGCGCCCGACCCGGCGCACGAGCCCTTCCACACCCTGAACGACCACGGGCTGCTGGACCTCGAGGGGCCGGACCACACCCGGCTGCGCCGGCTGGTCTCCAAGGCCTTCACCCCGCGCATGGTCGAGGGCCTGCGCCCCACCGTGCGCCGGCTGGCCGGGGAACTGGTCGACGAGCTGCTCGCGGCCGGCGGCGGCGACCTGATCGCCGCCGTCGCCGAGCCGCTGCCCGTCGCCGTGATCGCCGAGATGCTCGGCGTGCCGGAGGGCGACCGGCACCTGCTGCGGCCGTGGTCCGCCGACATCACCGGGATGTTCGAGCTCAACCCGAGCGAGGAGGTCGCCCGCCGGGCCGTCACCGCCAGCATCGAGTTCTCCGACTACCTGCGCACCCTGATCCGCGAGCGCCGGGCGAACCCGGGGACGGACCTGATCAGCGCGCTCATCCAGGCCCAGGAGGGCTCCGACGCGCTCAGCGAGCAGGAGATGATCTCCACCTGCGTGCTGCTGCTCAACGCCGGCCACGAGGCGACCGTCAACACCACCGGCAACGGCTGGTGGGCGCTGTTCCGAAACCCCGGGGAGCTCGCCCGGCTGCGCGGCTCGGTCGACGAGCTGCTGCCCACCGCCGTCGAGGAGCTGATGCGCTGGGACACCCCGCTGCAGATGTTCGAGCGCTGGGTGCTGGAGGACATCGAGGTCCGGGGCGTCACCATCCCGCGCGGCGCCGAGATCGCCCTGCTCTTCGGCTCCGCCAACCGCGACCCCGAGCGCTTCGCCGACCCGGACCGCCTCGACCTCGGCCGCACCGACAACCCGCACATCACCTTCGGCGCGGGAATCCACTTCTGCCTCGGCGCCCCGCTTGCCAGACTGGAGCTCACCGAGTCCTACGGCACGCTGCTGCGCCGGGCCCCGGGCCTGCGGCTGGTCCGTGAGCCCGAGTGGAACCCGGGCTACGTGATCCGCGGGCTCAGGGAGCTGCTGGTCGAGGTGTGACGGAGGAGGGGGAGCTGCCGTGGGCAAGGCGACGGGGGCGCTGTTGGGTCTGGCGATCGGGGACGCGCTGGGCAAGGAGACCGAGTTCCACGAGGTCGAGGAGATCGCCTGGAACCATCCCGACTGGCGGCGACTCCCGCTGCCCGAGCGGGCGCTGGTCACCGACGACACCCAGATGACGCTCGCCCTCGCCCGTGGCCTGCGCACCGCCCTGGAGCGCGGGCCGCTCACCCCGCTGCGGCTGGAGCGACCGGTCCGCGAGGAGTTCGTCGACTGGTGGCGCTCCCCGCAGAACAACCGCGCCCCCGGCATGACCTGCCTGCGCGCCTGTCAGCGGCTCAGCCACCCCGAGCACCGCTGGCAGCAGGCCAGCGACGTCGGCTCCAAGGGCTGCGGCGCCAACATGCGGGTCGCCCCGGTCGGACTGGTCCGCGGCCTGGACGCCCGGCAGCTCTCCGGCGCCGCCCAGCTGCAGTCCGCGCTCACCCACGGCCACCCGACCGCCCTCGCCGCCGGCGACCTCACCGCGTACGCCGTGCGGCGGCTGGCCGAGGGCGTCCGGCCGGCCGACCTGCCCGCGGCGCTGCGGGCGTACGCGCTGGCGAGCCGGGAGCGGTACGACGAGTTCTGGCTCGGCGACCTCGCCGACCGCTGGCACGACCCCTCCCCGCAGGCCGGCACGGCCCGGGGCTGGGAGGAGTGCCTCACGGTGCTCGACCGACTGGACGCCGCGCTCGCCGCGCCCGACGTCGAGGCCGACCCCTGCCTGGCCACCGGGGAGGGCTGGATCGCCGAGGAGGCCCTCGGCACCGGCCTGCTCTGCTTCCTGCTGCTGCCCGACGACCCGGTGGCGGCCGTCCGCCGGGCCGCGTACTCCAGCGGCGACTCCGACTCGCTGGCCTGCCTGACCGGCGCCTTCGCGGGCGCCCACCACGGCGAGGCGGCCTGGCCGGCCGACTGGGTGGAGCGGATCGAGCACCGGGACGAACTGCTGGAGTTCGGGGCGCTCTGGGACTGATCCGGGGCCCCGCCGGGCGGGGCGGGCCGGGCGGAACCGGTCGGCGGGGCGGCGCGTCGAAGGGCCATGACGAACCGCAGCACCGCACCCCGTCGCACCCCCCGCCGCCCGGCGGCGCTGCTCCTCGCGGCCGCGCTCGCCGCGCCGCTGCTCGCCGGCTGCGGCAGCACCGGAGCCGCCGCGCCCGTGGAGCTCCGGGCGTCCGCGCCCGCGAGCCGGCCGGCCGTGGACCCGGCCCAGGTGGCCGCCACCGCGGCGGCCACCGACGCCTTCGGCCTGGACCTCCTGCACGCCCTGACCGCCCAGCCGGACGCCGCCGGGAGCAACCTGGTGGTCTCCCCGTCCGGCCTGGCCACCCTGCTCGCCATGCTGCTGCCCGGTGCCCGCGGCACCACCGCCGGGGAACTGGCCAAGGCCCTGCACACCGGGCTCGACCCGCGGCAGTACGCCTACGCCACCGGCGCGCTGAACCGGCCGGTCCCGGCCACCGGCAAGCTCACACTGCGCCGCAGCGACGACCTCTGGACGCAGCAGGGCCTGGCCGTGGAACCGGACTACCTGGCCACCCTCGCCGCCGCCTTCGACACCGGCGTGCACCAGGCCGACTTCGCCAAGAACCCGGACGGGGCCCGCAGAACCGTCAACGCGGCCGTGGAGAAGGCCACCGACGGCCGGATCAAGGACCTGTTCGGCCGGGACGCGATCACCTCGAACACCCGGCTGGTGCTCACCGACGCGCTGTACCTCAAGGCCGAGTGGGCCTCCGCCTTCAAGCCCTCGCACACCGCCGACCGCCCGTTCCACAAGCTCGACGGGTCCACCCCGGCCGTCCCCACGATGGGCCAGACCGGGGAGTTCAAGTACGCCGACGGCTCCGGCGGGATCGTCGGCGAGCCCTGGCAGGCCGTCGAACTGCCATACGCGGACGGCGGGCTGGCGATGGACCTGATCCTCCCCGGGCAGGGCGGCTTCACCGCCTTCGCCAAGGGCCTGGACCAGCCCCAGCTGGACCGCATCCTCGGCGCGCTCACCGAGCGGCCGGTCGACCTCCGGCTGCCGCGCTTCCACTTCGGCACCTCGAAGGAACTCACCCCCGCGCTGCGCTCGCTCGGGGTGGAGGCGGCCTTCGACCGGGCCGACTTCGGCGGCATCGCCAAGGACCCGCTGGCCGTCGGCACCGTGGTGCAGAAGGCCACCATCGAGGTCGGCGAGCAGGGCACGGTCGCGGCGGCCGGCAGCGGTGCCGGGATCGACGTGGCGGTGGCGCCGAACGTCGAACGGCCGGTCGAGATGCACCTCGACCGGCCGTTCCTGTTCCTGATCCGGGACACCCGGAGCGGGGCGCCGCTGTTCCTCGGCCAGGTCACCGACCCGCAGGCGCCGTAGGGCCCGTCCTCACACTCGCGCCCGCGCTACCAGGCTGGGTAGCGCCCGCCGAGCCCGGGGTGCAGCGGGTCGCGGCTGCCGAACAGCACCAGCAGGTCGTCGGCGACCTGCCGCAGCTCCGCCCGGCCCTCGACCGCCCCGGCCCACTCGGCGGGCAGCGCCGCCGCGCCGTACGCGGCCCCGACCAGGTTGCCGCAGACCGCGCCGGTCGAGTCGCTGTCCCCGGAGTGGTTCACCGACAGCAGCAGCGCGGTGCGCACCGGGTCGGGGTCCAGGGTGGCCGCCAGCAGCGAGTACACCGCGATGGCCAGGCACTCCTCGGCGACCCAGCCGAGCCCGACCCGCTCCACCGTCTCCGCGGCCGGCTCGGCCTCCTGGGCGAGCCGCACCGCCCGGGCCAGCGCCTGGACGGTCTCCTTGGAGCTCGGCAGCTCGCGGATCTGCTCCACCGTCTCGCCGACCGCCGCCCACGGCTCGGTGCCGTCCGCGAGCCGCTCGATGAGCGCCGCGAAGGCGCCCGCCGCGAGGTAGCCGGTCGGGTGGCCGTGGGTGAGCTGGGCGCACTGCACCGCCAGTCCGAAGGACTGCTCGACGCCCAGCCGGGCCAGCCCGAACGGCGCCGAGCGCATCACGGTGCCGCAGCCCTTGGAGCCCGGGTTGATCGGCCCGGTCAGCCCGATCGCCGACGGCGCCTCGAACACCGGGTGCTCGGACACCCCGCTCAGGCAGGCGTTGCCCGGCGCCCGCCGCGCGTACAGGAAGGGCCGGCTCAGCAGCCAGCCGTCGTACGGGTGGGGCTGCGGCTCGGTGTCCGGCGCGCCCTGGTACTGGGTCCGCAGCCAGCGGCGGTAGGCGCCGTGCACGGCCTCCGGCACCGAGCCGCCGCCGCCCGTCCAGCCGCGGACGAAGCCGCGGATCAGACCCTCGGCGGTGAACAGCGTCATCTGGGTGTCGTCGGTCACCTCGACCGGTCCGGGCCCGGCCGGCAGCGCGGTCACGCCCTGCGGCCCGTACCGGTCCTGGATCTGGTGGAGCTGCTGGAACTCCACCGGCCAGCCCAGCGCGTCGCCGATCGCTCCACCGAGCAGTGCTCCGCGCACCCGGTCCCGGTACCCCGATTCCGCCGCCGGTTCCGTCACGTCGAGTCCCCCTTCGTTCCTGGCGGACTACGTTCTATCAGGTCCCCGGGAAGCGGGGCGGCTCTTGTGGATCTTGCGCGGGTCGGGCCGGGACCGGTGGGGCCGGCCGGGCCCACCGGCGCCCTCAGTGGCGGATCGCCCCGGCGCGCCCGTGCAGCGTGGCCCGGTCGGCGGCGGCGCGTCCGGCCGCCCAGCCCACCCCGTCGCTGACCCGCACCCGCTGCGAGACCAGCTTCGGGAACAGCCGGCCGACCTCCTCGTCCACCGCCTCGGAGCGGGCGGCGAGCGCGGGCAGCAGCCGCTCGTCGGGCAGCAGCTGCTCCTCGGTGCCGTCCTCGCGCAGGTGCCGCCCGGCCGCGGCGGCGCTGGTGGCGCGCTCGGTCGCGGCGGTCAGCCGCTCCCGGATCCGCGCCGCGTACGCGACCAGGAAGGACTGCCGGAACGCCTTGCTGCGCGAGTCCCTGCGGGAGCCCGCCTTGTTCATCGCGTGGGTGGCCTGCACCAGCAGCGAGGTGTAGAGCAACTCGACGCCGTCCAGGTCGCCGTCGAAGCCGACCACGGTGCAGAAGCCGAACTCCTTCGCCCACACCACCCGGCACCGGTTGGCCGCCGCGACCGCGTCCAGCAGCATCGTCTTGGGGCCCTCGTACGGGTTGTCCACCCCGATCCGCAGCGCCGCCGGGGTGTCGCGGTCGGTGCCGTCCACGGCCAGCAGTGCCTCGTCGATGCTGTGCTGGGCCATCAGCTGCTGGGCCTTGGCGGTCAGCGCCTCGGCCTCCTCCGGGTACTCGGTGGACTCGGCCTTGGCCAGCAGCGCCCGGATCCGCGCCAGCATCCGCGGCTCGCCGGCCGCAGGCGCCGAGCGCCGCGGCCGCACGGCCTGCCCGGGGGCGGGCCCCACCGGGGCGATCGGCGGCAGCCGGCCCCAGGTGCGCAGCAGCTCCAGGACGGCGGTGGCGAGCGCGAAGCGGTCCAGCCGGTGCCGGTCGGCGAAGGCACCGAGGTACTCCTCGTCGCCGGACCACCACACCTCGGCCTCCAGCTCGCGCAGCTGCTCCAGCCAGCGCCGGTCCAGGGCGGCCGCCGGGTGGCGGCGGCCCTCGGCGGCGATCAGGTCCACCGCGAGGGCCAGGTGGACGGGCTTCAGCTCGCGCCGCACCACCCGGACCAGGTCGGCCGGCCGCCACCCGGCGGACCAGCAGCGGCCGACGGCGGTGTCCGCGTGGCCGAGCAGCGCCCGGCCGACCTCGGGCCACTGCCCGGCCGAGGCGGCCAGCAGCGACGCCCCGGTGTCCAGGGCGAGGTCCAGTGCGTCCTCGGGGGCCGTCAGCACCGACCGCACCGCCTGCTCCAGCAGCGGTCCGGCGGTCCCGGCCTGCTGCGCGCGCTCGCCCACAGTCTGTCCCTGCTCTCCTCGACGGTCCGGCCTCCTGCCCATGATGCCGGAGCCGTGGCGGGAACCCGCCGGGGAGCGGGCCGGGCCGGTGCGGCGGCCCGGCTCAGCGCTCGATGGCCTTGGCCAGGATCTCCGGCGTGCGCTCCAGCAGCCGGCTCGCCGCCATCCGCACGCCCAGCGCCGCGACCAGGGCGCCGTAGAGCGGGCCGATCAGCAGCACCGGCCAGCTCGGCCCGTCCGAGGCCAGCGCCCAGGCGAGGTAGCCGCCGACCGGCAGCGCCAGCACCGTGACGCCGAACATCGAGCCGAACTGGTTGAGCAGGATCAGCCCGCCCTGCCCCGGGGCGGCGTTGCGCATCGGGTTGCTGTCGGCCGGCATGGTGTACGGCGCCAGCACGCTGAACATCGAGCCCAGCGCGATCCCGCAGCCGAGCAGCGCCAGCGCCAGGCCGAGCGCCGACGGCAGCTCGCCCCACCGGCCGGTGACGGCCGCCAGCACCAGCCCGAGCACCACCGTCACCGGGACGGCGTACGACAGCACCGCGTACGCCCGGCCGCGCAGCTCGGACCGGGCGTCGGCCGGGGTGCGCAGGGTGGCGGCGACCATCCAGAACGCCGAGCCGTCCATGCCGAACAGGTTGAGCATCTGCAGCCCGAGGAACACCCCGGTCATCGCCAGCAGGTACACGCTCGCCCAGCCCTGGACCATCGACAGCACGCAGATCACCAGCGTCATCCCGATGCTGGTGAACAGCGCCGCCTTGGCCCGCGGCTCGCGCCAGGCGTACCGCAGGTGGCGCTGCATCACCGCGCCGGTCCGCCCCTGGGGCAGGAAGCCCCACCCGCGCGCGTTGCGCACCCCGCGGGCCACCTCCAGGGTGGAGGAGTCGGCCGTCACCATCAGCTCCTGGAGGCTCCGCCGCCACCAGCGCAGCAGCAGCGCCAGCAGCGCGGCGGTCGCGGCGAGCTGGAGCAGCGCGAGCCCGTACCGGCCCTCGCCCGCGGTGCGCGGCGCGTCCGCCGCGCTGATCGGCGGGATCCAGCGCAGCACGGAGGCGATCGGCTTCAGCGGGGTGAGGTCGATCGGCCCGCCCCGGCGGCCGAGGATGCTCTGCGAGCCGACGTTGGCGACCTGCACCAGCAGCGCGAAGGCCAGCCCGCCGAAGATCGCGAAGTCCTTGCCGCGGCGGCTGGAGAGCATCCGGGCGTTGCCCGCCGCGACCGCCCGGGAGAGCGTGACCAGGCAGAGCACCGCGAGCGGCACGCCCGCCACCGCGACCGCGGCCGAGGCGCCTCCCGCCGCGCCGGCCAGCACCGCGCCGGTGACCAGCACCAGGGTGATCAGCGGCCCCGGCCCGATCAGGGCGGCCAGCAGCGAGCCGCGCAGCAGCGGGCCGGGCCGCAGCGGCAGCATGGTCAGCCGGGTCGGGTCGGCGCTCTCGTCGCTGGAGAAGAGGAACAGCGGCAGCGCGGCCCAGCCCAGGGTCAGCACGCCGAGCAGCATCACCCCGGCGTCCCCGGAGCCGGTGTACCGCCCGTTCAGCGCGGCCATCGCGACGGCGATGCCGGCCGCGAAGGCCAGGCCCACGACGCCGCCGATCACGTAGACGGTGGTCCGGCCGGGGCTGCGCCGCAGCCCGTTGCGCAGCAGCCGCAGCTTGAGCGCCACCAGGGCACGGACCACCGTCCGCCCGTCCGGCACCGGAGCCGTGACTCCGCCCGTCACCGGAGCCGTGACCCCGCCCCTCACCGGTCGACTCCGGCCTGGCCGCCGCCGAGCCAGCCGAGCACCTGCCCGTCGTCCTCGCGCACGCCGATCAGCTCCAGGAAGGCCTCGTGCAGGCTGCGCCCGCCCCGGACGGAGTCCAGCGGGCCCTGGGCGATCACCCGGCCGGCGTTGACCACCGCGACCCAGTCGCAGAGCTGTTCGACCAGCTCCATCACGTGGCTGGAGAACACCACCGTGGAACCGGCCGCCGCGTACCGCTTGAGCACGCCGCGGATGGTCTGGGCGGAAACCGGGTCGACGCCCTCGAAGGGTTCGTCCAGGAACAGCACGTCCGGGTTGTGCAGCAGGGCGGCGGCGAGGCCGATCTTCTTGCGCATGCCGGTGGAGTAGTCGGCGACCAGCTTGTCGGCGTCCCGGCCGAGGTCCAGGACGGCCAGCAGCTCCTCGGCCCGCCGGTCCACCTCGGCGCCGGGCAGGCCGCGCAGCCGCCCGGTGTACTGGAGCAGCTCGCGCCCGCTGAGCCGCTCGAACATCCGCAGGCCCTCGGGCAGGATGCCTATTCGGGCCTTGACCGTGACCGGGTCCGCCCACACGTCGGTGCCGTGGACCAGGACGGTGCCCTGGTCGGGCCGGAGCAGCCCGGTGACCATCGACAGCGTGGTGGTCTTGCCGGCGCCGTTCGGCCCGACCAGGCCGACGAACGCCCCGGCCGGAAGCTCCAGGCTCAGCCCGGCCACGGCTGCCTGGGTGCCGAAGTGCTTCCAGAGCCCCTGGATGCTGACGGCGGACTGGGTTCCCGGTCCGGGGAGGTCGGAGGACGGCGGCGCTGACGCCTGCATGGCGGCCTTCTCTGCTCGTGGTGGGACATCGTCGTGGCTGGGGACCAGCCTGGCATTGCTCGAACGGGCTGTCGCCCGAGTTGAGCATCCCTTGAGACCGTCCGCCGAACGGCCCAGGCGCGCCGCCCCGACGTCCTCTTCCCTGTCACTGGTCCGATTCGGCAACTACCCGGTCCCGTCGTTCGTCCTGCACTATGAGTGAGCAGTGACGTGCGCGGGGGTGCCGCGCTACCGGGAGGTGGCGGATGTCCGTACAACGATGGGGCGAGCCCGGTTCCGGCTATCCGCCCGGCAGGCAGCCGGCGGCGGGCTGGCAGCCGGCGCCCCCGGTGTCCCCGCAGGCCGTGATGCGGGCGGGCCACGCCGACCGGGACCGCACGCTGGACGTCCTCAAGGCCGCGTTCGCCGAGGGACGGCTCACCATCCAGGAGTACGAGCAGCGCCACGAGGCGGCGGCCGGGGCGCAGACCTACGGCCAGCTGGCCGCCCTGGTGGCCGACCTGCCTTCCGGGCCGATGACGGCGCCGCCGATGACCGCGCCGCAGCCGGTCCCGGCGACCTTCCTCCCGCCGCCCCCGCCGCCGCCCCGCCCCACCAATGTGCTCGCGGTCACGTCGTTGGTGCTCAGCCTGGTCTGCGTCTCGCTGCCCGCCGTGGTCACCGGCCACATCGCCCGGTCGCAGATCCGCCAGCGCAACATGGACGGCGACTGGGCGGCCGTCCTCGGCCTGGTCATCGGTTACATGGGCACCGCTTTCTGGACCTTGTTGATCCTGCTGGGTACCGTCTGACCCGCTGGTACCGCCTCCGTCGTCGGTGGACCGCACCGGGCCGGACCGACTCGGCGGGCCTCCACCGGGAGGGTGCCATTAGTCCCTCAGGGCTCGGTTCGGTACGGTCTTCTCGTCCATGGCTGACCGTTGCCTGTTACATCTCGTCGATGCGAGCACCCACCGCGCCCGGCCGTGGGCGCCGCACGCCGAGTTCGGACCGACCCCGAAGGCCCATTTCCAGATGATGATCACTGCCGTCAAGAGCATCGCCGAGCGGCTCGCGTCCTCACCCCGGCGGCTGTGGGCGGTCGCGTTCGCGATCCTCTTCGCGCTGAGCGCCTCCTGGTCGCTGACGACTCCGATCGGCGGCGCGCCCGACGAACCCGCGCACATCATCCGGGCGGGCGCGGTCGCCCGGGGCCAGGTCAACGGCGAGGAGGTCATGACCCCGCACACGGTCGGCGGGATCCAGGGCTACTGGGCCGAGAGCGGGGTGGTGCTCCCGCGGATCTACGAGGACCTCGCGGAGACCCACTGGTGCTACGCCTTCAAGTCCTGGCAGTCGGCCGACTGCGCGCCCCCGCTCAAGCAGCGCTCCGGGACGGCCGAGGTGACCACCTCGGCGGGTCGCTACCACCCGGCGTACTACTTCGCCGTCGGCTGGCCCAGCCTGCTGCTCCCCGGCAAGACGGCCTTCTACCTGATGCGCCTGATCTCGGCCGCGATCTGCTCCGCCCTGGTGGCGAGCGCGGTGGTCTCGGCGGCCGAGTGGCGCCGGCGGTCCCTCAGCATCCTCGGCGTGGTGGCGGCCACCACCCCGATGTCGCTGTTCATGTTCGGCGTGGTCAACCCGAGCGGCCCGGAGATCGCCGCGGGCATCCTGGTCTGGAGCTCCGCCGTGGCGCTGCTGATGAACCCGGACCCGCAGCTCCTGAGCCGCCGCGTCGCCCGGCTCGGCATCGGCGCGGTGGTGCTGATCAGCATCCGGCCGTTGGGCCTGATCTGGCTCAGCGGGGCGGTCTTCTTCGCCCTGCTGCTCGGGCGCAGGGGCGTGCTGGGCGACATCCTGCGCCATCGGGCGACCTGGGCCTGGGGCGCCGTGGCCGCGGTCTCGGCCGGCGTGGCCCTCGTCTGGTCCTCGACCCATCCGGACAACTCGACCATCAACGCCCCGAGCAACTTCACCCCGCTGTCCGCGGCCCGTCAGACCTTCGACAACGGTCTGCTGTACATGAAGCAGATGATCGGCTACTTCGGCTGGCTGGACGCCGAGCCCCCGGCCGCGACGCTGCTGCTGTGGTGCGCCGTGGCGATCGCCCTGGTGCTGCTGGCGCTCTGCTACGCGCGGCTCAGGGACACCCTGGCCGTCCTGGGGATCCTGGTCGGGATCGTGGCCATACCCCTGGTGGCCCAGGCCATGCAGGCGCAGAAGGTCGGCATGATCTGGCAGGGCCGCTACCTGCTCCCGTTCGCCGTCGGGTTGCCGATCGTGTGCGCCGCGATCTGCCACGAGCGGCTGCCGCGGGGCGGTTTCGCCTGGCGCCGGCTGATGGTGCTCTGCTCCTTCGCGCTGGCCCTGGCCGACTTCGCGGGGTTCATCTGGGCGCTGCGCCGCAACACGGTCGGTACCGGCGGTTCGTTCTTCATCAGCCCGGCCCACTGGTCGCCGCCGTTCGTGGGCTGGCAGCCCTGGGTGCTGGTGTACGGGGCGGGCGTGCTGGCGCTGGGGCTGCTCGTCGCCCTGTCGGACCGGAAGGGGACGGACCGGCCGCAGGACGAGTCGGCGTCGGCCGGGACGTCCGGGGACGGTGCCGACGACGGGAGCACCCCGCTCGCCGCCGCCCGCGCGGAGGCGTAGGGTTTCGCCCTGCGGGGGGCTCTCGGCCGTGATATGGGCGGCACCGGCGCCGGTTCCCGTCCCGTTTCGAGGCCAGGCCCCGCGACCTGCGGCGTTGCATTTGTTTTGACCGCGCCCGATGCGCTAGGTACGCTCTGACCTTGTGCCTGGGGTGTCCCCGGGTCCTTGTGCGTGCATGCACACCGGTCGCCGCGCCGAGCCGGAGCGCCTCCCAGCGCGCCGCGCGTAGAGCGCCGTCGCTGTACATCAGCCATGGGATTCCGTGTCGTAACAAGCCCAACACACCCGACCGCGTGGGTCGACCACGGGGCCGGGTGCGAGGGAGACACCGCAGGTTAGTTTCACCAAGCCTTGGCACACAGAAAACGGAGAAACGGTGCCTACGATCCAGCAGCTGGTCCGAAAGGGCCGGCAGGACAAGGTCGAGAAGAACAAGACTCCCGCGCTGAAGGGCTCCCCGCAGCGCCGTGGGGTCTGCACGCGTGTGTACACGACCACCCCGAAGAAGCCGAACTCGGCTCTCCGCAAGGTCGCCCGTGTGCGCCTCACCAGCGGGATCGAGGTCACCGCTTACATCCCGGGCGAGGGCCACAACCTGCAGGAGCACTCCATCGTGCTGGTGCGCGGTGGTCGTGTGAAGGACCTTCCTGGTGTCCGCTACAAGATCATCCGCGGTTCGCTCGACACCCAGGGTGTCAAGAACCGCAAGCAGGCTCGCAGCCGCTACGGCGCCAAGAAGGAGAAGTAAGAATGCCTCGTAAGGGCCCCGCCCCGAAGCGCCCGGTCATCATCGACCCGGTTTACGGCTCCCCGGTCGTCACCCAGCTGGTCAACAAGATCCTGCTGCACGGCAAGCGCTCCACCGCCGAGCGGATCGTCTACGGCGCCCTCGAGGGCGTCCGTGAGAAGACCGGCTCGGACCCGGTCGTGACGCTGAAGCGCGCGCTGGAGAACGTCAAGCCGGCCCTCGAGGTCAAGTCCCGCCGTGTCGGTGGCGCGACCTACCAGGTTCCGGTCGAGGTCCGTCCGGGCCGCGCCAGCACCCTGGCGCTGCGCTGGATGGTCGGTTACTCCCGCGCCCGTCGCGAGAAGACCATGACCGAGCGCCTGATGAACGAGATCCTCGACGCCAGCAACGGCCTGGGCGCTTCCGTGAAGCGTCGCGAGGACACCCACAAGATGGCCGAGTCCAACAAGGCCTTCGCGCACTACCGCTGGTAGTCCGTACCCCGTCACTAGACAGAGAGAGAACGAGCCACCATGGCTGCAACCTCCCTTGACCTCGCCAGGGTCCGCAACATCGGGATCATGGCGCACATCGACGCGGGCAAGACCACCACCACCGAGCGGATCCTGTTCTACACCGGTGTCTCGTACAAGATCGGTGAGGTCCACGATGGCGCTGCCACCATGGACTGGATGGAGCAGGAGCAGGAGCGCGGCATCACGATCACGTCGGCCGCGACGACCTGTCACTGGACGGTCGACGACGTCGACAACACGATCAACATCATCGACACCCCGGGTCACGTCGACTTCACCGTCGAGGTGGAGCGTTCGCTGCGCGTCCTCGACGGTGCCGTGACGGTGTTCGACGGTGTCGCCGGTGTCGAGCCCCAGTCCGAGACCGTGTGGCGGCAGGCTGACCGCTACGGCGTCCCGCGCATCTGCTTCATCAACAAGCTGGACCGCACGGGCGCGAACTTCTTCTTCTGCGTCCAGACCATCGTGGACCGCCTCGGCGCCACCCCGCTGGTCATGCAGCTCCCGATCGGTGCCGAGTCGGACTTCCAGGGCGTTGTCGACCTGGTCCGCATGAAGGCGCTGGTCTGGTCCGCCGAGGCCGCCAAGGGCGAGATGTACGACATCGTCGACATCCCGGCCGACCTGCAGGAGCAGGCCGACGAGTACCGCGAGGCGCTCATCGACACGGTCTCGAACGTCAGCGACGAGATCATGGAGCTCGCCCTCGAGGGCGAGGAGATCCCGGTCGAGCTGCTGCAGGCCGCGATCCGCAAGGGCACCCTGAACTCGGACTTCACCCCGATCTTCTGCGGTACCGCCTTCAAGAACAAGGGCGTCCAGCCCCTGCTCGACGCGGTCGTCAAGTACCTGCCGTCCCCGCTGGACATCGAGTCCATCGAGGGCACCAAGCCGGGCGACGACACCGTCAAGATCTCCCGCAAGGCCTCGGACGACGAGCCGCTCGCCGCGCTCGCGTTCAAGATCATGTCGGACCCGCACCTCGGCAAGCTCACCTTCGTCCGGGTCTACTCGGGCCGCCTGGAGTCCGGCACCTCGGTGCTGAACGCCGTCAAGGGCAAGAAGGAGCGCATCGGCAAGATCTACCGCATGCACGCGAACAAGCGTGAGGAGATCGAGTCGGTGGGCGCCGGCGACATCATCGCCGTCATGGGCCTGAAGCAGACCACCACCGGTGAGACGCTGTCCGACGAGAAGAACCCGGTCATCCTGGAGTCCATGGACTTCCCGGCCCCGGTCATCCGCGTCGCGATCGAGCCCAAGTCCAAGGGTGACCAGGAGAAGCTGGGTGTCGCCATCCAGCGTCTCGCCGAGGAGGACCCGTCCTTCCAGGTCAACACGGACGAGGAGACCGGCCAGACCATCATCGCGGGTATGGGCGAGCTGCACCTCGAGGTGCTGGTCGACCGTATGCGCCGTGAGTTCAAGGTCGAGGCCAACGTCGGCAAGCCGCAGGTCGCGTACCGCGAGACCATCCGCCAGGCGGTCGAGCGCATCGACTACACCCACAAGAAGCAGACCGGTGGTTCCGGTCAGTTCGCCAAGGTGCAGATCGCGATCGAGCCGCTCGAGCAGGCCGAGGGCTACGAGTTCGTCAACAAGGTCACCGGTGGCCGCGTCCCCCGGGAGTACATCCCGTCGGTCGACGCCGGTTGCCAGGAGGCCATGGAGTTCGGCATCCTCGCCGGCTACCCGCTGCAGGGTGTCCGCGTGAGCCTGCTCGACGGCCAGGCCCACGACGTCGACTCCTCCGAGCTCGCGTTCAAGATCGCCGGTTCGATGGCCTTCAAGGAAGGCGCGAAGAAGGCCAAGCCGGTCCTTCTCGAGCCGATGATGGCCGTCGAGGTCACCACGCCCGAGGACTACATGGGCGACGTGATCGGCGACATCAACTCTCGTCGTGGCCAGATCCGGTCCATGGACGAGCGTCACGGTGCCCGCGTCGTCTCGGCGCTGGTGCCCCTCTCCGAGATGTTCGGCTACGTCGGTGACCTGCGCAGCAAGACCTCTGGTCGCGCGAGCTACTCGATGCAGTTCGACTCGTACGCCGAGGTTCCGAAGAACGTGGCGGACGACATCATCGCCAAGGCCAAGGGCGAGTGACGTCCCGATAATCGGGACGATTGCGAAGCCTTAGGCTATTAGGAGGAATCCGGGAGGATCCGGTCGGATCCTCCCGGGGCCTCCGGCCCCCCCAGCAGCGGGACGGCACGGGATGTCCTCCGGACAACCCGCACCAAAACCGATTTCAGACCAACTGGCGTCAGCACGGCGTACAGGAACTGTCCTCAGGAGGACTCAGTGGCGAAGGCGAAGTTCGAGCGGACGAAGCCCCACGTCAACATCGGCACCATCGGTCACATCGACCACGGCAAGACCACGCTGACCGCGGCCATCACCAAGGTGCTGCACGACGCGTACCCGGAGATCAACCCCTTCACGCCGTTCGACCAGATCGACAAGGCCCCGGAGGAGCGTCAGCGCGGTATCACCATCTCGATCGCGCACGTCGAGTACCAGACCGAGGCGCGCCACTACGCCCACGTCGACTGCCCGGGTCACGCCGACTACATCAAGAACATGATCACCGGTGCCGCCCAGATGGACGGCGCCATCCTCGTGGTCGCCGCCACCGACGGCCCGATGCCGCAGACCAAGGAGCACGTCCTCCTGGCCCGCCAGGTCGGCGTTCCGTACATCGTCGTCGCCCTGAACAAGGCCGACATGGTGGACGACGAGGAGATCCTGGAGCTCGTCGAGCTCGAGGTCCGCGAGCTGCTCTCCGAGTACGAGTTCCCGGGCGACGACCTGCCGGTCGTCCGCGTCTCCGCGCTGAAGGCGCTGGAGGGCGACAAGGAGTGGGGCGAGAAGCTCCTCGGCCTGATGCACGCCGTCGACGAGGCCATCCCGACCCCGGCCCGCGCCGTGGACCAGCCGTTCCTGATGCCGATCGAGGACGTCTTCACGATCACCGGTCGTGGCACCGTCGTCACCGGTCGTATCGAGCGCGGCATCCTCAAGGTCAACGAGACTGTCGACATCATCGGCATCAAGGAGACCAAGACCACCACCACGGTCACCGGCATCGAGATGTTCCGCAAGCTGCTCGACGAGGGCCAGGCCGGTGAGAACGTCGGTCTGCTGCTCCGTGGCATCAAGCGCGAGGACGTCGAGCGCGGCCAGGTCATCATCAAGCCGGGTTCGGTTACCCCGCACACCGACTTCGAGGCCCAGGCCTACATCCTGTCGAAGGACGAGGGTGGCCGCCACACCCCGTTCTTCAACAACTACCGCCCGCAGTTCTACTTCCGTACCACGGACGTGACCGGCGTCGTGACCCTCCCCGAGGGCACCGAGATGGTCATGCCGGGCGACAACACCGCCATGACCGTCGCGCTGATCCAGCCCGTCGCCATGGAGGAGGGCCTGAAGTTCGCCATCCGTGAGGGTGGCCGCACCGTCGGCGCCGGCCAGGTCACCAAGATCGTCAAGTAATCTGACGCTCTGACCTGCCTGCCTCGTACAGGCTCGGTCCGAAGGGCCCCGCGCACTCCGAGTGAGCGGGGCCCTTCGGCGTGTCGGGATATCGAATCGACGGCGATCAGGTAACAGGTCCGTTGAGAGTGGGCTCAGAGCAGACTGCTATCCTGCCGCTCATTGGCTCTCCCTCGCCGCCGTCCGCGATGCTCCGGGTGCGGAGGGAGAAGGTTCCGGCCGGTGGGGTCGACTCGGCGGTCCATGCCTCCCAACCGCTTTCGGATCACATGGGGACAGGCGAAGAAGGATGCTCAACGCAGGAGATCAGGGAGCCGGGTCGGCCGGCGAGCCGGCGCCGCTCTTGTCGGTCGTCATGCCGATCTACAACGAGCAGGAGGCGCTGCCGCTGACCGTGCACCGCCTGCGCCCGATCCTCGACGGGTTGGGGATCACGTACGAGGTGGTCGGCATCGACGACGGCAGCACCGACGCCACCCCGGTGCTGATGCAGAAGATCCGCCAGGACTGGCCGGAGTTCCGCATCGTCCGCTTCGCCCGCAACTCCGGGCACCAGGCCGCGCTGACGGCCGGCATCCACCGCGCCTTCGGCGACTACGTCGTCTCCATCGACGCCGACCTCCAGGACCCGCCGGAGAAGATCCCCGAGATGCTCTCGCTCGCGCGGGAGCAGGGCCTCGACGTGGTCTACGGCGTTCGCGGCGACCGCGGCACCGACACGGTCTTCAAGCGCCGCACCGCCGGTGGCTACTACTGGCTGATGCGCAAGCTCGTCGGCAAGAAGATGCCGAACCAGGCCGGCGACTTCCGCCTGCTCAGCCGCGCCGCGGTGGACGCGCTCAAGGCGATGCCCGAGCACCAGCCGGTCTACCGGCTGCTGGTGCCGTGGCTCGGATTCCCGAGCGGCGAGGTCGTCTACGTGCGCGAGGAGCGGGTCGCCGGTTCGACCCACTACCCGCTGTCCAAGATGGTCCGCCTGGCCGTCGACAGCGTCACCAACTTCTCGGCGAGCCCGCTGCGGCTCGCCACCTGGCTCGGTCTGCTGAGCTTCCTGGTCTGCTTCGCCCTCGGTGTCTACACCGTGGTCGCGTACGCGCTCGACAAGACCGTCCCCGGCTGGTCCTCGCTGTTCATGGGCATGCTGTTCCTCGGCGCCGTCCAGCTCGTCTGCATGGGTCTGCTGGGTGAGTACGTCGGGCGCATCTACTCGGCGGCCCAGGCCAGACCGGCCTACTTCGTCGGCTACGACTCGGCGGACGGGCCCGACCCCGCGACGGCTCGTCGCAGCGCCTCCTACACGGGCTGACCCGGAGTCGTTCCGCCGCCGGTCGACGGACCGCGGCCGGCCTCCGCCAGGCTGCCGTGCTGCGAGCTGTGAGCTCGGACGAGAGAACGGACACCATGCATACGAACAGCACCGCGACCGGAGCCGCCCCGGCCACCGGAGGACGTCCGGGGGTCCCGGCGCCGTCCGGCGGGCTGTCCGGCGGCACGACGGACGGGGGCTCCGGGGCGCACGTCCTCTGGCGCTTCCTGCCCGCCGTCTCGGCCTACCTGCTCCTGGTGGGGCTGCTGCTGGCCGCGGACACCAGGGTCGGCGACATCGCCCGGTACACCTTCTACGCGGGCTGGGGCGTGGTGCTCCCGGGCACCCTGGTCTTCCGGGCCCTGCGCAGGCGTCCGCACACCCTGCTGGAGGACCTGGTCTTCGGCGCGGTGACCGGGCTGGTGCTGGAACTGGCGGCGTGGGCGGTCCTCGTCCGCGCCGGCCTGCAGTCGGTGGCCGTCGGCTGGCCGCTCGCGGTGGTCGTCCCGTTCGCGCTCGTCCCGGGCCTGCGCCGGCACTGGCGACCCAGTGGCTACCGGCGGCTGTCCCTCGGCTGTTCCTGGTCGACGGCCGCGGTGGTGGGCCTGACCAGCTTGTACTACTACCAGGTCTTCCTGTCGAAGTTCCCGGTCCTGGCGACGGACGAGCGGTCCCGGCTGTTCGGCGACATGCCGTACATGCTGTCGCTGGCGGCGGACGCCAAGCAGCACGTGCCGCTGACCGTGCCGCAGGTGGCGGGGGAGCCGCTCCACTACCACTGGTTCACGTTCGCGCACATGGCGATGACCGACATGGTCGGCCACATCGACCTGCCGGTGGTCGAGACCAGGCTGCTCGTCCCCGCGTTCGCCGCGCTCGGTGTGTTGATCATGACCGTGGTTGCCCAGCGGATCACCGGTCGGGCGTGGGCGGGACCGCTGGCCGCGCTGCTGCTCTTCGCGGTGGGGGAGTTCACCGCGGTCTACCCGAACACCGTGATGAGCTGGACCTTCGGCGCGCCGGCCGTCCGGCTGATGTCCTGGTCGAGCATGTCGCTGACGTACAGCCAGCCGCTGCTGATCGCGCTGGTCGGCGTGGTCGCCGACGGGCTCCGCCGGGTCGCCCGTCCGGGCGGCGAGGACGGGCCGTTCCAGGCACCGCAGTTCGGGCGGGGCGTCTTCGTCCTGACGGCGATGTTCGCGACCGCCTCCAGCGCGGCCAAGGCGAGCACCCTCCCGGTGGCCCTCGCGGGTCTGGCCGTCGCCGGTCTGGCGGTCGTGATCAGGAGCAGGCGCATCCCCTGGACGGTCGTCGGGCTGGGCGGGGCCATCGCGGGAGCGCAGCTCTTCGCGACGGCGGTGATCTTCGACTTCGAGAGCTACGGCCTGGAGGTCATCCCCTTCGGCAACATCCAGAAGTACTGGGCCGAACCCCTGGAGGGCCGGCCGGTGCTGGCCCAGAGCGGCCTGGTCGTGGCCGTCCTGATCGCCTTCTTCCTGAACCACCAGATCAAGCTCCTGGGCGCGGTGCCGCTGCTGTGGCGCCGCCGGCTCCGGCTGGAGCCGGCGCAGTGGTTCCTGCTCGGCGCGGCGGTGGCCGGACCGGCGGCCTACCTGGTGGTCAACGGCTACAACGCCAGCTACTTCACCATCTCCGCGATGCCCTTCGGGGCGGTGCTGTCCGCCTGGGGGTACTGCGAGGCCTTCGAGCGGGCCAGGCTGCCCAGGGCCGGCAAGGCCGCCCTGGCCGTCGGCGCGGTGGCCCTGACCGGGCTGCTCACCTGGCTCTCGTACCGGTACTCGGCGACCTGGGAGACCTTCCTGCACGAGCACACCGGCGACGGCACCGGCACCGAGCCGTACACGCCGCTGCTGCCGGCGCTGAGCGTGGCGGCCGCGTTCGCGGTGCTGGCGCTCCTCCTGGGGCTGCTCTGGCGGCTGCTCTCCCGGGGGGCGCGCGGCCTGCGGCGCCGGGGCGGGGTCGTCCTGCTGACCGCCGGACTGACGCTCGGCACCCCGGGCCTGGCCCTCGACGCCGTCCAGGCTCAGGAGATGATGTGGGACGGCAGCTGGGTGATGCCGGCGAGCCAGGTGAACGCCGCCCGCTGGATCCGCTCGCACAGCGAGCCCTCGGACATCCTGGCGACGAACAGCCACTGCTGGCAGTACGAGGACTACGCGGACGGCCTGCCGTGCGCCAACTACCGTTCGCACTGGCTCAGCGGCTACTCGGAGCGCTCGGTCCTGATCGAGGGCTGGGCCTACGCACCGAGGCTGATGGCCACCGCGAACGGGGCGTCGGCCTCCGGCTCGCCGTTCTGGGACACCGAGCTGTTCCAGCTCAACGAGGCCGCGTTCTACGCGCCGACGCCGGACATCCTGAAGCGGCTGCACCGTGATCACAAGGTCCGCTACCTGGTGGTCCAGCGGAAGGCGGGCGAGGAGTCGCCGCAGCTCAGGAACCTCGCCAAGCAGGTGTTCGACAACGGCCGGGTGGCCGTGTACGAGCTCTCCTGACCCGACGAACGAAGCAGTGGGCAACCCATGGTCTCCACCGACAACGCGCCGGCGCCGGCCCCCGACGGCCGGGCCGCCGCACCGGCCGGCACCGCCAAGCGGCAGTTGCCGTCGTTCCTGGTCATCGGCGTGCTCAGCACGCTCTTCTACCTCGGCCTGTACGTGGTGGCCCGGCAGGTCGTCGACCGGCAGGCGGCCAACCTGATCGCCCTGGCGGTGAGCGCGGTCGCCAACACCGCCGCCAATCGGCGCTTCACCTTCGGCATCACCGGCTCGGAGGGCGCGGTGCGCCACCAGCTCCAGGGCGCCGTCGCCTTCCTGATCGGCCTGGGCCTGAGCAGCGGCGCGCTCGCCCTGCTGGCCCTGCTCGCGCCGCACGCCTCGCGGGTGGTCGAGGTGGCCGGCCTGGTCGTGGCCAACGGCCTCGCGACGGTGGCCCGGTTCGTCCTCCTCAAGGTGTGGGTCTTCAGGACCCGTTGAGGGGGACGAACCGGGCCACCGGGGGCCTGACGTCGTACGGTCGTCAGGGCGCGGGGACCGGCTCCCCGGCCGGCTCGGCCGGTACCGGGACGGCGGCCTTGCGGGCCCGGCGTTCGGCCAGCGCGCGCACCGGCCGCGGCGTCCAGTCCTTCGCCTTCAGCGCGGGCTTCTCGACCAGGTACCAGGAGAGCGCGGCGAGGAGGACCGTCCCGCCGAGGGACAGCAGGAGGTAGACCTTCATGCCGTGCGTGTTGCCCCCGAGCGCGGCGACGGCCTGTTCGACGGTGAAGCCGTACACGTAGATGCCGTACGAGAAGTCCCGCTTGACGCCGATCCGTTGGAACGGCCGGGGCAGCCGGACCGCCAGCCAGAAGAGCAGGTACGCGAAGGCCGGGTAGCCGAACGCGAACAGCCCGCCGTAGCGCAGGCTGGCGACGAGCACGACGACGGACAGCAGCGCGAGCCCGGCGTGGATCGGGATCCGCTCCTTGTACAGCTGCACCGTGGCGCCGAGCAGGAAGACGAACGCCAGGTAGACGAAGTACTGGGTGTAGACCTGGCCGAAGACCGGCACATGGATGTAGAAGCCCATGTGGTGCGGGTAGTTGACGAAGCCGGGGGTCGTCCGCCAGTCCTCGAAGACCAGGATCCAGCCGACCAGGGTCAGCAGCGGCACCGTCTTCTTCGCGCGCAGCAGCACGCCGCCGGCGGCCAGCAGGCCCATCATGACGTAGCAGAGCATCTCGTAGTCGAGCGACCAGAGGGAGCCGTTGATGCCGGGGTCGTGGTTGGTGCCGGCCTTCACGCCGTCGTCGATCACGTTCGAGATGTCGAACCCGGTGGAGAGCGAGGCGTTCCAGGCGCCCGCCAGGTATCTCAGCGGCCCGTGCGAGTGCGACCAGTAGCCGTCGAGCGAGTGGTGGGTCCGGTAGTACAGGGCGGGTGCCACCAGCAGGACGCAGACCAGGAGCGACGCCCAGAGCCCGGGCAGGATGCGCAGGGCGCGGTGCCAGGAGTAGCGGCCGATCGTGCTGCGCATGGCACTTCCGGTGATCATGAACCCGGAGAGCGCGAAGAAGCCGACCACCGCGAGCCGGCCGAGGTCGATCTGGCCGCCGCTGAACTGGGAGAGCGGAGCGGGCCGGCCGAACCCGAGCGGGTAGGCGTGGGAGTAGACGACGGCTACCGCGAGGGTCGTCCGGATCGCGCCGAAGCTGTTCACGCGGCCGGACAGACTGCCTCCCCTCAGCCACGCAGGGCGTCGGGTGTCGACGCCCCCACGTATGCCGTGTGAGGGTCCCGCAGGGTGGGTCATGGTCCGTCCGATCCGGCCGGCTGGGGAGCGGCCTGGGAATGGGCCTGTGATGGGGGGCAGGGGGAACGGCTGAGGGGACGGGTGCACCTGCGCTCGTCCCCTCGGCCGGTCGGGCTCCGCTACTGCTGCTTCAGCGAGTCCGTGTAGGCCTTGCAGGCCTGGTAGTCCGGCAGCAGACCGGTGGCGAGGGCCTCCGAGAGGGAGGGCGCCACCGCGTCGCGGGCGGAGAGCTGCGGGGCGTCGGTCGGCCACTCGATGCCGAGCTCCGGGTCCAGCGGGTGCACGCCGTGCTCACCGGTCGGGTTGTACGTCGCCGAGCAGAGGTAGGTCAGCGTGGCGTCGTCGGTGAGGGCGCAGAAGCCGTGGCCGAGGCCCTCCGGGATGTAGACGGCCTTGCGCTCGGTGTCGTCCAGCCGGACGAACTCCCACTTGCCGAAGTTCGGCGAGCCGACCCGCAGGTCGACGATGACGTCCAGCACCGCGCCGCGGGTGCAGGCCACGTACTTGGCCTGGCCGGGCGGGACGTCGGCGAAGTGGATGCCGCGGACGACGTCCTTGGCGGAGAGCGACAGGTTGGCCTGGGCCAGGTTCAGCGGGTGGCCGACGACCTCGGCGAGCCGGTCGAAGCGGTACCACTCGGTGAAGTGGCCGCGGGCGTCGCCGTGCACCTGCGGGGTGATCTCGAAGGCGCCCTCGATGGAGAGCTCGCGGAACTTCACTTGGCGGCCGCCTCTTCGAGCAGGCCCAGCAGGTACTGGCCGTAGCCGCTCTTCAGCAGCGGCTCGGCGAGCTCGCGCAGCTGGGCGTCGTCGATCAGGCCGGCCCGCCAGACGGCCTCCTCGATGCAGCCGATCTTGAAGCCCTGGCGCTCCTCGATGACCCGGACGAACTCCGAGGCCTGGACCATCGACACGAACGTGCCGGTGTCCAGCCAGGCGGTGCCGCGGTCGAGGATCGTCACGTGCAGGTCGCCGGTCTGCAGGTAGGCGTCGTTGACGGCGGTGATCTCCAGCTCGCCGCGGGCGCTCGGCTGCAGGTTGCGGGCGATCTCGACCACCCGGTTGTCGTAGAAGTACAGGCCCGGGACGGCGTAACGGGACTTGGGCTCGGTCGGCTTCTCCTCGATGGAGAGGACCTGGCCGCTCTCGTCGAACTCGACCACGCCGTACGCGGTCGGGTCGGCCACCGGGTAGGCGAAGACCCGGCCGCCCTTGATGTCCGAGTGCTCGGTGAGCCGGGTGCCCAGGCCGCTGCCGTGGAAGATGTTGTCGCCGAGGATCAGGGCCACCGGCTCGTCACCGATGAAGTCCGCGCCGAGCACGAAGGCCTGGGCGATGCCCTCGGGCTTCTCCTGGACGGCGTACTGGAGCTTCAGGCCGAACTGGGAACCGTCGCCCAGCAGCCGTTCGAACTGGTCCCGGTCGTTCGGGGTGGTGATGATCAGGATTTCGCTTATCCCGGCCATCACGAGGGTCGAGAGGGGGTAGTAGATCATCGGCTTGTCGAAGACCGGGAGGAGCTGCTTCGACACCGCACGGGTCAGCGGCCACAGCCGCGAGCCGGTGCCGCCGGCCAGGAGGATTCCACGCATGGGTGCACCCTATTCGAGATCGGTGAACGCGGGAGGGGCCGGGTCGGGAGGGTGTTCGGGCGGCGGTAGACTACGCGCATTATGCGCATCCTCGTGACCGGCGGCGCCGGATTCATCGGTTCGGAGTTCGTCCGTCAGCTCCTCGGGGCTGACGAGAATGCCCGGATCACGGTCTTTGACAAGCTCACCTACTCGGGTGTCCTGGAGAACCTGGCCCCGGTGGCCGGGCACCAGGGCTACACCTTCGTCCAGGGCGACATCTGCGATGTGGACGCCGTCGACCAGGTCATGCCGGGTCACGACGTGGTGGTGCACTTCGCCGCCGAGTCCCACGTGGACCGCTCGATCGCCGGTGCGGGCCCGTTCGTGCTGACCAACGTCGTGGGCACCCAGGTGCTGCTTGACGCGGCCCGCAAGCACGGCGTCGGCCGCTTCGTGCACATCTCCACCGACGAGGTGTACGGCTCGATCAACGAGGGCTCCTGGACCGAGACCTGGCCGCTGGAGCCGAACTCCCCGTACTCCGCCTCCAAGGCCTCCTCCGACCTGCTGGCGCTGGCCTACCACCGCACCCACGGCATGGACGTCGTGGTGACCCGCTGCTCCAACAACTACGGGCACTACCAGTTCCCGGAGAAGGTCATCCCGCTGTTCACCACCAACCTGATCGACGGCAAGAAGGTGCCGCTGTACGGCGACGGTGGCAACGTCCGCGACTGGCTGCACGTCTCGGACCACTGCCGGGGCATCGAGCTGGTCATGCGCGGCGGCCGGGCCGGTGAGGTCTACAACATCGGCGGCGGCACCGAGGCCACCAACAAGGAGCTGACCGGCCTGCTGCTCGAGGCCGCGGGCGCCGGCTGGGACATGGTCGAGCACGTCGAGGACCGCAAGGGCCACGACCTCCGCTACTCCATCGACATCAGCAAGATCCGCGAGGAGCTCGGCTACGAGCCGCAGGTCCGCTTCGAGGACGGCCTCGCCGCGACCATCGCCTGGTACCGCGAGAACCGCGCCTGGTGGGAGCCGCTGAAGCAGAAGGCGGCCCTGGCCAAGTGACCGCGAACGCCGCCGCGCCCGTGCGCTGGCTGGTCACCGGCGCGGCCGGGATGCTCGGGCAGGACCTGCTGTCGGTGCTGGGCGCCGACGAGGCCGCCGAGGTCACCGCGCTGCGCCGGGCGGACCTCGACATCACCGACGCGGCGGCCGTCCAGGCCGCCGTCGAGGGCCACGACATCGTGGTCAACTGCGCCGCCTGGACGAACGTCGACGCCGCGGAGACGGAGGAGGACGCCGCCACCGCCGTCAACGGCACCGGCGTGCGCCTCCTCGCCGAGGCGTGCGCCAAGGCCGGCGCGCGGCTGCTGCACGTCTCCACCGACTACGTCCTTCCGGGTGACGCCACCGAGCCCTGCCCGGAGGACGCCCCGACCGCGCCGGTGAACGCGTACGGCCGCAGCAAGCTGGTGGGGGAGCGGGCAGTCGCCGAACTGCTCCCCGAGCACGGCTACGTGGTGCGCACCGCCTGGCTGTACGGCGAGCACGGCCCGAACTTCGTGGCCACCATGCTCAAGCTCGCCGCCCAGCGGGACACCCTGGACGTGGTGGACGACCAGCACGGCCAGCCGACCTGGTCGTACGCGCTGGCCGGCCGCCTGGTCGAGCTCGGCCGGGCCGCGCTCGCCGGGCAGGCCCCGGCCGGGATCTACCACGGCACCGCGAGCGGCCGCACCACCTGGTGCGGGCTGGCCCGCGAGAGCTACGCGCTGAGCGGGCTGGACCCGGAGCGGATCCGCCCGACCACGTCGGAGGCCTTCGTCCGTCCGGCCGCCCGTCCGGCCTTCAGCGTCCTGGCGCACGACCGCTGGGCCGCCGCCGGGCTGGCCCCGCTGCCCGAGTGGCGGGCCATGCTGGCCGAGGCCCTGGCCCGGCCCGTCTTCGCCGAACTGGCCGCCACGGCCCGGACCACGGAGAGCGACAGACCTCAGTGAAGAACGCACTGACGAAGGTGGCTGCCGCGCTACCGCCGGGAACCCTGGCGGTGGCCGGCGGCACCGTCGTATTGGGCGCCGCCTCCTACATCCACCTCGGGGTGGCGGGTCACAGCCTGTCCGTCGACGACATGGCGAACGTCTCGCTGCTGTGGACGATCGTGATGTCGGTGGGCATCGGCGTCTTCTTCCCGATCGAGCAGGAGCTCACCCGGATCGTCGCGGCGCGGGCGGCGCTCGGCCACGGTGCCGCGCCGGTCCTGCGCCGGGCGACCCTGCTCACCGGCGGGATCCTCGCGGTGACCCTGGCCGTCCTCGGCGCCGCCTCCGGCCCGATCGCCCGGGCGATGTTCCACGGGGACCGCTCGCTGGTGCTGGCCCTCGGCGGCGCCTTCACCGGCATGGCCGTCTGCTACCTCACCCGCGGCGTGCTGGCCGGCCTCGGCCGCTTCGGCGCGTACGGCACCCAGCTCGGCCTGGACGGCGGCCTGCGGATCGGCCTGGCCTTCGCCTGCGGCATGGCCGGGGTGCACTCGGCGCTCGCGTTCAGCCTGATCCTGGCCGTCGCGCCGATCCTGGCCACGATCCTCACGCTGCCGCCGCTGCTGCGCGCGGTGAAGCCCGGCGAGCAGATCGGCTGGTCCGAACTCTGCTCCGGCCTCGGCCTGTTGATCTGTTCGACGCTGCTCTCGCAGGTCGTGGTGAACGCGGCCGTGGTGAGCACCAAGCTGCTCGCGCCGTCCGACTCCGCGCTGATCGCCGCCCTGCTCAACGCGCTGGTGCTGGCCCGGGTGCCGCTGTTCGTCTTCGGTTCGCTCCAGGCCTCGCTGCTGAACGGCCTCTCCGCCGCGATCGCGGTCGGGGACCGGGCCGCGTTCACCGGGATGCTCAAGAAGATCGGCGCCGTGGTGGGCGCGCTCGGCCTGCTCGGCGGGATCCCGGCGGTCGCCCTCGGCCCGTGGCTGATCCAGGTGCTGTTCGGCGCCAAGCCGGTGCTCGGCTGCCTCGACTTCTTCTGGTTGTCCGCCGGAACCGTGGCGTACATGTTCGCGATGGTGCTCGGCCAGGCGCTGATGGTATTCAAGCGTCACAACCTTCAGCTGCTCTGCTGGGCGGTCGGCACCGCGGTCCTCGCCGGGGTGACCTTCCTGCCCGGCGACGTGTCCACCCGCGTGATCCTCGCGTACACCGCGGGCTCCGTGGCCACGGTCCTCGGTATGCTGGCGGTCCTGAGGCAGAGTTTCGCCCGTTCGGCGACGAATTCCGCAGGCCTCGTCCAGCAGCCGGGGGACTCGAACGCCGCGGTGTTGAGCAGCCGGACGGCCGGTGAGTGACCGTGTCCGCCCCTCATCTTCAGATCGCCGCGCAGCAGCGCGGGCCAGACCCCATTGATGGAGCCTCCGTGTCCCAGTACGACGATGTTTGGCTGGTGATCCCGGCCTACAACGAGGGCCAGGTGATCGCCGACGTTGTGGAGGGGGCGCGAAAGACGTTCCCGAACATCGTGGTGGTCGATGACGGCAGCGGCGACGACTCGGCCAAGCACATCATGGAGACGGGCGCGCACCTGGTGCGCCACCCGGTCAACCTCGGCCAGGGTGCCGCCCTCCAGACCGGCCTCGCCTACGCCCTGGCCCAGCCCGGTTCCAAGTACTTCGCCACCTTCGACGCCGACGGCCAGCACCAGACCGCCGACGTGGAGAAGATGGTCGCCCTGCTGCGGGAGGGCGACGTGGACGTCGTCCTCGGCTCGCGCTTCATCGAGCAGAACGGGCAGGTGCCGTGGATCAAGCGGGTCGTCCTGCGGACCGCGGCGACCGTCAGCCCGACCGCTCGCAAGCTCAAGCTGACCGACGCCCACAACGGCCTGCGCGTGCTCAACCGCGAGGCCGCCGGTCGGCTGCGGATCACCATGAACGGCATGGCGCACGCGTCGGAGATCGTCAGCTACCTCGCCGGCTCGGACCTCCGGGTCGCCGAACTCCCGGTGGACATCCTGTACACCGACTACTCACGCGCCAAGGGTCAGTCCCTGATCAACGGCGTCAACATCATCTTCGACATCTCGCTGCGGGAGCGTAGCCGCCGATGAAATTCTTCTGGATCCAGCTGGTTCTCATTCTCGGCTCGGTCTCTCTCGCCTTCATGTTCATCCGGCGTTGGGACCGTGCCAACACCCGCGCCTGGAAGCGCATCGCGTTCTCGGTCTTCGTGCTGGTGAACATCTACGCGGTGCTGCGTCCCACCGACGTGACCTGGCTGGCCCACCAGCTCGGCGTCGGCCGCGGCACCGACCTGGTGCTGTACGTGATGGTGCTGGCGATGGGCTTCCTGACCCTGAACACCTTCCTGCGCTTCCGCTCGCTGGAGAAGAAGCTCACCGACCTGGCGCGCACCGTGGCGATCAACGAGGGCGCCCGCCTGAACGAGGAGCGCTTCGACCTGGACCTGCCGGTCTCGGCGCCGGTCGACCGCAGCAAGGCCTGATCCCGTGGCGACCTTCGAGTTCATGCTGCCGTACTACGGCGACGTGGCGCTGATGCAGGCCGCGGTGCGGAGCATCCTCGCGCAGACCGACCGGGACTTCCGGCTGACCGTCATCGACGACGGCAAGGAGCCGGACGTCCCGGGCTGGTTCGCCTCGCTCGGCGACGACCGGGTGACGTACCTGCGCAACGAGCAGAACCTGGGCATCACCAAGAACTTCCAGAAGTGCGTGGAGCTGTCCACGGCCGACCACGTGGTCATCATGGGCTGCGACGACCTGCTGCACCCGCACTACCTGGAGACCGTCCGCTCGATCCTCAAGGCCAATCCGGACCTGGGCATGGTCCAGCCGGGCGTCGAGGTCATCGACGGCAACGGCGAGGTCAGCCGTTCCGGCCTGGCGGACAACGTCAAGGAGAAGATCTACGCGCCGACCGTCAAGGGCCGGCGGCTGATGGGCGGCGAGGAGCTGGCCGCGAGCGTGCTGCGCGGCAACTGGCTCTACTTCCCGTCGATCTGCTGGCGGGGCGAGGCGCTGCGCGCGGTCAACTTCCGTGACGAGTACTCGGTGATCCAGGACCTGGCCCTGGTCGTCGACCTGCTGGAGCGGGGCGAGCAGATGATGGTGGACAACACCACCGTCGTCTTCCAGTACCGCCGGCACGCCGTCAGCGAGTCCTCGGTGCAGGCCTTCTCCGGCACCCGGTTCACCGAGGCGGAGCGGTACTTCAACGCGGTGGCCGAGCGGATGGACGCCCGCGGCTGGCCGAAGGCCGCCCGTGCGGCCCGGTTCCGCAGCGCCTCCCGGCTGCACGCGCTGACCATGCTGCCGGGCGCGCTGAAGCGCGGCCAGCGGGCCGGCGCCAAGGTGCTGGTCCGCCACGCGCTGACCGGCGGGGAGCGGCACTGACGCCGCGCGAGTCCTGATACGGCACTGGGCCGGTAGTCCGAATCGGACTACCGGCCCAGTGCCGTATCAGGGTCGGGTGAGGGTCACTCGGGCAGGTCCGCGGAGAACCCGGGGAGCAGTTCACCCTTGCGCGGGTACGGGTTGACCTTGGGGCAGATCAGCTTTCCGAGGTCGACCTTCGGGTCCGACGGGTTCAGGAGCCCCGGGGCCTCGTTGCACTTGGGCGCGTAGCGGGAGCAGTGCCCCTTGGTGTCGGCGGTGGTCTGCGAGATCCAGGCCAGCATGCCGGTGCCCTCGTGCGGGTCGGGCATGTACTTGCTGGCGGTGGCGGAGCCCGCCATGCCGAAGAGCAGGCCCAGCGCGCAGATGGCGCCGATGGCCACGGCGCGCGGGTTGAGGCCCAGCGGGAGCCGGCGGACGGTCTCCTCGGCCGTCTCGGCGGCGGCCGAGGAGGCGCTCCGACGGCGGCGGGCGATCAGGTAGCACGCCAGGCCGACCAGGACCAGCAGGCAGTAGAGCAGCTGCGCGCTGGTGCGCGGGTAGAGCATGACGGCCTGGTCGCGCTCCATGTGGGAGGCGTACCAGTAGCGCATCAGCAGGGCGCTCGCCGAGCAGGCGGCGGCGGTCAGGACGGCGGCCCGGCCTATCCCGAGGGCCAGCGCCACACCCAGGCCGACCAGCAGCAGGATCGTGAAGAGGCCGACCCCGCCGAGCTCGCCGGGCAGCGGCCAGGTGCTCTGGCCGTCGGTGCCGGGAAGGTCGTCGCGCCACATCGCGAAGTAGGTCGGCTCGGTGTAGGTGTCGAAGTAGCAGTAGCGGTCGACCGTGCTTCCGGCGGACCCGAGCAGCCGGACCAGGTAGAGGGACGAGGCGACCAGGAAGATCCCGGACGCGGCACCGATCGCGGTCAGGGCGTTGAGCAGGCCGGGGGTCCCGCCGGTGCGGCGGGCACGCAGCAGCAGCGCCGCGGTGAGCACCACCACTCCGACGGCGGACCACACGAACCAGCCGGAGTAGAGGTTGAACAGCAGTGCGATGCCGAGGCCGAGCACGGCGCCGCGGACGGCGACGGTGCGGCGCGGGAGCTCCGGGGCGCGCTGCAGGAGCTGCATCAGCTTGGCCAGCAGGGGGACGAAGGCGACGAGCACGAAGGTGGTGTACGGCTTGTACGGCTGCGCCATCGGCAGCGCGGCGGTGACGCCGATCCCGAGCGCCCAGAGCGGGGGCAGCAGCAGCCGCCAGGACAGGTACGCGAGCGGGCCGAGCAGCGCGACGAACACCAGGTCGGCGAGCTTGAGCGCGTAGCCGATGTCTCCGTGGGTGAGGTGCTCGGCGACGAAGGCGACGATGTGCGGGAACATCGGCGGGTAGGCGCCGTCCAGCGGCTTGCCGTCCATCAGGGCGCTGACCCAGGCCTGGAGGTTGCCGGAGTCACCCGACTGGGCGTACAGCGGCCAGTCGGTGCCGCGCAGCGCGAGCGAGACACCGGCCGCCAGCACGCCGGAGGACAGGCCCGCGACCGCGGCGGCGGCGAACCGGACCGGGACGTCCGCCCAGCGGCGCATCGCCGGCACCAGGACCAGCACGATGACGCCGAGCAGCAGCAGGAGGCGGAGCTGCAGCGCGGCGAGGCCGCTGACCTGGCCGATCCGCGACATGGGGTTGAGCTGGACGGACGTCGCCAGACCCGTCATGAGCAGGGCCGCCGTGACCGCGGTCAGGATCTCCGCGGCCCAGAGGACGGCGGGTCGGCGCAGGGCTGCCCGTCTTGCTCGGCTGGACGGTATGCCCTGTTGCATGCCCGGGGTGGAGGCGGGCTGCACGCTCGTCGTCACTGTTCGGTCCTTCTGCCTTCCGCAGCGATTCGGTGCGGAGGCGGTGTGTGGTTTCGGTGCCGGACACCGCGATTCTGCCAGCACCCCGGGCACGGGATCATCAGGGGCCGAACCACCCTGCCCTAGTAGGCCGTTGTCGTCCACGAGGCAGGAGCGCGTTGGCTCCGCCAGATGGCCGCGTGGCACACTGCCGATGCGCTTCGACTCGTGGTGGCGGGAACCGAGGCGCGCCGCCCGGAGCCGACCGGTGGCGGGAACCGAGGCGCGCCGCCCGGAGCCGACCACGACGAGATCGTCAAACTCATACAAGTAGGGAAGTGTCCCGGTGCAGCCGCTGATCGACTCTGCCCACACGTCCGACGGTCCGGACCGGGGTGAGGACGGCGGCACGAACGCGCCCGACACCCCGGTCGTGCCGGCCCGGCTGCGGGCGCTCGCCGCCCACCGCTGGTTCTGGCCGGTGGCCCTGCTGCTCGGGTACGGCGGGCAGGTGGTGTTCCGCCTGGTGCTGTCGATCCACAACTACTTCCCGTCGGTGCACGCCGACGAGGACTCCTACCTGGTGATCGCGCGGGTGCTGGCCGGCCGGTCGGCCACCGAGCTGCCGGTCGGCGTGGTGATCCCCGGCGGGTACCCGCTGCTGATATCGCCGGCGCTGCGGATCGCCGACAGCCCGGCCATGGCGTACCACCTGGTCATGGGCATCAACGCGGTGCTCAACGCGCTGGTGTTCCCGCTGGCCGTGGCGGCGGCGCGCCGGCTGGGCCTGTCCCGGCCGCACTCCTACCTGGTGGGCACCGCCGTGGCGCTGGTGCCGCCGGTGGTCTTCTACTCCCAGTTCGCCATGTCGGACACCGTGCTCCCGGTGCTCCTGCTGGCCTGGCTGCTCGCGATGCACGGCTGGCTCTCGCCCGGTACGACGGGCCGCCGCGCGCTGTACGCGGTGGGGATGGGCCTGACGGCCGGCTACTCGCTGGCCACCCACGACCGCGGCGGCGTGGTCGTGGCGCTGACCGCGCTGGTCCTGGTCGTGGTGCTGGCCTTCGGCTGGGCGCCGAGACTCGCCTCGTTGGCCGGCGTCGGCGCGCTCGGGGTGTCGTACCTGGGCGCGCAACTGCTGGCCGGCTTCGTCAGGAGCCGGTTCAAGGACGTGCCGCCGAGCGACGTCGGCAACAAGGTCTTCGAGAACCTCGGGGACAGCAAGTACATCGGCACGATCATCGCCCGCACGTTCGGACAGCTGTGGTACTTCATGACCTCCACGTACGGCTTCGGGGCGATCGCCCTGGTGCTGTGCGTGGTGGTGGTGTTCCGACGCCGGTACACGGTGGCCGAGCGGGTGGTGGCCTTCACCATGGTGGCGCTGCTGTTCGGCACCGCGCTGGCGTCCGCGGCCGGCCTGGCGGACAACGACCGGACCGACAACTGGGTGTACGCCCGGTACTGCGCGGTGCTGGTGCCGCTGTTCCTGGTGGTCGGCCTGGCCGCGCTGTGGCGGGCCGGGGTCCGGGCGCTGCTGTGGTCGGCGCTGGCCGGCACCGTGCTGATCGGGGTCATCCAGCTGTCGGTCGGGGCGTACGCGGGCTCCGCGCTCAAGCTCTGGGTCAGTCCGTGGACGGTGCCGGACGCGATGTTCCTGGCCTCCACCTGGGAGGGCCTGCACATGATCCGGACGACCTTCGGGGCGCTGGCGGTGCTGGCCGCGTGCCTGCTGCTGCGGGTGGCCGGCGGGCGTCGGGTGGTCGCCGCCGTGGTGGGGTGCGTGACCCTGTTCGCCGCCTACGCGACGGTCGCCGTCACCGGCAACGTCGCCGAACCGCACGCCAAGGAGCGCAAGTACCAGGCGGTCGGAATGGCCAAGGAGGCGGGCCTGCGCAAGGGCGACAACGTGGTCCTGGACATGGACCTCGACTGGGACGCCCGGATGTCGATGGCCTACGAGGTCTACTGGGGCCGGGTCTGGTCGGACGACCTGAAGGACGGCTCCAACCCGCCGCAGGAGGCCACCGCGTACCTGGCCGGCTGGGCCAAGGGCGCCCTGCCCCAGGCCAGCTGGCCGGACGCGCGGCCCGGCTGGCACATCGCGAAGTTCAACAAGGACAAGGGCTGGGTGCTCTGGCGCAGGGACTGACCTGGGCCGTCACCCCTCGGGGCCGGTGAGGAGCGCCTCACCGGCTCCGATTGGCATCCGGGCTGCTCCATGTGGCAGTATGTCCAAGTTGCTCGGTTGAGTGCCGATGCTGCGCGCCTCCCGCCGGGAGGACCGGAAGCGAGTCCCATGTACTCGTCGTTCCCGTGATGGCCGTCAAGCGTGAGTTCTACGCCACGGCAGCTGCGGGGCGAAAGTACGGGAATCTTCCGGGAAGCGTGAGCGGGGCCTCGACCCGGCACCCCACCACCCCGAAAGTTCGAAACCGACGAAGTACTTCGCCGGTTTTTTGCAAGCGCGAGTGCGACACGCCCGAGCGCGGGGGTCGGAGGGGGTCGTGCAGTGACTAAGGACAAAGGACTACTGAGTAGCCATGGCGGGACAGAAGATCCGCATCCGGCTCAAGGCCTACGACCACGAGGTCATCGACTCCTCGGCGAAGAAGATCGTCGAGACGGTGATTCGTACTGGTGCGCAGGTCGCGGGCCCGGTGCCGCTGCCCACTGAGAAGAACGTGTACTGCGTCATCCGCTCGCCGCACAAGTACAAGGACTCGCGCGAGCACTTCGAGATGCGTACTCACAAGCGTCTGATCGACATCCTCGACCCCACGCCGAAGACGGTTGACTCGCTGATGCGTCTCGACCTGCCGGCGGGCGTCGACATCGAGATCAAGCTCTGAGAGGCGCACCGAAGATGGCTAAGCAGATTAAGGGCATCCTGGGCGAGAAGCTCGGCATGACCCAGGTCTGGGACGAGAACAACCGGGTCGTCCCGGTGACCGTCGTCAAGGCCGGGCCGAATGTCGTGACCCAGGTCCACACCGCCGACAGCCCGGCCGGCTACGACGCCGTCCAGATCGGCTTCGGCGAGATCGACCCCCGCAAGGTGAACAAGCCCCTCGCGGGCCACTTCGCCAAGGCCGGTGTCACCCCGCGCCGTCACCTGGTCGAGCTGCGTACCTCGGACGCGTCCGAGTACACCCTGGGCCAGGAGATCACCGCCGAGCTGTTCGAGGCGGGTGTCAAGGTCGACGTGACCGGCACCTCCAAGGGCAAGGGCTTCGCCGGTGTCATGAAGCGCCACAACTTCCGTGGTCTCGGCGCCGGTCACGGCACCCAGCGCAAGCACCGCTCGCCCGGTTCCATCGGTGGCTGCGCCACCCCGGGCCGTGTGTTCAAGGGCCTGCGCATGGCCGGTCGGATGGGCCACGAGCGTGTGACCACCCAGAACCTGACCGTGCACGCGGTCGACGCGGAGAAGGGTCTGCTGCTCATCAAGGGCGCCGTCCCGGGCCCGAACGGCGGCCTCGTCCTCGTCCGCACCGCGGCGAAGGGGCTGTGAAGGATATGAGCACCATTGACATCCTGTCGCCGGCTGGCGACAAGACCGGCAGCCTCGAGCTGCCGGCTGAGATCTTCGACGCGAAGGTCAGCGTTCCGCTGATGCACCAGGTCGTCGTGGCGCAGCTCGCTGCGGCCCGTCAGGGCACCCACAAGACCAAGACTCGCGGCGAGGTCCGTGGCGGCGGCAAGAAGCCGTACCGCCAGAAGGGCACCGGCCGCGCCCGTCAGGGCTCGACCCGTGCGCCGCAGTTCGCCGGCGGTGGCGTCGTGCACGGTCCCGTGCCGCGCGACTACTCGCAGCGGACCCCGAAGAAGATGATCGCCGCCGCCCTGCGCGGTGCGCTCACCGACCGGGCCCGCCACAACCGCATCCACGTCGTCACCGGCGTGACCGCGACCGAGGCGCCGTCGACCAAGGCCGCCAAGAGCCTGTTCGGCAAGATCACCGAGCGCAAGAACGTCCTCCTGGTCGTCGAGCGCGAGGACGAGCTGGGCCTGAAGTCCGCTCGCAACCTGCCGCACGTGCACATCCTGGACGCCGGTCAGCTGAACACCTACGACGTGCTCGTCTCCGACGATGTGGTCTTCACCCAGGCCGCCTTCGAGCGTTTCGTGGCCGGTCCGGCCGCGTCCGCCAAGGCCGTTGCCGCTGAGGGCGAGCTCGAAGGGAGCGCCGCCTGATGAGCGACGTTACGAGCAAGACGTTCACGGACCCCCGTGACGTCCTGGTGAAGCCGGTCATCTCGGAGAAGAGCTACTCGCTCCTCGACGAGAACAAGTACACGTTCATCGTGTCGCCGGGCGCCAACAAGACCCAGATCAAGCAGGCCGTCGAGGCGGTCTTCTCGGTCAAGGTCGAGGCTGTCAACACGATCAACCGTCAGGGCAAGCGCAAGCGCTCCAAGACGGGCTTTGGCAAGCGCAAGGACACCAAGCGCGCCATCGTGACGCTGGCCGAGGGCAACCGCATCGACATCTTCGGTGGTCCGGTCTCCTGAATCAGGAGATCGTGATCGTCGATTAGGACGAGGACGAGAGAGCCAAATGGGCATCCGCAAGTACAAGCCGACTACGCCGGGCCGTCGCGGCTCCAGCGTGGCCGACTTCGTAGAAATCACGCGGTCCACCCCGGAGAAGTCGCTGGTTCGCCCCCTGCACAGCAAGGGCGGCCGCAACAACGCCGGTCGTGTCACCGCTCGCCACCAGGGTGGCGGTCACAAGCGCGCCTACCGCGTGATCGACTTCCGTCGTCACGACAAGGACGGCGTGCCGGCCAAGGTCGCTCACATCGAGTACGACCCGAACCGCACCGCGCGCATCGCGCTCCTGCACTACGCGGACGGCGAGAAGCGCTACATCATCGCGCCGCGCGGCATCGCGCAGGGTGACCGGATCGAGAACGGCGCTGGCGCCGACATCAAGCCGGGCAACAACCTGCCGCTGCGCAACATCCCGGTCGGTACCACCATCCACGCGGTGGAGCTGCGTCCCGGCGGCGGTGCCAAGCTGGCCCGCTCGGCCGGCTCCGGCATCCAGCTGCTGGCGCGTGAGGGCAAGATGGCGCACCTGCGCATGCCCTCCGGTGAGATCCGCCTCGTCGACGCGCGCTGCCGCGCCACCGTCGGCGAGGTCGGCAACGCCGAGCAGTCGAACATCAACTGGGGCAAGGCCGGCCGTATGCGCTGGAAGGGCGTCCGCCCGACCGTGCGTGGTGTGGCCATGAACCCGATCGACCACCCGCACGGTGGTGGTGAGGGTAAGACCTCCGGTGGTCGCCACCCGGTCTCGCCGTGGGGTAAGCCCGAGGGCCGTACCCGTCGCCCGAACAAGGCGTCGGACAAGCTCATCGTGCGCCGCCGCAAGACCAACAAGAAGCGCTAGGAGCAGGTCAGATGCCGCGCAGTCTCAAGAAGGGCCCCTTCATCGACGGCCACCTCATCAAGAAGGTGGACGCTCAGAACGAGGCGGGTACTCAGAACGTCATCAAGACCTGGTCCCGTCGTTCCGTGATCTCCCCGAGCATGCTCGGTCACACGATCGCGGTTCACGATGGCCGTAAGCACGTCCCGGTGTTCGTCACCGAGTCGATGGTCGGCCACAAGCTCGGCGAGTTCGCTCCGACCCGCACCTTCCGTGGCCACGTGAAGGATGACCGGAAGTCGAAGCGCCGCTAGAGAGCCCATCAGTGGCCCCTGGCCACGGGCTGAGCTTGCGCGCCAATAAGACTCAATGACTTACTCCATTAAGGGGACAACCATGGAAGCCAGGGCACAGGCGCGGTACATCCGCGTGACGCCCATGAAGGCCCGCCGCGTGGTGGACCTCATCCGTGGCATGAATGCCACGGAGGCCCAGGCCGTCCTGCGTTTCGCTCCGCAGGCCGCCACCGTGCCGGTCGGCAAGGTGCTCGACAGCGCCATCGCCAACGCCGCGCACAACTACAACCACTCCAACGTGGACGACCTCTACATCTCCGAGGCGTACGTTGACGAGGGCCCGACCCTGAAGCGGTTCCGTCCGCGTGCCCAGGGCCGCGCCTACCGGATCCGCAAGCGGACCAGCCACATCACCGTGGTCGTCAGCAGCAAGGAAGGGACCCGGTAATGGGCCAGAAGGTTAACCCGCACGGGTTCCGCCTCGGCATCAGCACGGACTTCAAGTCCCGCTGGTACGCCGACAAGCTGTACAAGGACTACGTCAAGGAAGACGTTGCCATTCGTCGCATGATGACGAAGGGCATGGAGCGCGCCGGCATCTCCAAGGTCGAGATCGAGCGCACCCGCGACCGCGTCCGCGTCGACATCCACACCGCCCGCCCCGGCATCGTCATCGGTCGCCGTGGCACCGAGGCCGACCGCATCCGCGGCGACCTGGAGAAGCTGACCGGCAAGCAGGTCCAGCTGAACATCCTCGAGGTCAAGAACCCCGAGCTGGACGCCCAGCTCGTGGCTCAGGGCGTCGCGGAGCAGCTGTCCTCCCGCGTCTCCTTCCGCCGTGCCATGCGCAAGTCGATGCAGGGCACCATGAAGTCCGGCGCCAAGGGCATCAAGGTCCAGTGCTCCGGTCGTCTCGGCGGCGCCGAGATGAGCCGTTCGGAGTTCTACCGCGAGGGTCGCGTGCCGCTGCACACCCTGCGGGCGAACGTCGACTACGGCTTCTTCGAGGCCAAGACCACCTTCGGCCGCATCGGCGTGAAGGTCTGGATCTACAAGGGCGACGTCAAGAACATCGCCGAGGTCCGCGCTGAGAACGCCGCTGCCCGCTCGGGCAACCGCCCGGCCCGTCCCGAGGGTGGTCGTCCCGCCCGCGGTGGCGACCGCCGTGGTGGCGAGCGCGGTGGCCGTGGCCGTCGTCCCGCCGCTGCCGAGGCCCCCGCGGCCCCGGCGGTCGAGGCTCCGGCTGCCGAGAACACCGGAACGGAGGCCTGACCCCAATGCTGATCCCCCGTCGGGTCAAGCACCGCAAGCAGCACCACCCGAAGCGCCGTGGCGCTGCCAAGGGTGGCACCGAGCTGGCGTTCGGCCAGTTCGGCATCCAGGCCGTGACCCCGGCCTACGTGACGAACCGTCAGATCGAGTCCGCTCGTATCGCGATCACCCGTCACATCCGCCGTGGCGGCAAGGTCTGGATCAACATCTACCCGGACCGTCCGCTCACCAAGAAGCCGGCCGAGACCCGCATGGGTTCCGGTAAGGGTTCGCCGGAGTGGTGGATCGCGAACGTGCACCCGGGTCGGGTCATGTTCGAGCTGTCGTACCCGAACGAGAAGGTTGCTCGCGAGGCGCTCACCCGTGCCGCGCACAAGCTGCCGATGAAGTGCCGGATCGTCCGGCGCGAGGACGGTGAGAGCTGATGTCGGCCGCTACCAAGGCTGCTGAGCTTCGTTCGCTGGACAACGAGGGTCTCGTTGCCAAGCTGCGCGAGGCCAAGGAGGAGCTGTTCAACCTCCGCTTCCAGGCGGCGACCGGGCAGCTCGACAACCACGGACGGCTCAAGCTCGTCCGTAAGGACATCGCGCGGATCTACACCCTGATGCGCGAGCGCGAGCTGGGCATCGAGACGGTGGAGAACGCCTGATGACTGAGAACACCAACGAGACGCGCGGTTTCCGCAAGACCCGTGAGGGTCTCGTCGTCAGCGACAAGATGGACAAGACCGTCGTCGTCGCCGTCGAGGACCGCGTCAAGCACGCTCTGTACGGCAAGGTCATCCGCCGTACGAACAAGCTGAAGGCGCACGACGAGGCCAACGCCTGCGGCATCGGCGACCGGGTCCTCCTCGCGGAGACCCGCCCGCTGTCCGCGACGAAGCGCTGGCGCGTCGTCGAGATCCTCGAGAAGGCCAAGTAACGAAGCCGATGAGGTACGGCCGTATGTGCACCGGGTCCCGCAGGGGCGCCGATGTGAGCAGCGGCCGGCCCGTCGACTCTCGTTGACGATCAGGAGAAAGCTGTGATCCAGCAGGAGTCGCGACTGCGCGTCGCCGACAACACTGGTGCCAAGGAGATCCTTTGCATCCGTGTTCTCGGTGGCTCCGGTCGCCGCTACGCCGGTATCGGGGACGTCATCGTCGCCACCGTCAAGGACGCGATCCCCGGTGGTTCGGTGAAGAAGGGTGACGTCGTCAAGTGCGTCGTCGTCCGCACCGTCAAGGAGCGTCGTCGTCCGGATGGCTCGTACATCCGTTTCGACGAGAACGCCGCGGTCGTTCTGAAGAACACCGAAGGTGACCCCCGTGGCACCCGCATCTTCGGCCCGGTGGGCCGCGAGCTGCGTGACAAGAAGTTCATGAAGATCATCTCGCTTGCGCCGGAGGTGCTCTAACTCATGGCGAACAGCATGAAGATCAAGAAGGGTGACCTGGTCCAGGTCATCACCGGCAAGGACAAGGGCAAGCAGGGCAAGGTCATCCAGGCCATGCCGGCTGAGAACAAGGTCCTCGTCGAGGGTGTCAACCGGGTCAAGAAGCACACCAAGCCGGGTCCGGGTACCCAGGGTGGCATCGTGACCGTCGAGGCCCCGGTGCACGTCTCCAACGTCCAGCTGGTCGTGGAGAAGGACGGCAAGAAGGTCGTCACCCGCGTCGGCTACCGCTTCGACGACCAGGGCAACAAGATCCGCGTTGCCAAGCGAACCGGTGAGGACATCTGATGTCTGAGACGTCTGTTGAGAAGGTGACCCCCCGCCTCAAGGAGCGTTACAACTCCGAGATCAAGGGTCAGCTGCAGGAGCAGTTCAAGTACGAGAACGTCATGCTGACGCCCGGCCTGGTCAAGGTCGTCGTCAACATGGGTGTCGGCGAGGCTGCCCGTGACAGCAAGCTGATCGAGGGCGCGATCCGCGACCTGACCGCCATCACCGGTCAGAAGCCGGCCGTGACCAAGGCTCGCAAGTCCATCGCGCAGTTCAAGCTGCGCGAGGGCCAGCCGATCGGCACCCACGTCACCCTCCGTGGTGACCGCATGTGGGAGTTCCTGGACCGTCTGGTTTCGCTGGCTCTGCCGCGTATCCGTGACTTCCGCGGTCTCTCCCCGAAGCAGTTCGACGGCCGTGGCAACTACACCTTCGGTCTGACCGAGCAGGTTATGTTCCACGAGATCGACCAGGACAAGGTCGACCGTCAGCGCGGTATGGACATCACCGTCGTGACCACCGCTCAGACCGACGACGAGGGCCGGGCGCTCCTGCGCGCTCTGGGCTTCCCGTTCAAGGAGGCGTGAGCCAATGGCGAAGAAGTCCCTCATCGCGAAGGCCGAGCGTAAGCCGAAGTTCGGCGTCCGGGCCTACACCCGGTGCCAGCGCTGCGGCCGTCCGCACTCGGTGTACCGCAAGTTCGGCCTGTGCCGTGTCTGCCTCCGTGAGATGGCGCACCGCGGCGAGCTGCCGGGCGTGACCAAGAGCTCCTGGTAATCCAGGCGCTTTAGGCACACAGCGACGCAGAGGTGCCCGATCCCACACCGGTCCGTTTTGGGCCTGCCGTACGGAGTCCCGTAAGGTAGTGGGGTCGGGCCCCCTGCCGCGGCTTCCCCATGGACGTCCGTGGCCCTTCAGAGGAAGGGCTCGCACCCAGTCTTACTACGTCGTAGGTCCCCTGCGCTTGTGCCCCTGACGAACTCGGAAGAGTGCGGAAGGGGGACCTGGCGCGGAGAAACCACGGCGAGAGAGGCCTGAGGCCATCATGACCATGACCGACCCCATCGCAGACATGCTCACGCGTCTGCGTAACGCGAACTCGGCGTACCACGACACCGTGGCGATGCCGGCCAGCAAGATCAAGGCGCACGTCGCCCAGATCCTGCAGCAGGAGGGGTACATCTCCTCCTACAAGGTTGAGGAGCCGGCTGAGGGCGAGGTCGGCAAGAAGCTGACCATCGAGCTCAAGTTCGGCCCCAACCGTGAGCGCTCCATCGCCGGCATCAAGCGCATCAGCAAGCCGGGTCTGCGCGTTTACGCAAAGTCCACCAACCTGCCGAAGGTTCTCGGCGGCCTGGGCGTGGCGATCATCTCCACGTCGTCCGGCCTCCTGACCGACAAGCAGGCCGCCAAGAAGGGCGTAGGCGGAGAAGTTCTCGCCTACGTCTGGTAATTCGGGAAACGGAGGTACAGCAATGTCGCGCATTGGACGGCTGCCCATCCAGGTCCCCGCTGGCGTGGACGTCACCATCGATGGCCAGGCGGTCTCGGTGAAGGGCCCGAAGGGCTCGCTCACCCACGTCGTCGCCGAGCCGATCGGGATCGGCAAGGCCGAGGACGGCACTGTGCTCGTCTCTCGTCCGAACGACGAGCGTCGCTCGAAGGCCCTGCACGGCCTGACCCGCACGCTGGTGGCGAACATGATCACCGGCGTGACCGCGGGCTACCGCAAGTCGCTGGAGATCAGCGGTGTTGGTTACCGTGTGACCGCGAAGGGCTCCGACATGGAGTTCGCGCTCGGTTACAGCCACCCGATCCTGATCACCGCGCCGGAGGGCATCTCCTTCGTCGTCGAGTCGCCCACCAAGTTCCACGTGGACGGCATCGACAAGCAGAAGGTCGGCGAGGTCGCCGCGAACATCCGCAAGCTGCGCAAGCCCGACCCGTACAAGGCCAAGGGTGTCAAGTACGCGGGCGAGGTCATCCGCCGCAAGGTCGGAAAGAGTGGTAAGTAAGCGATGAGTGTCTCTGTCAAGATCGGCAAGGGCAACGCCTACAAGAGCGCCGCTCGCAAGCGCCGCGCGATCCGCGTTCGCAAGCGCGTCGTCGGCACCGAGGTGCGTCCGCGTCTCGTTGTGACGCGCTCGAACCGTCACATGGTCGCCCAGGTCATCGACGACGCCAAGGGTCACACCCTGGCGTCGGCGTCCACCCTCGACGTGTCCATCAAGGGCGCCGAGGGCGACAAGACCGAGCTGGCCAAGAAGGTCGGGAGCCTGGTCGCCGAGCGCGCCAAGGCCGCCGGCATCGAGTCGGTCGTCTTCGACCGCGCGGGCAACCGGTACGCCGGCCGCATCGCCGCCCTGGCGGACGCGGCCCGTGAGGCCGGGCTCGACTTCTAAGCCGCTCGTCGACTCTGTCGACGGACGTATTACGAGAGAGGTAAATCCAATGGCTGGACCCCAGCGCCGCGGCAGCGGCGCCGGTGGCGGCACCGGTGGCGAGCGGCGCGACCGTAAGCGTGACGACCGGGGCAACGCCCCCGCCGTCGAGAAGACCGCTTACGTCGAGCGCGTCGTCGCGATCAACCGTGTCGCCAAGGTTGTCAAGGGTGGCCGTCGCTTCAGCTTCACCGCGCTCGTCGTGGTGGGCGATGGCGAGGGCACCGTGGGTGTCGGTTACGGCAAGGCGAAGGAGGTTCCGGCCGCCATCGCCAAGGGCGTTGAGGAGGCCAAGAAGAACTTCTTCAAGGTCCCCCGTATCCAGGGCACCATCCCCCACCCCATCCAGGGTGAGAAGGCCGCCGGCGTCGTGCTGCTGAAGCCCGCCGCCCCCGGTACCGGTGTTATCGCCGGTGGTCCGGTGCGCGCCGTCCTGGAGTGCGCCGGCATCCACGACATCCTGTCGAAGTCGCTCGGCTCGGACAACGCGATCAACATCGTGCACGCCACCGTGGCCGCTCTGAAGGGCCTCGTGCGCCCCGAGGAGATCGCCGCCCGTCGTGGCCTGCCGCTGGAGGACGTGGCCCCCGCCGCTCTGCTGCGGGCGCGTGCTGCTGGGGTGAGCGCCTGATGGCTCGCCTGAAGATCACGCAGACCAAGTCGTACATCGGCAGCAAGCAGAATCACCGTGACACCCTGCGTTCGCTTGGTCTCAAGCGCATGCACGACGTCGTGGTGAAGGAGGACCGTCCCGAGATCCGCGGGATGGCCCACACGGTCCGTCACCTGGTGACGGTTGAGGAGGTGGACTGATCATGGGCGACAACCCGATCAAGATCCACAACCTGCGTCCCGCCCCGGGTGCCAAGACCGACAAGATCCGTGTGGGTCGTGGTGAGGGCTCCAAGGGTAAGACCGCCGGTCGTGGCACCAAGGGCACGAAGGCCCGCTACCAGGTTCCGCAGCGCTTCGAGGGTGGCCAGATGCCGCTCCACATGCGCCTGCCGAAGCTGAAGGGCTTCAAGAACCCGTTCAAGATCACGTTCCAGGTTGTCAACCTCGACAAGCTGGCCGAGCTCTACCCGCAGGGTGGCGAGGTCACCGTCGAGGACCTGGTCGCCAAGGGCGCGGTTCGCAAGAACTCCCTCGTCAAGGTGCTCGGCACCGGCGAGATCTCGGTCGCCCTCCAGGTTGCGGTGGACGCCGTCTCCGGTTCGGCCGCCGAGAAGATCAAGGCCGCCGGCGGTACGGTCACCGAGCTCATCTGAGCCCGCTGAATTCCGCCCACGAGCCCCGCACCTCCTTCGGGAGGTGCGGGGCTCGTGCCGTTCCCGGGGATTTCCGGCCCGACGGCGCTCGTTCTTTTGTGTGGCAAAACCGGGCATCCCGTACCCCATGAGTGGGGGACCGGCGGTACGCGCTTCTTCCGAGTGGCCGCGCACTGTTAGAGTCCGTGGAGTTCCCTTGTAGGCTGCGCGTAGGCTCGCCTGTGCCGTCTGTACGGGAGCCCGTACCGCAAAACTCCCCATTCAGGACCGACCCTCCCGCCGACGACGCGCGGGAGGCGCAGGAGGCACCGTGCTCAGTGCGTTCGCGCGGGCGTTCCAGACGCCCGACCTGCGCAAGAAGCTGCTGTTCACGCTGGGCATCATGGTGCTGTTCCGGCTGGGCTCGCACATCCCGATTCCGGGCGTGAGTTTCACGGCCGTGAACGAGTGCGTGAAGGAGACCAAGAACAGTGGCCTCTTCGGACTCGTCAACCTGTTCAGCGGTGGCGCGCTCCTCCAGCTGACGATCTTCGCCCTCGGCATCATGCCGTACATCACGGCGAGCATCATCCTCCAGCTCCTCACCGTCGTGATCCCGCGACTGGAGATGCTGAAGAAGGAGGGGCAGGCCGGCCAGGCGAAGATCACCCAGTACACCCGGTACCTGACCATCGCCCTCGCCGTGCTCCAGGGCACCGGCATCGTGGCGACGGCCTCCAGCGGCGCGCTGTTCTCCGGCTGCCCGCTGGCCAACCAGATCGTCCCGGACACCAGCGTGTTCCGGATCGCGGTCATGGTCCTCACCATGACCGCGGGCACCACGGTCATCATGTGGCTGGGCGAGCTGATCACCGACCGCGGCATCGGCAACGGCATGTCGCTGCTGATCTTCACCTCGATCGCGGCCCAGTTCCCGTCCTCGATGTGGGCGATCAAGCAGTCCGGCACCATCGGCGACGGCTGGGTCGAGTTCCTCTCCGTGGTCGCGGTCGGCATCATCGTCGTGATGCTGGTCATCTTCGTCGAGCAGGCCCAGCGCCGGATCCCGGTCCAGTACGCGAAGCGGATGATCGGCCGCCGGGCGTTCGGTGGGACCTCGACCTACATCCCGCTCAAGGTGAACCAGGCCGGTGTCATCCCGGTCATCTTCGCCTCGTCGCTGCTGTACATCCCCGCCCTCGTGGTCCAGCTGACCAACAGCCAGGCGGGCTGGGCCACGTGGATCCGGACGAACTTCGTCAAGGGTGACCACCCGATCTACATGGCCACCTACTTCCTGCTGATCGTCTTCTTCGCCTTCTTCTACGTCGCCATCTCCTTCAACCCCGAAGAAGTTGCCGACAACATGAAGAAGTATGGTGGGTTCATCCCGGGTATCCGGGCCGGCCGACCGACGGCCGAGTACCTGAACTACGTGCTGACCCGAATCACGTGGCCGGGTTCGCTCTACCTGGGCCTGATCGCGTTGATCCCGATGATCGCCCTGGTCGCCTTCGGACAGCAGACCAACTTCCCGTTCGGCGGCACCAGCGTGCTCATCGTCGTCGGCGTCGGACTCGAAACTGTGAAGCAGATCGAGAGCCAGCTCCAGCAGCGCAATTACGAAGGGTTCCTCCGCTGATGCGTATCGTCCTCGTTGGTCCTCCCGGGGCCGGGAAGGGTACTCAGGCGCACCTGCTCGCCAAGACCCTGTCCATCCCCCACATCTCCACCGGCGACCTGTTCCGTGCGAACATCAGCCAGGGCACCCCGCTCGGCCTCGAGGCCAAGAGCTACATGGACGCGGGACACCTGGTGCCGGACGAGGTCACCATCGGGATGGCCAAGGACCGAATGCTCCAGGAGGACGCCGCCAACGGCTTCCTGCTCGACGGCTTCCCCCGCAACCTGGGGCAGGCCAAGGCGCTGGACGAGTTCCTCGCCGAGCAGGGCATAAAGCTGGACGGTGTGCTGGACCTGGAGGTCCCCGAGGACGAGGTCGTCCGCCGGATCGCCGGCCGTCGCCTGTGCCGCAACGACGGCGGCCACGTCTTCCACGTGGACTACAACCCGCCGAAGGTCGAGGGCGTCTGCGACGAGTGCGGCGGCGAGCTGTACCAGCGCTCGGACGACACCGAGGAGAAGGTGCGCACGCGCCTGGAGGTCTACCACACGGAGACCGAGCCGATCATCGACTACTACGTCCAGCAGGGCCTGGTGGCGACGATCTCGGCCCTCGGCAAGGTGGACGAGGTCACTGCCCGCTCGATCGAGGCGTTGAAGCAGGACAGCTGAGTCTCTCGGCGAACGTACGACGGTACGGCCGGGTCGCCCGTGAAGCGGGTGGCCCGGCCGTTTCGGCGTCGTACGGTGGTAGCAGTGGTAATCCGGACTTGGAAGGCGTGACCAGATGGTGGAGATCAAGACCCCCGAGCAGATCGCGAAGATGCGAGCGGCCGGGCTGGTCGTCGCCGAGGCCCTGAAGGCCTGCCGCGAGGCTGTCGTCCCGGGGGTGACCACCCAGGAGCTCAACGACATCGCGGACAAGGTCATCACCGACCACGGCGCCACCTCGAACTTCCGCGCCCACCACGGCGGGCTCTGGTTCCCGGGCGTCATCTGCGCCTCGGTGAACAACGAGGTCGTGCACGGCATCCCCGGCGAGCGGGTGCTCCAGGAGGGTGACGTCATCTCGATCGACTGCGGCGCCATCCTGGACGGCTGGCACGGCGACTCGGCCATCACGGTGGCGGTCGGCGAGGTCCGCCCGGAGGTCGAGATGCTGAGCCGGGTCACCGAGGGCTCGATGTGGGCCGGCATCGCCCAGATGAAGAAGAACAACCGTCTGGTCGACGTCTCCAAGGCGATCGAGGGCTACATCCGCCGCCAGCCGCTGCCGCCTAAGGGCAAGTGGGGCATCACCGAGGGCTACGGCGGCCACGGCATCGGCACCGCGATGCACATGGAGCCGCACGTGCTGAACTACGTCGAGCGCGGCCGCGGCAAGGGCCCGAAGCTGGTGCCGGGCACCGTGCTGGCGATCGAGCCGATGGTCTCGCTCGGCACCCCGCACACCACCGTGCTGGAGGACGACTGGACGGTCGTCACCAACGACGGCACCTGGGCCTCGCACTGGGAGCACTCGGTGGCCGTCACCGAGCAGGGTCCGCTGGTGCTGACCGCCTTCGACGGCGGCAAGGCGGAACTGGCCAAGCTGGGCATCACCGCAGCTCCGGACCCCCTCGCGTAGTCACGGCGGCGCCCAACCGCCGCCGCTGACAAGGGATCAGAGCCCTGGAGGTTTGGACCTCCAGGGCTTTTGTCCTATTTTTATCCGCTGGCAGTGGTCAGTAGTGGTCAGCAGTGGCTTACGAGCGAGCAGGAGACAGCACGTGCTCAAGGGATTCCGCGACTTCATGATGCGCGGCAACGTCGTCGACATGGCGGTCGGTGTGGTCATCGGTGCCGCGTTCACCGCGGTGGTGACCGGCTTCGTGTCCGCCTTCCTCACCCCGCTGGTGGGTGTGGTGGTCGGCGCGGCCGGCGACTTCAGCTCGTACAAGGCGCACATCGCCGGAGTGACCTTCCCGTACGGGCAGTTCCTCAACGTGCTGATCGCGTTCTTCATGACCGCCGCGGTGCTGTACTTCTGCGTGGTGCTGCCGATCACCAAGGCGACCGCGCGCTACATGCCGAAGAAGCCGAAGGCGCCGAAGCGCCCGTGCCCCGAGTGTCTGACCGAGATCCCCGAGGCCGCCCGCCGCTGCTCGGCCTGCACCGCCCACGTCGAGCCGCTGACCGTCACCACCCGGGCCTGACGGAACGGGTGTGACGGCTACCGCTTTCCGGGGCCCCCGTTTTGGTCCACCGCACGCGCTGGCGTAGGATGGACCGTCGGCTCACTCGTAGCGTGCTTCAGCGCGCCCTCTTCCCTCCGGGGTAGGGGTGAACCCAGGTTCGCACGAGCGTTCCGCATACGGTAGCCGGTCCCGGAAGGTGGATCTCGCAGTTCATGGCTAAGAAGCAAGGCGCCATTGAGATCGAGGGCACCGTGATCGAGTCTCTTCCGAACGCGATGTTCAAGGTCGAGCTGCAGAACGGTCACAAGGTCCTCGCGCACATCAGTGGCAAGATGCGCATGCACTACATCCGCATCCTGCCGGACGACCGGGTCGTCGTGGAGCTCAGCCCCTACGACCTCACGCGCGGGCGGATCGTCTACCGCTACAAGTAAGAACGTCAGATCTAGACCCGGAGAACCTGAAACATGAAGGTCAAGCCGAGCGTCAAGAAGATCTGCGACAAGTGCAAGGTGATCCGCCGCCACGGCCGGGTCATGGTGATCTGCGACAACCTGCGCCACAAGCAGCGCCAGGGCTGATCGCTCTCCAGCATTTCTCGTAGTACTTCGCGCGACGCGAAAACGTCATAAGCGGGCTACCCGATCCGTCCCCTCGTGGACGGACTGCCACCCCCGGTCAGAGGCCGGGGCTCCATCGTCGAGAGGCGAAGGAGTAGGTAGCACGCAAGACCTCTGAAGAACCACAGGAGCCTTGAATGGCACGCCTCGCCGGCGTTGATCTCCCCCGTGAGAAGCGGATCGAGATCGCCCTCACCTACGTGTACGGCATCGGCCGTACCCGCGCCCAGCAGACCCTGGCCGAGACCGGTGTCAACCCGGATGTCCGCGTTCGCGACATCTCCGAGGACGACCTCGTCAAGCTGAGCCAGTACATCGACGCCAACTACACGGTCGAGGGTGACCTCCGCCGTGAGGTGGCCGCCGACATCCGCCGCAAGGTCGAGATCGGCTGCTACGAGGGTCTGCGTCACCGCCGTGGCCTGCCGGTCCGCGGTCAGCGCACCCACACCAACGCGCGTACCCGCAAGGGCCCGCGTCGCGCGATCGCCGGCAAGAAGAAGCCGGGCAAGAAGTAGTCCGTCCCGTAACCGGACATCCCTCCGGCCCGCGGGTCAGCGGACCGACCACCTCAGTAGGAGAACAGACTTATGCCCCCCAAGGGTCGTCAGGCTGCCGGCGCGAAGAAGATCCGCCGCAAGGAAAAGAAGAACGTCGCTCACGGCCACGCGCACATCAAGAGCACGTTCAACAACACCATCGTTTCGATCACCGACCCCGCGGGCAACGTGATCTCCTGGGCCTCCGCCGGCCACGTCGGCTTCAAGGGCTCGCGCAAGTCCACCCCGTTCGCCGCGCAGATGGCCGCCGAGGCCGCTGCCCGTCGCGCGCAGGAGCACGGCATGCGCAAGGTTGACGTCTTCGTGAAGGGTCCGGGCTCCGGCCGCGAGACCGCGATCCGTTCGCTCCAGGCCACCGGCCTGGAGGTCGGCTCGATCCAGGACGTCACCCCCACCCCGCACAACGGCTGCCGCCCGCCGAAGCGCCGCCGCGTCTGACGCAGCGCCTTCGGGCTCGCAGTACCTGCTGTAAACCTCGTACGGGGTCCTGCTTCTCGGCGGGACCCCGTACGCTTGGTCCTGTCGGCATCAAATAGTGGGTGCCGAAGACAACCGGAGGATTTCCCCCATGCTTATCGCTCAGCGTCCTTCGCTGACCGAAGAGGTCGTCGACGAGTTCCGCTCGCGGTTCGTGATCGAGCCGCTGGAGCCGGGCTTCGGCTACACCCTCGGCAACTCCCTGCGCCGCACGCTCCTGTCGTCGATCCCGGGTGCCGCTGTCACCAGCATCCGCATCGACGGCGTCCTGCACGAGTTCACCACCGTGCCGGGCGTCAAGGAGGACGTGACCGACCTCATCCTCAACATCAAGCAGCTGGTCGTCTCCTCGGAGCACGACGAGCCGGTCGTGATGTACCTGCGCAAGCAGGGCCCGGGTGTCGTCACCGCCGCCGACATCGCCCCGCCGGCGGGTGTCGAGGTGCACAACCCCGAGCTGGTCCTCGCCACGCTGAACGGCAAGGGCAAGCTGGAGATGGAGCTGACCGTCGAGCGCGGTCGCGGCTACGTCTCCGCCGTCCAGAACAAGGCCTCCGGCCAGGAGATCGGCCGCATCCCGGTCGACTCGATCTACAGCCCGGTGCTGAAGGTCACCTACAAGGTCGAGGCCACCCGTGTCGAGCAGCGGACCGACTTCGACAAGCTGATCGTCGACGTCGAGACCAAGCCCGCCATGCGTCCGCGCGACGCCATGGCCTCGGCCGGCAAGACCCTGGTGGAGCTGTTCGGCCTCGCCCGCGAGCTGAACATCGACGCCGAGGGCATCGACATGGGCCCGTCCCCGACGGACGCCGCCCTGGCCGCCGACCTGGCGCTGCCGATCGAGGAGCTGGAGCTCACCGTCCGCTCCTACAACTGCCTCAAGCGCGAGGGCATCCACACCGTGGGTGAGCTCGTCGCCCGCTCCGAGGCCGACCTGCTCGACATCCGCAACTTCGGTGCGAAGTCGATCGACGAGGTCAAGGCGAAGCTGGCCGGCATGGGCCTGGCCCTCAAGGACAGCCCGCCCGGGTTCGACCCGACCGCTGCCGCCGACGCCTTCGGCGCCGACGACCTCGACGACTCGCACTTCGCCGAGACCGAGCAGTACTAAGAGAATTGGCCGCGGGGGCGGTTCCACGGAACCGCCCCCGTCGTCCTGAAAGCCGTACGGGCACAGTGCCCGTACGCCCGCTGCGGTACCTGGTACGGCCGCAGTCGGAGATTCGAGGAGTAATTCCATGCCGCGTCCCACCAAGGGTGCCCGCCTGGGCGGTGGCCCGCACCACGAGCCGCTGCTGCTCGCCGGTCTGGCCCGTGAGCTGTTCCAGTACGGCCGCATCACCACCACCGAGGCCAAGGCCCGCCGCCTGCGCCCGCTGGCGGAGAAGCTGATCACCAAGGCGAAGAAGGGCGACATCCACAACCGTCGCCTGGTGCGCAAGACCATCACCGACGTGTCGGTGCTGCACACCCTCTTCACCGAGATCGCGCCGCGCTACGAGAACCGCCCGGGTGGCTACACCCGCATCACCAAGATCGGTCCCCGTCGTGGCGACAACGCCCCGATGGCCGTGATCGAGCTGGTCGAGGCGCTGACCGTCGCGCAGACCGCCGTCGGCGAGGCCGAGGCCGCCACCAAGCGTGCCGTCAAGGAGGCCGACGCCAAGGTCGAGGCCACCGAGACCGAGGCCGCCGAGCAGGCCTGACACCACTAGGTGTTGTTGCGGGCCCGCTTCCCCAGCGATGGGGGAGCGGGCCCGTTCCTCATGTCCAGGGAGTGAAGAGCAGTGGTCAACGATTGCGCCGAGCGGCCGCCGGCGAAGGACGGCCCGGCCGACGGGTACGTCCGGGTCCGGCTGGACCTTGCCTACCAGGGCGCCGAGTTCTCCGGCTGGGCCCGACAGAAGGGCGGCCGCCGGACGGTCCAGGAGGAGATCGAGACCGCGCTCCAGATCGTCACCCGCAGCTCGGAGCTGTTCCCGCTGACCGTGGCCGGGCGCACCGACGCCGGGGTGCACGCCCGCGGCCAGGTCGCCCACGTCGACCTGCCGGCCGAACTGTGGGAGGCGCACCGGGAGAAGCTGCTGCGCCGACTGGCCGGCCGGCTGCCCGGGGACGTCCGGATCTACCGGGTCGGCGAGGCGCCGGCCGGGTTCGACGCCCGCTTCTCGGCGATCTGGCGCCGGTACGCGTACCGGGTCGCCGACCACCCCGGCGGGGTCGACCCGCTGCTGCGCGGCCACGTGCTCTGGCACGACCGCCCGCTGGACGTGGACCGGATGAACCGGGCGGCCGAGCTGCTGCTCGGCGAGCACGACTTCGCCGCGTACTGCAAGAAGCGCGAGGGCGCCACCACCATCCGCACCCTGCTGGAGCTGCACTGGGACCGCGTCCCGGTGGACTCCTACGCCGCCCAGGAGGGCTCCCTCGCGGTCGCCACCGTCCGGGCCGACGCCTTCTGCCACAACATGGTCCGGGCGCTGGTCGGCGCGATGCTGCTGGTCGGCGACGGGCACCGGCCGGTGGAGTTCCCCGGCGAGGTGCTGGCCGGCGGGGTGCGCAACTCCGCCGTCAACGTGATCCGGCCGTACGGGCTCACGCTGGAGGAGGTCGGCTACCCGCCGGACGACCAGCTGGCCGAGCGCAACCGCGCGGCCCGGCGGATGCGCACCCTGCCGGGGCAGAGCGCGTAGTGAGGTAATCCGTTTTGGCCCGGCGCGTCCGCTTGGGAGAATCGCTCCCATGGGACACGTCGAGATTTCGCACCTGGAGTACTACCTGCCGGACGGGCGCGTCCTGTTCGACGACGCGTCCTTCCGGGTGGGCGAGGGAGCCGCGGTCGCCCTGGTCGGCGCCAACGGCGCCGGCAAGACCACCCTGCTGCGCATGATCGCGGGGGACATCCAGCCGCACGGCGGCTCGGTGACGATCAGCGGCGGGCTCGGCGTGATGCGCCAGTTCGTCGGCACCACCGGCCGCGAGGACCAGCAGGCCACGCCCGGCGCGCTGCCGGCCGACGCCTCGGTGCGCGACCTGCTGGTGTCGGTCGCCCCGGAGCGGATCGCCAAGGCGGCCCGCGCGGTGGACGCCGCCGAGCTGGCGATGATCGCCCAGGACGACGAGAAGACGCAGATGGCCTACGCCCAGGCGCTCTCCGACTGGGCCGACGTCGGCGGCTACGACTACGAGACCGACTGGGACGTCTGCACCATGGCGGCCCTGGGGATGCCCTTCGACAAGGCCCAGTGGCGCGGCCTGAACACCCTCTCCGGCGGCGAGCAGAAGCGGCTCGTCCTGGAGGCGCTGCTGCGCGGTCCCGACGAGGTGCTGCTGCTCGACGAGCCCGACAACTACCTGGACGTCCCGGCCAAGCGCTGGCTGGAGGAGGCCATCAAGGCCACCTCGAAGACCGTCCTGTTCATCTCGCACGACCGCGAGCTGCTCTCCAAGACCGCGGACAAGATCATCGCCGTCGAGACCGGTGCCACCGGCAGCAGCGTCTGGGTGCACGGCGGCGGCTTCGACACCTTCCACGAGGCCCGCAAGGCCCGCTTCGCGCGCTTCGAGGAGCTGCGCCGCCGCTGGGACGAGGAGCACGCCAAGCTCAAGAAGCTGGTCGTCACCCTGCGCCAGGCCGCCGCGGTCAGCCACGAGATGGCCTCCCGCTACGCCGCCGCCCAGACCAGGCTGAAGAAGTTCGAGGACGCCGGCCCGCCCGAGACGCCGCCGCGCGAGCAGACCATCACCATGCGGCTCAAGGGCGGGCGCACCGGCGTGCGCGCCTTCACCATGGAGCAGCTGGAGCTCACCGGCCTGATGCAGCCCTTCGACCTGGAGGTCTTCTACGGCGAGCGGGTCGCGGTGCTGGGCGCCAACGGCGCCGGCAAGTCGCACCTCCTGCGGCTGCTGGCCGGTGACGGGTCGGTCGCGCACACCGGCGAGTGGAAGCTCGGCGCCCGGGTCGTGCCCGGCCACTTCCGGCAGACCCACGCCCACCCGGAGCTGTTCGGCCGCACCGTGCGGTCGATCGTCGAGGAGGAGCACGCGCTCAGCCGCGGCGCCGCGATGGGTGCGCTGCGCCGGTACGAGCTGGACCGCCAGGAGGAGCAGAAGTTCGAGTCGCTGTCCGGCGGGCAGCAGGCCCGGCTGATGATCCTCAAGCTCGAACTCTCCGGCGTGACGGCCCTGTTGCTCGACGAGCCGACCGACAACCTGGACCTGGAGAGCGCCGAGGCCCTGCAGGCCGGCCTGGAGGCCTTCGACGGCACCGTGCTGTGCGTGACCCACGACCGCTGGTTCGCCAAGACCTTCGACCGCTTCCTGGTGTTCGGCGCGGACGGCCGGGTGTACGAGTCGCCGGAGCCGGTCTGGGACGTGACCCGGGTGGAGCGCGAACGCTGAGTGACGGCGGGGGTCGGTCCCGGGTGCTTTTGACCCGCCCCCGCCCTGCCGGTAACCTGGACGCTTGATGTGCGTATTGGCTCGCTCTATCTCACGTGAGAGGTCGGTACGCCGGAGACATCAGGTCGTCGACCAGCGGTCCCCCTTGAATTGCGTCCAAGGATGGCCAGGCTGCTCTTCCGTCCGGGTGCTCCTGTCAGGACTCACTCACTGAAAAGCGAAGGCTACGACCGTGCGTACGTACAGCCCCAAGCCCGGCGACGTCCAGCGTCAGTGGCACGTCATCGACGCGACCGACGTCGTGCTGGGCCGCCTGGCCTCCCAGGCCGCCAACCTCCTCCGGGGCAAGCACAAGGCGATCTACGCGCCGCACGTTGACACTGGTGACTTCGTCATCATCATCAACGCCGACAAGGTGCACCTGTCCGGTAACAAGAAGACCCAGAAGCTGGCCTACCGCCACTCGGGCTTCCCGGGCGGTCTGCGCTCGGTGCGCTACGACGACCTGCTGGCGAACAACCCGGAGAAGGCCGTCGAGAAGGCCATCAAGGGCATGATCCCCAAGAACAGCCTGGGCCGCCAGATGCTCTCGAAGCTGAAGGTCTACTCGGGCGACCAGCACCCGCACGCTGCCCAGCAGCCGGTGCCGTTCGAGATCACCCAGGTCGCGCAGTAATTCGGCCACCAAGCCCCCCAACACTGAAAAGAGCTGAGGAACACCGTGGCCGAGACCACTGAAACCCTTGAGGTCGACTTCGACGAGACCGTCGTCGAGGGCGAGTACACCTCCGAGGAGAGCTACACCTCCGAGTCGCTGGCCGGCCGCTTCGGCGAGGCCGTCCCCGGCGCCGGCCTGGGCCGTCGCAAGGAGGCGATCGCCCGCGTGCGCATCGTCCCCGGCACCGGCCAGTGGAAGATCAACGGTCGCACCCTCGAGGGCTACTTCCCGAACAAGGTGCACCAGCAGACCGTGAACGAGCCCTTCAAGCTCCTGGAGCTGGACGGCCGTTACGACGTCGTCGCCCGCATCAGCGGTGGCGGCGTCTCCGGCCAGGCCTACGCGCTGCGCCTCGGCGTCGCCCGTGCCCTGAACGAGGCCGACGTGGACAACAACCGCGGCGCGCTGAAGAAGGCCGGCTTCCTGACCCGTGACGCCCGCGCCGTCGAGCGCAAGAAGGCCGGTCTGAAGAAGGCCCGCAAGGCGCCGCAGTACAGCAAGCGCTAATCGCCTCCCCGGGGGTGCGGTCCGCCCTGGCGGCGCACCCCCTGGTTGCGCGAAACCGTCGCCCCGGAGTACCTCGCGTACTCCGGGGCGACGTGTTCCCCGGCTACTGTGCGGCGGCCGGGATCATCGGTTGGGTTCCGAGCAGTGGTGATGGAGGACGGGACAGTGGGACGACTCTTCGGTACGGACGGCGTGCGCGGGGTGGCCAACGAGGGCCTGACGGCGGAGCTGGCCCTCGGCCTGTCGGTCGCGGCGGCCCATGTGCTCGGTGAGGCCGGCGCCTTCGACGGCCACCGGCCGGTCGCGGTGGTCGGCCGTGACCCGCGCGCCTCGGGCGAGTTCCTCGAGGCCGCCGTCATCGCCGGTCTGGCGAGCGCGGGCGTCGACGTCCTGCGGGTCGGCGTCCTGCCCACCCCGGCCGTGGCGTACCTCACCGGCGCGCTCGGCGCCGACTTCGGCGTGATGCTGTCCGCCAGCCACAACGCCATGCCGGACAACGGCATCAAGTTCCTCGCCCGCGGCGGCCACAAGCTGGACGACCGGATCGAGGACGCGATCGAGACCCACTACCGCAAGCACTCGCTCGGCGACGAGGACTGGAACCGTCCGACCGGCGCGGCCGTCGGCCGGGTGCGCGAGTACACCGAGGGCTTCGACAAGTACGTCGCCCACCTGATCGGCGTGCTGCCCAACCGCCTGGACGGCGTCAAGGTCGTCATCGACGGCGCCCACGGCGCGGCCGCCTACGTCGCCCCCGAGGCCTTCGCCCGGGCCGGCGCCGAGGTGGTCCACACCCTGGGGGCCGAGCCCACCGGCCTCAACATCAACGACGGCGTCGGCTCCACCCACCTGGACCGGCTGCGCGTCGCGATGAAGGAGCACCAGGCCGACCTGGGCATCGCCCTGGACGGCGACGCCGACCGCTGCCTGGCCGCCGACGCCGAGGGCAACGAGGTGGACGGCGACCAGATCATCGCCATCCTCGCCGTCGCCATGAAGGAGGCCGGCACCCTGCGCCGCAACACCGCGGTGGCCACCGTGATGTCCAACCTCGGCTTCAAGCTGGCGATGGAGCGCGAGGGCATCGAGCTGGTGGAGACCGCCGTCGGCGACCGCTACGTGCTGGAGGCGATGAAGGAGCACGGCTTCGCGCTGGGCGGCGAGCAGTCCGGCCACGTGATCCTGCTGGACCACGCCACCACCGGCGACGGCACCCTGACCGGACTGATGCTGGGCGCCCGGCTGGCCGCCACCAAGCAGCCGCTGGCCGACCTGGCCGCCGTGATGACCCGGCTGCCGCAGGTGCTGATCAACGTCAAGGGCGTCGACAAGTCCCGGGTGCGGACCAGCACCGAGCTGGCCGCCGCGGTCGCCGGCGCCGAGGCCGAGCTGGGCTCCACCGGCCGGGTGCTGCTGCGCCCGTCGGGCACCGAGCCGCTGGTCCGGGTGATGGTCGAGGCCGCCGACCCGGCGCAGGCCGAGGCGGTCGCGCAGCGGCTGGCCGAGGCGGTGCGCACCCACCTGGGCTGAGCCCCGTACGGCACGAGGCCCCCACCGGGTTCCGGTGGGGGCCGTCGGTGTTGCTCCGAGGACGCCTCAGAGCTTGCGCAGCAGCGCCCGGCGGACCTTGTGGTCCTGGCCCTTCTGGAGGATCAGGGTGGCCCGGCCGCGGGTCGGCAGGACGTTCTCCAGCAGGTTGGGCTTGTTGATGGTGCGCCAGACCTGCCGGCCGTACTCCATCGCCTCCTCCTCCGGCACCTCGGTGAAGCGGCGGAAGTAGGAGTTCGGGTCCTGGAAGGCGGTCTGCCGCAGCTTGCGGAAGCGGTCCAGGTACCAGTGCTCGATGTCGTCGGTCCGGGCGTCGACGTAGATCGAGAAGTCGAAGTAGTCGGCCACCGCGAGGCGGGTGCGGCCGTCGGTGCCGGGCAGGGCCGGCTGGAGCACGTTCAGGCCCTCGACGATCAGGATGTCCGGGCGCTCCACGGTGAGCCGCTCGCCCTGCACGATGTCGTACACCAGGTGCGAGTAGACCGGCGCGCTGACCCGCTCCTTGCCCGCCTTCACGTCCGCGACGAAGCGCATCAGCGCCCGGCGGTCGTACGACTCCGGGAAGCCCTTGCGGGCCATCAGGCCGCGGCGGCGCAGCTCGGCGTTGGGCAGCAGGAAGCCGTCGGTGGTGACCAGTTCGACCCGGGGGTGCTCGGGCCAGCGGGCGAGCAGCGCCTGGAGCAGACGGGCGGTGGTCGACTTGCCGACCGCGACGGAGCCGGCCACGCCGATGATGAACGGGGTGCGGGTGCGCTCGGTGTCCGGGGTGTCCAGGAAGGTGCCCAGCGCGCCGCGCAGCTCGTGCGTGGCGTGGATGTACAGGTTCAGCAGTCGCGACAGCGGCAGGTAGACGTCGCGGACCTCGTCCAGGTCGAGGGCGGTACCGAGGCCGCGCAGCCGCTCCACCTCCTCGGCGCTCAGCGGCAGCGGCGTACGCTCGCGCAGCGCGCTCCACTCGGCCCGGCTGAGGTCCACGTAGGGAGACGGGGACGGGCCGGGCGTGGCGGCGCCCCGCGTACAGAGTTCGGTCAGCACATGCTCCATTGTGAGCCGTCGCGACGTTCACGGTTGCTGTGGTGTCGGTCACGCAGCGTTCGCGCGCGGCGGGAAAACGGCCACAGAACCGCCCTTATGCTGGCACGCATGTGCGGAATTGTTGGATACGTGGGCGCTCAGTCCGCCCTCGACGTAGTAATCGCAGGCTTGCAGCGCCTGGAGTACCGGGGTTACGACTCGGCCGGTGTCGCGGTGCAGGTCCAGGACTCCGAGGGGCAGTGGAGTCTGGCCACGGACAAGCGGGCGGGCAAGCTCGCCAACCTGGAGAAGTCGCTCGCCGAGTCCCCTCTGCCCGGCGGCACCACCGGCATCGGCCACACCCGCTGGGCCACCCACGGCGGCCCGACGGACGCCAACGCCCACCCCCACCTGGACGACCGGCAGCGGGTGGCCGTGGTGCACAACGGCATCATCGAGAACTTCGCCCAGCTGCGCGCCGAGATCGCCGAGCGCGGCCACACCCTCCGGTCCGAGACCGACACCGAGGTCGTCGCCCACCTGCTGGGCGAGGCCTACGCGGGTGACCTCGCCGAGGCCATGCGGGTGGTCTGCCGTCAGCTGGAGGGCGCCTTCACCCTGGTGGCCGTGCACGCGGACGCGCCGGACGTGGTCGTCGGCGCCCGCCGCAACTCGCCGCTGGTGGTCGGCCGCGGCGAGGGCGAGAACTTCCTCGCCTCGGACGTCGCCGCCTTCATCGCCCACACCCGCGAGGCGATCGAGCTGGGCCAGGACCAGGTGGTCGAGCTGCGCCGCGAGGGCGTGACCGTCACCAACTTCGACGGCACCCCGGCCGACGTGCGCGAGTACCACGTCGACTGGGACGCCTCCGCCGCCGAGAAGGGCGGCTACGACTACTTCATGCTCAAGGAGATCGCCGAGCAGCCGAAGGCGGTCGCCGACACCCTGCTCGGCCGGATCGGTACCGACGGCCGGCTCACCCTCGACGAGCTGCGGATCTCCGACGCCGACCTGCGCTCGGTCGACAAGGTCGTCATCGTGGCCTGCGGCACGGCCTTCCACGCCGGCATGATCGCCAAGTACGCGATCGAGCACTGGACCCGCATCCCCTGCGAGGTCGAGGTCGCCTCCGAGTTCCGCTACCGCGACCCGATCATGGGCCCGGGCACGCTGGTCATCGCCATCTCGCAGTCCGGCGAGACCATGGACACCCTGATGGCCCTGCGGCACGCCCGCGAGCAGGGCGCCAAGGTGCTGGCGATCTGCAACACCAACGGCTCCACCATCCCGCGCGAGTCGGACGCGGTGCTGTACACCCACGCCGGCCCGGAGGTCGCGGTCGCCTCCACCAAGGCGTTCCTGACCCAGCTGGTCGCCTGCTACCTGGTCGCCCTGTACCTGGGCCAGGTGCGCGGCACCAAGTGGGGCGACGAGATCTTCGCCGTCATCAAGGAGCTCGGCGACGCGCCGAAGCAGGTCGAGCAGGTCCTGGAGACCATGGAGCCGGTGCGCGAGCTGGCCCGCTCGCTCGCCGACGCCCGCTCGGTGCTGTTCCTCGGCCGCCACGTCGGCTTCCCGGTGGCCCTGGAGGGCGCGCTCAAGCTCAAGGAGCTGGCGTACATGCACGCCGAGGGCTTTGCGGCGGGCGAGCTCAAGCACGGCCCGATCGCGCTGATCGAGGAGGGGCTGCCGGTCGTGGTGGTCGTGCCCTCGCCGCGCGGCCGGTCGATCCTGCACGACAAGATCGTCTCCAACATCCAGGAGATCCGGGCCCGCGGCGCCCGCACGATCGTGATCGCCGAGGAGGGCGATGAGGCCGTCGTCCCGTACGCGGACCACCTGATCCGCATCCCGGCCACCCCGACCCTGCTCCAGCCGCTGGTCGCCGCCGTCCCGCTCCAGGTCTTCGCCTGCGAGCTGGCCACGGCCAAGGGCCACGAGGTCGACCAGCCGCGCAACCTGGCGAAGTCGGTCACCGTCGAGTAGTGACGACCACGACGCCCCTGCGGTGGCTGTGCCCTACCGCAGGGGTGCCGTGTCGAGCGTGAAGGAGAACGGGGCGGGTGGCCCTTCTCCCTCCGGTGGGTCCGTGCCGAGCCACAAGGTAGGCGTACGGGCGGACACCGGCGGGGCATCGAAGTGGGTGTCACTCGAAAGTGTGCCGCAGTCCGGCCTGCCGTGGGGCCGCGGCGCGGGCTAGCGTCGGTGGTACGCCGATCGCCGAGGGAGACCCGCCATGCGTCATGCACACCCTGTGGAAACCGTCCGGGCCGCGGAGGCGGAGCTGATGGCGCGGCTGCCGGAGGGCACGTTGATGCAGCGGGCGGCGGCGGGGTTGGCGGCGACCTGTGCGCGGCTGCTGACGCGGCGTCGGGGGCGGGTGTACGGCGGTCGGGTGACGGTGCTGGCGGGCAGCGGGGACAACGGGGGTGACGCCCTGTACGCCGGGGCCGCGCTGGCCCGGCGCGGGGCGCGGGTGACGGCGGTGCTGCTGACGCCGGAGAAGGCGCACCCGGGCGGGCTGGCCGCGCTGCGGGCCGCCGGCGGACGGGTGACGGTGGAGGAGGAAGTCGGCCTGGCCGACTTCTCGCGCGCGGACCTGGTGCTGGACGGCATCGTCGGCATCGGAGGCCGGGGCGGGCTGCGCCCCGAGGCGGAGCCGTACGCGCGGGCCCGGCGGTCCGGGACCGTGGTGGCGGTGGACCTGCCGAGCGGGGTGGACGCCGACACCGGCGAGGTGCCGGGCGCGGCGCTGCGGGCGGACGTCACGGTCTGCTTCGGCACGTACAAGCCCGGGCTGCTGGTCGACCCTGGGGCCTCGTACGCGGGCGTGGTGCAGCTGGTCGGCATCGGGCTGGAGCCGCCCGCCGGGGAGGTGACGGCGCTCCAGCACGCGGACGTGGCGGCGCTGCTGCCGGTGCCGGGCGCGGAGAGCGACAAGTACCGGCGCGGCGTCGTCGGGGTGGCGGCCGGCTCGGCGACGTACCCGGGGGCGGCGCTGCTGGCCGTTGCGGGGGCGCTGCACGGCGGCGCGGGCGCCGTCCGGTACGTGGGCACGGCGGCCGAGGAGGTGGTGCGGCGCTTCCCGGAGACGCTGGTCACCGAGGGCGGCCCGGCCGGTGCCGGGCGGGTGCAGGCCTGGGTGGTCGGGCCGGGCGGCGGTGAGGGGGCGCGGCAGGCGCTGACCGAGGCGCTGGCGAGCGACGTCCCGGTGCTGGTGGACGCGGACGCGTTGACCGAGCTGGGCCGGCTCGGCCCGGGCGCGCTGGCCGGCCGCACCGCGCCCACCCTGCTCACCCCGCACACCGGCGAGGCGGCCCGGCTGCTCGCGGGCGCCGAGGGCGGCGCGCCGCCGGCCGCCGACGACCTGGCCGCGGCCCGGCTGGCCACCGCCCGCCGGCTGGCGGCGCACTACCGCGCGACGGTGCTGCTGAAGGGCTCCACCACGGTGGTCGCCGACCCGGGCGGGGCCGTCCGGGTGAACCCGACCGGCACCTCCTGGCTGGCCACCGCCGGCAGCGGCGACGTCCTGGCCGGGCTGGCCGGCTCCCTGCTGGCGGCGGGCCTAGCGCCGCTGGACGCCGCGTCGGTGGCCGCCTACCTGCACGGCCTGGCCGGCCGCGAGGCGGCGGGCGCGCCGGGCGCCCCGACGACGGCGCTCGCGGTGGCCGGGGCGCTGCCGGCGGTGTGGCGAGCGGTCCGCGAGGGGTGGGCGCCGGAACCGGAACGTCCGGTCGCGGCGTCCTGAACGGGGTGAACGGGCGGTCCGCCGCACGTCGGCGCGTCGTAGGGGGCCGTCGTGTCCGACGGGCCGTTCGGCGAGGACTCCGGGACGTCTGGGAGACTGACCCTGATGACAACTGCGAACACGACCGGCACGGCCACCCTCACCGACGGCGTACGGGCCGAGGCGACCATCGATCTCGCCGCCCTGCGCGGCAACCTCGCGGCGCTGCGCGAGCGCGTCGGCGACGCGGCGGTGATGCTCGCGGTCAAGGCGAACGCCTACGGCCACGGCGCGGTCGAGTGTGCCCGGGAGGCGGTCGCGAACGGCGTCGGCTGGCTCGGCTGCGCGACCCCGGACGAGGCGCTGGCACTGCGGGCCGCGGGCATCCGCCCCGAGCGGGCCCGCATCCTGTGCTGGCTGTGGACGCCGGGCGGCCCGTGGCGCGAGGCGCTGCGCGCGGACCTGGACATCTCGGTCAGTGGCCAGTGGGCGCTGGACGAGCTGCTGCCCGCCGTGCGCGAGACCGGCATCCCGGCCCGGGTGCACCTGAAGGCCGACACCGGCCTCGGCCGCAACGGCTGCCAGCCGCGCGACTGGCCGCAGTTGGTGGCCGCCGCCCGCCGGGCCGAGGCGGAGGGACTGCTGACGGTCGTCGGCGTCTGGTCGCACTTCGCCGCGGCGGACGAGCCCGGCCACCCGTCGATCCAGGCCCAGCTGGACTCCTACCGCACCGCGCTGGCCACGGCCGAGTCCGCCGGGCTGCGCCCCGAGGTCCGGCACCTGGCGAACTCCCCGGCCGCCCTGCTCCTGCCCGAGGCGCACTTCGACCTGGTCCGCACCGGCCTGGCCGCGTACGGGCTGTCGCCGGTGCCCGAGGTGGGCTCCCCAGCGGACTTCGGGCTGCGCCCGGTGATGGCGCTGACCGCGCGGCTGGCGCTGGTCAAGCACGTTCCCGGCGGACACGGGGTCAGCTACGGCCACCACTACACGACGCCGGGCGAGACCACCCTGGGCCTGGTGCCGCTCGGCTACGGCGACGGCATCCCCCGGCACGCCAGCGGCGCCGGCCCGGTGCAGATCGACGGCAAGTGGCGCACGGTGGCCGGCCGGGTCGCGATGGACCAGTTCGTGGTGGACCTCGGCGGCGACACCCCGGAGATCGGCGACGAGGTGCTGGTGTTCGGCAACGGCGAGCGCGGCGAGCCCACCGCCGAGGACTGGGCCCGCGCCTGCGGCACCATCTCGTACGAGATCATCACCCGGATCGGCGCCCGGGTGCCCCGCCGCTACCTGGGCGGCAGCCACACCGAGGGCCCGTCGGCATGACCGACGCACCGGCCGAGCGAGGTCCGGTCGCCAAGGCGGCCGGCGCCGCCGGGGTGAGCCGGGCGGGAGTGATCGGGATCTCGGTCGGCGTGCTGGCGGCCGGGGCGGCCGCGGGCGTCGCGATAGAGCGGCTGACCGTCGGCCGGGCGACGCGCCGCCGGGCCCGGGCCGAGCTGGACGCGAACGCCCCGTACGGCTCGCTGCGCGGCCGTCCGCGGACGGTGGCCGCGCCGGACGGCACCGAGCTGTACGTCGAGCTGGACGGCACCGGCTGGAGCGAGCCGGACGGCGACGGCCGCGCGGCGAGCCACCACCCGGAACCGCTGACCGTGGTGTTCTGCCACGGCTACTGCCTCAACCAGGACAGCTGGCACTTCCAGCGGGCCGCGCTGCGCGACGGCATGCGGCTGGTCTTCTGGGACCAGCGCAGCCACGGCCGCTCCGAGCGCTCCCGCTCCTACCTGGCGGGGGAGCCGGCCGGCATCGACCAGCTGGGCGGCGACCTCAAGGCGGTGATCGACGCCGTCGCCCCGACCGGGCCGCTGGTGCTGGTGGGCCACTCGATGGGCGGCATGACGGTGATGGCGCTGGCCGACCAGCACCCGGAGCTGTTCCGCGAGCGCGTCACCGGCGTGGCGCTGGTCGGGACCCTCGCCGGGGACTGGAACGACGTCAGCCTGGGCCTGCCGAAGGCCGGCGCGAAGCTGTTCAAGAAGGTCGCGCCCGGGATGGTGAAGCTGCTGGGCCGCCAGGTCGACCTGGTCGAGGCGACCAGGCGGCTGGGTTCGGACGTGGCCGCGTTGTTCTACCGGAGGTTCTCCTTCGGCGGCCGGGACGTCGACCCCGGCGTGGTGCGCTTCGCCGAGCAGCTGCTGGACGCCACCCCGATCGACGTGGTCGCCGAGTTCTACCCGGTGTTCGGGGCGCACGAGAAGTACGAGGCGCTGGTCGCCCTGCGCGGCCTGCCCGCGCTGGTGCTGGCCGGGACGAAGGACCTGCTGACGCCCTCGACGCACAGCGAGGCGATCGCCGAGCGGCTGCCCGGCGCCGAGCTGGTGCTGGCCGAGGGCGCCGGGCACCTGGTGATGCTGGAGCGCCCCGAGCTGGTCGACCACGAGCTGGCGCGGCTGCTGCGCCGGGCCGGCGGCTTCGCCGGGGCGGCGGCGCCGGGCGGGCCCGGCCCGCCCCGCGCCCCGCGGCGGGGCGCCGGGCCCGGCGCCCCCCCCGGGGGTAGTCCAGG
>NZ_JBSFKF010000033.1:0-98456 GCF_053598415.1 Kitasatospora sp. NPDC001132 | reverse complement strand
TCCGCGGAGACCACCACGGTGTGGGACACCCCGGGGGTGTTGTCCACGAAATTGGTGATCAGCCAGTTCAGGTTCTGTGCGGCCTGGCTCATCTGGTTCAACTCAACGCTCCTGGTGATCTGCGCCGTTGCCGTCGCTCCGGCCACCGAAACTATCGAATCCGGGCTGCTGGGCACCATGCTGGAAGCCCGCCTGGTTGGCGGCCTGCTCGGCCCCGGCGCGACGGCCCTGCTGGATGCCGCGACGCAGGTTGGTCAGCCGGCCGCGGACCTCCTCGGGAGCCCGGGAGACCTGGGGACCGGTCAGCGGCGAGGCCTCGGCGGTGCCGGAGACCAGGTTGGCCTGCGGGGTCCGCCGGGGCAGGCCCGACATGGTGACGCCGCTGGTCGAGGGCTCGCGGATCTGCTCGGCGCGGCGCCAGCGCTCGTCGTTCGCGGACGGACGCCACGGCGCGTCGCCGGTGCCCGGCTGCGGCTGGCCCTGCTGGGGAGCCTGCGGCTGCTGGGGGGCCTGCTGCTGCGGGGCCTGCGACTGCTGCGGAGCCGGCTGGGGCGCCTGCCGCGGAGCCCGCGGCTCCTCGGCCCGCTGCTGGAACTCCGGCGCGGAGGTGCCGGGGCGGCGCGGCTGGTACGGCCGCGGCCGCGCCTGCTGCGGGCCCTCGGACTGCGGGAACCACGCCTGCTCGCCGCCGGTCGGCAGCGCCATCGGCTCCTGGTGCGGCAGCGGCTGGGGCTGCTGCGGGGCCTGCTCCTGGCGCACCGGCTCCGGACGCGGCGGGTTCGGCACGTTCGGCAGCACCGGCTCGACCAGGCCGAGGCCCAGCGGGTCGCGCGGGTCGATCTGGCTGGCCTCGAAGCGCGGGCGGGCGAACTGCTGGGTGCTCTCCACCGGCGCCGGCTCGGCCGCCGGCAGCGGCTGGGGCTGCTGCTGGGCCTGCGGCGGCAGCTGCGGCTGACGGTCGCGCTGCGGCGCGTCCGGACCGGGGCGCTGCGGACCGCGCGGCCCCTGGGTGGCCGGCCGGCCGGGGGCGCCGGGGCCCTGCGGGGCCGGACGGCGCTGCGGCAGGCCGTCCTGCGGACGGTTGCCCGGACGGGCACCCTGCGGCGGCGTGCCGGGACCGCCGGGGCGGCCGTGCTGCGGCTGCTCGCCGGTCCGGGCACCCGGACCGCCGTCGAACTCGCCGCCGGGACGCGGCCGTTCCTGGCCGGGACGGCCCGGCAGGGGCTGACCGGCCTGCGGCTGGTTCGGCTGCGGCCGGCCGGGCTGCTGCGGACGGGCCTGCGGCTGGCCGGGCTGCTGCTGACCGGCCTGGGGCTGGCCGGGCTGCTGCTGACGGTCGCGGCGGGGCAGGCCGTTCGGGCCGCTCTGCGGCGGGCCCTGACGGCCCGGTGCACGCTGCGGCAGACCGCCCTGCTGGGCCTGCTGCGGCACCTGCTGGCTCTGCGGGTTCTGCGGAGCCTGCCGCTTCTGCTTCGGCTGCGGCTGGGCGGGCTGGCGGCCCTGGCCCTGCTGACCGCCGCCCTGCGGGACGGGGTTCTCCCGCAGCGACTGGCCGACCTTGCGGGTCGGCAGACCGCCGCCGGGCGCACCCGGACCGGCCTGCGGACCGGGGCCCGCCTGCGGACCGGGACCGGCCGGAGCGGTCGGGCCGCCCTGGCCGAGCTGCGGGCGCCCGCCCTGCGGGGCACCGGCGGCCGGGCCCTGGCCGAGCGCGGCCGGACCGTCCTGGCGGGCGGGCGGGACCTGGCGCTGCTGGCGCGGCGTCGGGGCGACCCCGCGCTGCTGCTTGCCCTGGCCGGAGCCGGCCCGGCCGGCACCGCGGCGGTCGCCGGAGTTGGTGACGTCCACCGGGAGCATGACCAGCGCGGTGGTGCCGCCGGAGTCGCTGGGACGCAGCTGGATGCGGATGCCGTGTCGCAGGGACAGGCGGCCGACCACGAAGAGGCCCATGCGGCGGGAGACGGAGACGTCCACCGTCGGCGGGTTGGCGAGGCGCTCGTTGATCTCGGCGAGGTCGTCGGGGCTCAGGCCGATGCCGGTGTCGTGGATCTCGACCAGCACGCGGCCGTCCGGCAGTGCGTGGCCGGTGACCCGGACGCGGGTCTGCGGGCTGGAGAACGAGGTGGCGTTCTCCAGCAGCTCGGCGAGCAGGTGGACGAGGTCGTTGACGACGCGGCCGGCGACCTCGGCCGACGGCACGGCGGCGAGCTCGATGCGCTCGTACTGCTCCACCTCGGAGGCGGCGGCGCGGAGCACGTCGACCAGCGGGACGGGCCTGGTCCAGCGGCGGCCCGGGTCCTCACCGGCGAGGACGAGGAGGTTTTCGCCGTTGCGGCGCATGCGGGTCGCGAGGTGGTCCAGCTTGAAGAGGTTGGCCAGCTGGTCCGGGTCCGCCTCGCGGCTCTCCAGCTCGGAGATGAGCGACAGCTGGCGCTGGATGAGGCCCTGGCTGCGGCGCGAGAGGTTGGTGAACATCGCGTTGATGTTGCCGCGCAGGAGGGCCTGCTCGGCGGCGAGGCGGACGGCCTCGCTGTGCACCATGTCGAACGCGTGGGCCACGTGGCCGATCTCGTCGGTGGAGTCGATGGCGACCGGCTCGACCGTGGTGTCGACGTCGTGGGGGTCGGCCTCGGAGAGGGTCTTGACCAGCTCGGGCAGGCGGCGCTCGGCGACGTCCTCGGCAGCGGCCTGGAGGCGGGTCAGCGAGCGCACCATCGAGCGGGCGATCAGACCGGCGCCACCGAGGGCGAAGAGCAGCACCAGGGCGATCGCGACACCGATGATCAGGGCGTCGGCGTCGGCCTGGGACTGGAGGTCCTGGGCCTTGCCGTCCAGGTTCTCGATGAGCTTGGACTCGATCCGGCGCTCGGCGGTGATCTTGGCGCTGGCCTTCTCGTACCAGTCCTTGTAGCTGACCGCCTCGGTCTGGCGGATGCCGCTCTGGGTCAGGATCGTGGAGGCATAGCGGTCGGCGTCGGCGACCACCGAGTTGTAGCTCAGCTGGCTGCGCAGGTTGTCCAGGTCGTGCGCGGTGTAGATGTTGTTGAAGCTCGCGATCGCGTTGTCGTACGAGCTGCGCAGACGGATACCGAAGGACTCGTCGCTGGGGCTGAGGTCGGGGGACTTCGGGTTGGCGAGCGCGGCGCTGATCAGGGCCCGCTGCTGCGAGGTCGCGTTCTTCGCCAGCGAGAACTGCTGCAGCGCGCGGGTCGAGACGACCAGGTCCTTGTTGTTCGACGCGAGCGCGATGTCCTGGGTGATGGACAGCAGGTCGCGGATGATCACGTCGTAGGCGGTGATCGTCGACTGGATGTTCTGGTTGTTCTGGTACGGCAGGCTGCGGGTGTCCGCGATCGAGTTCAGGTCCTTGCGGATCTGGAGCAACAGCGCCTTGCCGCCGGACAGTTCGAGGTTCTCGAACTTGTCGGAGGACGCGGTGAAGGTGCGGCTCAGGTCGTCGGTGGACTTGCGGGCGGCGACGATGTCGTCGTCCAGCGGGGCGGCCGGGTCGTGGGTGATCGGGCCGGCGCTGATGTCGCGCTCGGTCTGGAGCGCGTCCGCGAGGTTGGTCGCCTTCTTGGCCAGGTCGGACAGGTTGGCCATCTGAGCGAGTTGCTGCGAGTTCTCCATCGAGCTCTGGATGCGCAGGCCACCGAGGACCAGCGAGACCAGGACGGGGAGGGCGAGCAGCGCGATCAGACGGGTGCGGATGCGCCAGTTGCGCATCGCGAGCCGGTTCAGACCGGTGGCGCGGCGCCGGGTCAGGGACGTGCGGAGTTTGTCGCGGGTGGACTTCCGCTCCCGGCCGTCCTCCTCCGGGCGGCCGGGGGCCTCGGGTGTCACCGGCTCGGCGGGGCCGCCGGGGGCCGCCGCCTGTTGAGGGGCTGCCACAGGCTCACGCGACTCCGGGTTACCCGCGGCGCCGCTACCCCTTTTGAAACGTCCCTGCACTGGCGTCGCAACCTCTGGACCGGGCGTCCCGCCGCGTCGCCACGGCCTGGACGGTGTCGAGTTTCCATCCGCCCCCCGGCCGGTCCGGGAGAGCGGGCACCGGGGTGGACCACTCCCTACCCACGGTCCGTCGCATTCCAGCACAGCCGGGGAATCCCAACAAGGGCCGCAGGTACCGGGTGTCGGGCGCTACCGACCGCTTGCGCGATCTCACGGACTGTGTGCCAACGGGACCGGAATACCGCCTTTTTCGGACACTCGCCGGATACATGCCAAGCGGGCGCAGCGTCGGGAAGAGCCACAGACCTTCCGAAATGCCCCTTATCGGGGGGAATGTCGGAAAATCCGAGTGCGGCGATATGTCGGATATCTGCGATTTGCTCGGCATTTTGTGAGCAAAATCACAGCCTAATGTGTAGCTTTGGTCACGGCCTCTGTGGAATGAGATCTCGTAACCTGGCTGTCGCCTGGGCACGGCCTCGAATCAGCCTGCCCAGAACCCCTCCGAATCAATCGGAATCCATCAGGTCGTCCCGATCCGCCGCGATCGGTCCGGCCATGACCACGAGGTGCTCTCGATGTCCCAGGCGAAGAACGCCACCAAGTCCACGCTGTCCTGCCGCCCCACGGCGAACCCGCGCCGGACGACGCTGGCCTCGGTCGAGGACTTCAGCAAGATCCCGGGCGCCCGCAAGCCCGAGGACGTCGTGACCTACGGCACCGAGCTGCCGGCCGCCACCGCCAACCCGCGCCGCACCCAGCTGATGGTCGCGCCGGTCGTCGTCGTTCAGGACTGACCCCCGCAGCGCCGCGTCGAGGGCGCCGCCGTCACACCCGTGGCGGCGGCGCCCTCGCCGTTGTGCGGCGGGTGCCGGCCGGGCCCCCGCGCCCCGGTCGGCCCGGACTCCGCCCCGACCGTCCTGAACAGGGGCAAAGCGGTCAGCCGAGGCCCCACGCGATAGCCTGGAGACCGATTGACGGGGCCGCGCCCACTGTGGGCGGGGCGCCCACCAGCGCCCGGGCGCGCCCCGGGCGGCCGACGAAGCGAGGGGTACCCCAGCCGTGCGCATTGCCAGGTTTTCCGTCCGGGAAGGGAGCCCTGCCGCCGGCAGCGTCTCCTTCGGCGTGGTGGAGGGCGACCCTTCCCAGCCCGACTCGCTGGTCGTCCACGCGCTGGCCGGCCACCCGTTCGGCCAGCCCCAGCCCACCGGCGAGAGCTTCCGCTTCCAGGACGTCCGGCTGCTCAGCCCGATGCTCCCGAACAAGATCGTGGCGGTCGGCCGCAACTACGCGGCCCACGCGGCGGAGCTGGGCAACGACGTCCCGGACGTCCCGCTCACCTTCTTCAAGCCGTCCACCTCGGTGATCGGTCCGACCGAGAACATCGCGTACCCGCCGTTCTCCTCGGACGTCCACCACGAGGCCGAACTCGCCGTGGTGATCGGCCGGATGTGCCGTGAGGTGCCGTTGGACCGGGTGCCCGAGGTGATCCTCGGCTACACCTGCGCCAACGACGTCACCGCCCGGGACGTCCAGCAGCGCGAGGGCCAGTGGGCCCGGGCCAAGGGCTTCGACACGGCCTGCCCGCTGGGCCCGTGGATCGAGACCGACCTCGACCCGAGCGACCTCGCGATCACGTGCACGGTCAACGGCGAGCTCCGCCAGACCGGCCGCACCTCCCTGATGGTCCGCTCGGTCGCCGAGCTGGTCGTCCACATCTCCGAGGCCATGACGCTGCTGCCCGGCGACGTCATCCTCACCGGCACGCCCGCAGGGGTGGGCCCCCTCAACGTCGGCGACGAGGTCGCCGTCTCCATCGAAGGCATCGGCACTCTCACCAACAAGGTGATCAAGCGTGGCTAACACTGACCCGGCCGTCCGGGTTCGCTTCTGTCCCTCCCCGACCGGCAACCCCCACGTGGGCATGGTCCGCACGGCCCTGTTCAACTGGGCCTACGCCCGCCACAACGGCGGCACGCTGGTCTTCCGGATCGAGGACACCGACTCCGCCCGCGACTCCGAGGAGTCGTACGACCAGCTGCTCGACGCGATGCGCTGGCTCGGCCTCGACTGGGACGAGGGCCCGGAGGTCGGCGGCCCGAACGCGCCGTACCGGCAGTCGCAGCGGATGGACATCTACGCCGATGTCGCCCGCCGCCTGCACGAGGCGGGCCACGCCTACCACTGCTACTGCTCCACCGAGGAGCTGGACGCCCGCCGCGAGGCCGCCCGCGCGGCCGGCAAGCCCTCCGGCTACGACGGCCACTGCCGCGAGCTGACCGAGGAGCAGGTCGCCGTCTACAAGCTGGAGAAGCGCGAGCCGATCCTGCGCTTCCGGATGCCCGACAAGACCATCAGCTTCGACGACCTGGTCCGCGGCACGCTCACCTTCGAGCCGGAGAACGTGCCGGACTACGGCATCGTCCGGGCCAACGGCGCCCCGCTGTACACCCTGGTCAACCCGGTGGACGACGCCCTGATGGGCATCACCCACGTGCTGCGCGGCGAGGACCTGCTGTCCTCCACCCCGCGGCAGGTCGCGCTGTACGCCGCGCTCGCCGAGATCGGCGTCGGCAACGGCACCACCCCGCGCTTCGGCCACCTGCCGTACGTGATGGGCGAGGGCAACAAGAAGCTCTCCAAGCGCGACCCGCAGTCCTCGCTCAACATGTACCGCGAGCGCGGCTTCATCCGCGAGGGCCTGCTCAACTACCTGTCCCTGCTGGGCTGGTCGCTGGCCGAGGACCGCGACCTGTTCGACATGGACGAGATGGTCGCGGCCTTCGACGTCACCAAGGTGAACGCCAACCCGGCCCGCTTCGACCTGAAGAAGTGCGAGGCGATCAACGCCGAGCACGTCCGCCGGCTGGCCCCGGACGACTTCGTCCGCCGCCTGGTGCCCTTCCTCCAGGGCGCCGAGCTGCTGCCGGCCGAGCCCACCGCCGAGCAGCTGGACCTGCTCGCCAAGGTGGCGCCGCTCACCCAGGAGCGGATGGTCGTGCTGAGCGAGATCGTGGACATGGCCGGCTTCCTGTTCGTGGCGCCGGAGAAGTTCGCCGTCGACCCGGACGACGCCGCCAAGGTGCTCACCGCGGACGCCCGCCCGGTGCTGGAGGCCAGCATCAAGGCGCTGGAGGAGCTCGCGGACTTCACCCCGGAGCCGATCCAGGCCGCGCTGCGCGAGGCGCTGGTCGACGGGCTGGGCATCAAGCCCAAGTTCGCCTTCACGCCGCTGCGGGTGGCCGTCACCGGCCGCCGGGTCTCCCCGCCGCTGTTCGAGTCCATGGAGCTGCTGGGACGCCCTGAGACGCTGCGCAGGCTGCGGGCCTCCCTGGACGCCCTGCCGGCCGCCTGAGCGGGCCGCTGAGCAGGCCGCGGGCCCGGCTTCGTGCCGGGCCCGCGGCGTACCCGGAGGCCATCCGCAGGCCTCCCGGCCGCTGCCTGGGGTTATCGATTTTGGACCCGGGGCCGACGTCGGGTAATGTTCTTTCTGCGCCGCCCGGGAGGGAACGGACGAGGGAACGAAAGCCCCTCGGAAGGGACCGACCGAGAGGCGCAACGCCTGAGAAGGGTCCGCGAGGGTTCAACTCTGGTGGGGTATGGTGTAATTGGCAGCACGAGTGATTCTGGTTCATTTAGTCTAGGTTCGAGTCCTGGTACCCCAGCGCAGTACGTCAGTACGGCAACATAAAAGAAGATCAAGCCCCCGTTGTGTAGCGGCCTAGCACGCTGCCCTCTCACGGCAGTAGCGCCGGTTCGAATCCGGTCGGGGGTACTGATCCCGCAAGGGATCGACCGGTCCCGCGAGGGACCGCCAGGAAAGCCCCCGTTGTGTAGCGGCCTAGCACGCTGCCCTCTCACGGCAGTAGCGCCGGTTCGAATCCGGTCGGGGGTACTTCAGAGCAGGAAGCCGATGGGCTCGCCCATCGGCCCTTGCTTTGTGTTGGGGTATGGTGTAATTGGCAGCACGAGTGATTCTGGTTCATTTAGTCTAGGTTCGAGTCCTGGTACCCCAGCCAGAAATTGGAAAGACCCCGGTTCCCCGGGGTCTTTTTCGTTGTGCAGTGGAGGCTTCCCGAAAGGGCCCCACCCGGTCGCGGGTGGGGCCCTTTCGGCGTTCTGCGGGGTCCGGCCGACCGGTGCGGGGAAGGCCGCCTCGGGCTTCCCCGCGTGCCTCCTCGCGGGCCTTCGCGCTGTCCATGCGCTAAGACCGCGGTCTCACTCTGCGAGACGCCAGTTCAATCTCCGGCGAAAAGCGCCACTCTGGACGGGAGCGGCCCGGAAGTCTCGCGGGCGGCGCACACGCTTTGACCTCGACGACACTCGACGACACGAGAAGGCCGGCAGCGCGGCCGGCTGGAGGGAATCCGATGGGACGGACACTCGCAGAGAAGGTCTGGGACGACCACGTCGTGCGGCGTGCGGAGGGTGAGCCCGACCTCCTCTTCATCGACCTGCACCTGCTCCACGAGGTCACCAGCCCGCAGGCCTTCGACGGGCTGCGGCTGGCCGGCCGCACGGTCCGCCGCACCGATCTGACGATCGCCACCGAGGACCACAACACCCCCACCCTGGACATCGACAAGCCGATCGCCGACCCGGTCTCCAAGGTGCAGTTGGAGACCCTGCGCAGGAACGCCGCCGAGTTCGGCGTCCGGATCCACTCGCTCGGCGACGTCGAGCAGGGCGTCGTGCACGTCGTCGGCCCGCAGCTCGGCCTGACCCAGCCCGGCATGACCGTGGTCTGCGGCGACTCCCACACCTCCACCCACGGCGCCTTCGGCGCACTGGCGTTCGGCATCGGCACCAGCCAGGTCGAGCACGTGCTGGCCACCCAGACCCTGCCGCTGGCGCCGTTCCGGACCATGGCGGTCACCGTCGAGGGCGAACTGCCCGAGGGCGTCACCGCCAAGGACCTGATCCTGGCCGTCATCGCGAAGATCGGCACCGGCGGCGGCCAGGGCTACGTCCTGGAGTACCGCGGTTCGGCGATCCGGGGCCTGTCCATGGAGGCCCGGATGACCATCTGCAACATGTCGATCGAGGCCGGCGCCCGGGCGGGCATGATCGCCCCGGACGAGACCACCTTCGCGTACCTCCAGGGCCGCCCGCACGCCCCGCAGGGCGAGGACTGGGACGCCGCCGTCGCGTACTGGAAGACCCTGGGCACCGACGAGGACGCGGTCTTCGACCACGAGATCTTCATCGACGCGAGCGAGCTGACCCCGTTCGTCACCTGGGGCACCAACCCCGGTCAGGGCGCCCCGCTGGGCTCGAACGTGCCCGACCCGGCCTCCTTCGCGGACCCGCAGGAGCGCGTGGCCGCCGAGAACGCCCTGCGGTACATGGGGCTGGAGGCCGGCACCCCGCTGCGCGAGGTGACCGTCGACGCCGTCTTCGTCGGCTCCTGCACCAACGGCCGGATCGAGGACCTGCGGGCCGCCGCCGCCGTCCTGGAGGGACGCCGGATCGCCGAGGGCGTGCGGATGCTGGTCGTCCCCGGGTCCGTCCGGGTCGCCCTGCAGGCCGTCGAGGAGGGGCTGGACAAGGTGTTCACCGCGGCCGGTGCCGAATGGCGCCACGCGGGCTGCTCGATGTGCCTGGGCATGAACCCCGACCAGCTCGCCCCGGGGGAGCGCTGCGCCTCCACCTCGAACCGCAACTTCGAGGGCCGGCAGGGCAAGGGCGGCCGCACCCACCTGGTCTCCCCGCAGGTCGCCGCCGCGACCGCCGTCCTGGGCCGCCTCGCGGCCCCCGCCGACCTGACCGCCGACGTCGCAGCCGTGGAGGCCTGAGCCATGGAGAAGTTCACCACCCACACCGGCCGGGCCGTCCCGCTGCGTCGCAGCAACGTGGACACCGACCAGATCATCCCGGCCCACTGGCTCAAGAAGGTCACCCGATCCGGCTTCGAGGGCGGCCTGTTCGAGGCCTGGCGCAAGGACGAGTCGTTCGTCCTCAACCGGCCCGAGCGGCAGGGTGCCACGGTCCTGGTGGCCGGTCCCGAGTTCGGCACCGGCTCCTCCCGGGAGCACGCCGTCTGGGCGCTCCAGAACTACGGCTTCCACGCGGTCATCTCGTCGCGCTTCGCCGACATCTTCCGGGGCAACTCCCTGAAGAACGGCCTGCTGACGGTCGTCCTGCCGCAGGAGACCGTGGAGCGGCTCTGGGCGCTCACGGAGAGTGACCCCTCGGCCGAGATCACCGTCGATCTGGAGGCGCGCGAAGTGCGTGCCGAAGGCGTCACGGCGGCCTTCGAACTGGACGACAACGTGCGGTGGCGGCTGCTCAACGGCCTGGACGACATCAGCATCACGCTGCGGAACGAGGCCGACATCGCGGCCTTCGAGGCGACCCGTCCGAGCTTCAAGCCCCGTACTCTGCCTGCCGCCTGAGTTCCCCTCAGAACAAGCATTCTGACGATCCACCGGATGGCCCGCGCCCCCCTCGGGGGGGCCGGGCCATCCGTCGTTCCGGAGCACGAGTTAGCGCCGGGGCCCGCCCCGGATTGCCCATTTGGCTTTGCGGAAGAGGGGCCCGCGCAAGTACAACTGCGGGTAGATGGCACAATCAGTACATGCACCGGCACCATGAACCTCCGTACGCGGGCGGCGAACCCGCGGCTGAGGACTCCATGGGCCGGCCATCCGAACGCCGAATTGACGACCGGCCGGACGTCACCTCCGCACCAGCTGAGGGGCCGGACGACCAGGAAGTCGCAGCGCTCTACGCGCTCGTGGCCGAGCGGTTGAAGCAAGCTCACGCCCGCGTGCATGCGCTGAACGTGTCTGCCGATGCAAAGACCGCTCTCACCCGGCAACTCCTCATCGTCACCGAGACCGCCAAGCGCGATCTTCCGGAGGCGGCAAGGCGGTTGAGTCGCTTTGTACATGACCTCGACGAGCGGCCCCCGCCGCTCGACTGAGGTCGCCGACGCGCAAATCCATTGCGACACTAGGGTGATTCGCGCGTTTGGTAATTGAAAGTCCGCAGATACATACCTAACGTGCGAAAAGAACGGATGGAATCATCCGGCGCTCGTTTCCGAAGGGGAAGACGTGAACAAGGCTCAGCTTGTCGAAGCGGTGGCCGAGCAGCTGGGCGGTCGCAAGGCTGCCGCAGAGGCCGTCGACGCAGTGCTCGACACCATGGTCCGTGCCGTTGTGGCCGGTGACCGGGTTTCGGTCACCGGGTTCGGCACCTTCGAGAAGGTGGAGCGCTCCGCGCGCTTCGCCCGCAACCCGCAGACCGGCGAGCGGGTCAAGGTCAAGAAGACCTCGGTCCCGCGCTTCCGTCCGGGCCAGGGCTTCAAGGACCTGGTCAGCGGCAGCAAGAAGCTGCCGAAGGAAGGCCCCTCGGTGAAGAAGGCCCCCAAGGGCTCCCTCACCCCGGGCAAGAGCGGCGTCGCCGCCACCCCGGCCGCCAAGCGTGCCGCCACCAAGCGCGCCGCCGCTGCCGCCGCCGCTCCGGCCACCAAGAAGGCCGCCGCCAAGAAGACGGCGACCACGGCCGCCGCCAAGAAGACGGCCACCACGGCCGCCGCCAAGAAGACGGCCACCGCCAAGAAGGCGCCCGCGAAGACCACGGCCGCGAAGACCACCGCCGCCAAGAAGACCACGGCGACCGCGACCAAGGCCGCCGCGACCAAGAAGACGGCCGCGGCGAAGAAGGCGACCACCACGGCTGCCGCCAAGAAGACCACGGCCACCGCCAAGAAGGCGACCGCCACGGCCAAGAAGACGGCGCCGGCGAAGAAGACCGCCACCCGCAAGACCACCGCGCGCAAGACCTCTGCCAAGTAAGTCCCGCGCGACCGTCCTCGGACGGCCTTCGGCCAGGAGCCGCGGCACCCCTTCCGTGAATTCACGGAGACCGGGCGCCGCGGCTCTTTCGGTTTCCGGGCGCTCAGTCAGGAATCGACGGCGCACGGCGGCGCGGGGGCGACCAGGACGGCGTGGCGGGAAGTGGGCCGGCGGCCCGGGCGGTGGCCGATCGGGCCGGTCAGGCCTCGGCGGGGTCGGGGAAGGTCTGGAGCGTCACGAAGACCACCCGGCGGGCCTCGCCGGTGCCCTCGGTGCGGATCCGCACCCGCTGGCCGGGGCGCAGCAGCCGCAGGCCGCCGGCGTCGAAGGCGGCCGCGTCGAACGGCACCGGGGTCCCGTCGTCGAGCAGCACGGAGCCGGCCCGGGTGGCGGGGTCGAAGGTGAACGCGGTGGCCTGCATGCGAGCAGCATAGCGAGCGGGCCGTCCTGGGCCCTGGAGCAGGTCGGGCGGCGTCCCGGACGGGGCCGGGGCGGGCTCGGAACGGGCTCAGTGCGGGCTCAGGACAGGCTCAGTGCGGGCTCAGCGCCGGCTCAGGCGGGCGAACAGCGCGCTGGTGTGCGGGCCGAGGCCGAGCGCCGCGGCCTCGCCGAGGTCCGTCCCGGTGTCCACGTCCCGGCGCACCGACTCCACGTCCGCGAGGCGCAGTTCGAGCGCCCCGCCGGCCGCGTGCCGGGCCCGGGAGCCGTCCCCGAAGGCGGGGGAGAGCGGTCGGCCGGGGGCGCAGGCGAGCAGCGTGGTGCCGAGGCCGGGGGAGTCCGGCAGGAAGGCCCGGCCGTCGGGCGGCACCGCGCCCAGCACCCGGGCGAGTTGGGCCGGGCGCAGTGCCGGGAGGTCGGCCGAGAGCGCGGCCAGCGGAGCCTGCGGAGCCAGCGTCCGGGCCCGCGCGGCGCCGTGCGCCAGCGCCCCGTTGAGGCCGCCGCCGGGCTCGTCGGCGACCACCAGGGCGCCGAGCGCGGCGAGCCGGGCGCCGGCCCGGGCGTCGCGGGTGACCACCAGGACCCGGCCGACGCCCGGAGTGGCCAGGGCGGCGCCGACGGTGTCCAGCGCGAAGGACAGTGCCAGGTCGGCCCGGTGTGCTCCGGCGTACGGGGCCAGTCTGCTCTTGGCCAGGTCGAGCGACTTGAGCGGAAGCACCAGCGACCAGCCGGCCTTGGGTGCGGGGGGCGCGACGGGCCCACTGGGGCGTACGGTGTCCTGGGTCATCGGCGTCATTGTGTCGCCGGTCCCGGAGCCCTCGCCAGGCCGTTCGAGCTGTGCGGACGTGCGTTTGATCACGCCCGCCGGGCGGGTTGGCGCGGTTGCTCGACAGCCGGTGAGCGGGCGGGCGACACTGTTCCGCGCCCGTGGCCCGGGCACCGGCGGAAGAAACGGTGCGCGGCACCGGGAAGCCATGACCGCGGTGATCCGTGCCGCGTCGGATGAGAAGGAGCTGGGGTGGCCCGCCGCTCGTACGCCAAGTTCGGCAACGCCGACTACGGCATCTGGTACCGCTTCGCGGCCGTGCTGGTGAAACCGGTGACGACCGCCCTGGTGAAGCCCGACTGGCGGGGCTGGGAGCACATTCCGAAGAACGGCGGTTTCATCGCCGCGGTGAACCACAATTCGATCATCGACCCGGTGATCTACGCGCACTGGCAGTACAACAGCGGACGTCCGCCGCGCATTCTCGGCAAGTCCTCGCTGTTCTCGATCCCCTTCATCGGATTCATGCTGCGCAAGACCGGCCAGATTCCGGTGTTCCGGGAGTCCACCGACGCCGCGCAGGCGTTCCGGGCCGCGATCGACGCGATCAACGGCGGCCAGTGCGTGCAGTTCTATCCGGAGGGCACGCTCACCCGGGACCCCGACCTGTGGCCGATGACCGGCAAGAGCGGGGTCGCCCGGGTCGCGCTGATGACCGGTGCGCCGGTCATCCCGGTCGCGCACTGGGGCGCCCACGAGATCATCCCGCCGTACGGCCGGCCCGGTTACGGGAAGGGCAAGTTCAACCTCTTCCCGCGGCACAGGGTCACCGTCGCGGCCGGGCCGCCGGTGGACCTCAGCAAGTACCGGGGGCAGGAACTCACCGCCCAGGTGCTCGCCGACGCGACCGAGGACATCATGACGGCGATCACCGCCGTGCTGGCCGAGGTCCGGGGCGAGGAACCGCCGGCCGAGCGCTACGACATGCGCAAGGCCGCCCGGGAGCGTGCTGCGGCCGCGCTGGCCGAGCGCCGGCGCGCCAAGGGCGAGCGGACCGAGGGCACCGAGGAGGGCGGCAAGTGACCCGCTGCGCCGTGATGGGGACCGGCTCCTGGGGCACCGCGTTCGCGCTGGTGCTCGCCGACGCGGGCTGCGAGGTCGTGCTGTGGGCCCGCCGCCAGGAGCTGGTGGACGCCGTCAACTCCACCCACGAGAACCCGGACTACCTGCCGGGCGTCCGACTGCCCGACACCGTGCGGGCCACCACCGACGCCGCCGAGGCGCTGGCCGGCGCCGACTTCGCGGTGCTCGTGGTGCCCTCGCAGACGCTGCGCGACAACCTGGCCGCCTGGACGCCGCTGATCGAGCCGCAGACCGTGCTGGTGAGCCTGATGAAGGGCATCGAACTCGGCACCGCCAAGCGGATGAGCGAGGTGATCGACGAGGTCACCGGCGTCGGCCCGGAGCGCGTCGCGGTGGTCAGCGGGCCCAACCTGGCCAAGGAGATCGCCAACCGGCAGCCCGCGGCCAGTGTGGTCGCCTGCTCCGACGAGACGGTCGCCAAGCGGCTCCAGGCGGCCTGCCACACGCCGTACTTCCGGCCGTACACCAACACGGACGTGGTGGGCTGCGAACTCGGCGGCGCGGTCAAGAACGTGATCGGCCTGGCGGTCGGCATGGCGGCCGGCATGGGGCTCGGCGACAACACCAAGGCGACCCTGATCACCCGCGGGCTGGCCGAGACCACCCGGCTCGGCGAGGTGCTGGGCGCGGACCCGCACACCTTCGCGGGACTGGCCGGGATGGGCGACCTGGTGGCCACCTGCTCCTCACCGCTGTCGCGCAACAACACCTTCGGCATGAACCTGGGCCGGGGCATGTCGCTCGCGGAGACCATCGCGGCCACCCGGCAGACCGCCGAGGGCGTCAAGTCCTGCGAGTCGGTGCTGGACCTGGCCCGGCGCAACGGGGTCGACATGCCGATCGTCGAGGCCGTGGTGGACGTGGTGCACAACGAGCGGCCGATCAAGGAGGTCCTGCAGGCGCTGATGTCGCGTTCGGCGAAGCCGGAGCGGCGCTGAGCCCGCGAGGTGGCTGTGGCGGCGTCCGGTTCCCCGGCGCCGCCGGCTCCCGGGCGCCGCTCGCCTTCCGCCCGGGCCTCGCACGGTAGTCTCAAACCCGATATGAGCATCGAACAGACCTCCCCGAACCGGCCCGACCGGAAGCCGCGCGTCGCGCTGGTCTTCGGCGGGCGCAGCTCCGAGCACGCCATCTCGGTCTCCACCGCGGGCAGTGTGCTCAGGGCGATCGACCGCGACAAGTACGACGTGCTGCCGATCGGCATCACGCACGAGGGCCGCTGGGCGCTGACCAGCGACGAGCCGGCCCGGATGGCCATCACCGACGGGCGGCTGCCGGACGTGGCGCACGTCGCCGAGGGCGTCGACGGCCAGGTCGCGCTGCCGGTCGCCCCGGGCAACCGCGAGGTGGTCCTGACCGAGCCGGGCAGCGCTCCCAAGGCCCTCGGCGAGGTCGACGTGGTGTTCCCGCTGCTGCACGGCCCGTGGGGCGAGGACGGCACGCTCCAGGGCCTGCTGGAGCTCTCCGGCGTCCCGTACGTCGGCAACGGCGTGCTGGCCAGCGCGGCCGGCATGGACAAGGAGTTCGCCAAGCGGATCCTGGCCTCGCACGGCCTGGAGGTCGGCCGCTACACCATCGTGCGGCCGCGCGACTGGGAGTCCGAGGAGGGCCGCGCCGCGGTGCGCGAGCGGGCCGCCGAGCTGGGCCTGCCGGTGTTCGTGAAGCCCTGCCGGGCCGGCTCCAGCATCGGCATCACCAAGGTGAAGGACCTGGCCGACCTCGACGCCGCGATCGAGGAGGCCCGTCGGCACGACCCCAAGCTGATCATCGAGGCGGGCGTGACCGGCCGCGAGATCGAGTGCGGCGTGCTGGAGTTCGAGGACGGCCCGCGGGCCAGCGTGGCCGGCGAGATCCTGGTCGGCGAGGGCTTCGACTTCTACGACTTCGATGCCAAGTACATCGACTCCTCGGACGTGAAGATCCCGGCGGACCTGACCGCCGAGGAGCTCGCCGAGATCCAGCGCCAGGCGATCGAGGCCTTCGAGGCGCTCGGCTGCGAGGGCTTGGCCCGGGTGGACTTCTTCCTGCTGGAGGACGGCACCTGGATGATCAACGAGATCAACACCATGCCCGGCTTCACCCCGATCTCGGCCTACCCGAAGATGTGGGCGGCCAGCGGGGTCTCGTACCCGGAGCTGATCGACCGGCTGCTCGGCGCGGCGCTGCGCCGCTCGACCGGGCTGCGCTAGCGGGCTTCGGCGCGGGGCGGGCCGGGGGCTTCCCGGCCCGCCCCGCGTTCGTCGTGCTCAGCCGGGGATGTTGGCCTTGACCAGCGGGGTGAGCGCGGCGGCCGGGTCCAGCGGGCTGCTGTAGACGCCGGGCGGGGAGATCACCTCGACGTAGGCCGCGCGCATGGTCGCGACCAGGCGGTAGCTCCCGTCGTCCAGCTTCTGCGACCACCAGGTGAGGTCGTCGACGGTCGGGGACAGGTCCATGGCGTGCGGCCCGTCCAGCTCCTCGGGCCGGTCGACGCCGCAGCGCAGGACCGTCCGGGGCGAGCTGTCCCAGACGGCCACGTACGGCGAGGCGGGCGACGGGTCCCTGCGGGCGTGCCCGAGCAGCTCCTTCGGCAGCGCGGCGGCCAGGGCCCTGCAGTAGCCGGCCGCCCTACCGGTCGGGTCCGGGACCTCGATGGCCCGGTCGGCCGGGCCCCAGCTGCCCACCAGCACCACGACCGTGCAGGTCAGGGCGACGGGCAGGGCCAGCCAGCGGACCGGGGCCGGCAGGGCGGTCAGCGCCTTGGGGACGCGCAGTTCTCTGGCCACCCGCCGATGGTAACCGGGCCTTACGCGCCCGGGCTCCCGGTGCGCCGGCCCGCCCCGGCCCACGGGCCCTAGAGGTGCACCACGGGGCAGGTGAGGGTGCGGGTGATGCCCTCGACCTTCTGGACCCGGGCCACCACCATGCGGCCCAGCTCGTCCACCGTCCCGGCCTCGGCCTTGACGATCACGTCGTACGGGCCGGTGACGTCCTCGGCGGTGAGCACGCCCGGGATCTCGGAAACGGTCTGGGCCACGGAGGTGGCCTTCCCAACTTCGGTCTGGATCAGGATGTATGCCTGTACCACGGGGACCTCCCGGCGGCCGGTTCAAGGGGGGATCGCCGCCGTGAGCACCCGGTCAGGCGTGTGGGTGGATGGGCTCACCGGCAGTCTGATCACCACGCTACCCCGCAGCGGGCCGGGGAGGGGAGACCCCGGGGCCCCGGAAGGGCGTACGCTGCGCGCGGGGGAGCGCGACGGGGGCCGATTCGGATGGAAACGCGAGAGGACGGCAGATGCAGGGGACCGTGGGCGAGCTCGGCGAGTTCGGCCTCATCAGGGAGCTGACCGCCCGGGTACCGCTCACCGATGCGGTCGACCTCGGCCCGGGTGACGACGCCGCGGTGGTGCGGGCACCGGACGGCCGGGTGGTGGCGACCACGGACGTCCTGATCGAGAACCGGCACTTCCGCCGGGACTGGTCCACCGCCTACGACGTGGGCCGCAAGGCCGCCGCCCAGAACCTCGCCGACGTGGCCGCGATGGGGGCGGTGCCGACCGCCATCCTGCTCGGCCTGGTCGCCCCCGCGGACCTGCCGACCACCTGGGCGACCGAGTTGATGGACGGGCTGCGCGACGAGTGCCAGGTGGCCGGGGCGACGGTGGTCGGCGGCGACGTGGTGCGCGGCGACACCGTCACGCTGGCCATCACGGCGCTCGGCGACCTCCAGGGGCGTGCGGCGGTGACGCGCTCCGGCGCACAGGTCGGCGACGTGATCGCGGTGACCGGCTGGCTCGGCTGGTCCGCCGCCGGGCTGACCGTGCTCCAGCGCGGCTTCCGCTCCCCGCGCGCCTTCGTCGAGGCGCACCGCCGACCCGAACCGCCGTACCACGCGGGCCCGGCGGCGGCCGAGTTGGGCGCGACCTCGATGATCGACGTCAGCGACGGGCTGGTCGCCGACCTCGGCCACGTGGCCCGGGCCAGCCAGGTGGACATCGACCTCAAGGCCGCCGACTTCGACGTCCCGGCGCAGATGGCCGACATCGGCCAGGCGGTCGGAGTGGACCCGCTGGTCTGGGTGCTCTCCGGCGGCGAGGACCACGCGATCGTGGCCACCTTCCCGCGCGGGGTCCAACTCCCGGCCCGCTGGCGGGTGGTGGGCGAGGTGACCGGCCGCCCGACGGGCAGCCGCAGCGGCCGGGTGACGGTCGACGGCGCACCCTGGGACCGAGTCGGCGGCTGGGACCACTTCGCCGAGTAACGGGCGCTCCTCCTGGATCCCCGTACGGCGGACGGCGCGTGACGCTCCGGTGTGCGGGGACGGGATTCGCGGGTGCGTTGTGCGTAGGCTTGCGCCATCCCAGCCGCCCGTCCGGCGCGGATGGTCCGAACCACTGCGAGTGGGAGCACACCACAGATGCGCATCGGTGTACTGACCAGCGGCGGCGACTGCCCCGGCCTCAACGCGGTGATCCGCTCGGTGGTGCACCGGGGCACCGACGTCCACGGGGACGAGATCGTCGGCATCCTGGACGGCTTCCTCGGACTGATCGAGGGCCGCACCAGGACCGTCACCCACGACGACGTCACCGGCCTGCTCACCCTCGGCGGCACCATCCTGGGCTCGGCCCGGGTGCGGCGGGACCGGATCGCCTGGGCGGTGGAGAACGCCAAGACACTGGCCCGGGGGATCGGCATCGACGCGCTGATCGCGATCGGCGGCGAGGGGACGCTGACCGCCGCCAAGCTGTTCGGCGACGCCGGACTGCCCGTGGTCGGGGTGCCGAAGACCATCGACAACGACATCGACACCACCGACATGACCTTCGGCTTCGACACCGCCGTCCACGTCGCGACCGAGGCGATCGACCGGCTGAAGACCACCGCGGAGTCCCACCAGCGCGTCATGGTGGTCGAGTTGATGGGCCGGCACACCGGCTGGATCACCCTCACCGCGGGCATGGCCGGCGGCGCCCACGGCATCCTGATCCCGGAGAAGCCCTTCGACATCGAGGCGGTGGCCCGGATAATCGAGGACCGCTTCGCGCGCGGGAAGAAGTTCGCCATCATCGCCGTCGCCGAGGGCGCCTGCCCGGTGCCCGGCACCATGCGCTTCGACCACGGCGAGGTCGACCAGTACGGCCACCGGACCTTCGGCGGGATCGGCACCCGGCTCGCCCACGAGCTGGAGAACCTGCTCGGCAAGGAGGCCCGCCCGGTCATCCTCGGCCACGTCCAGCGCGGCGGCACCCCGACCGCCTACGACCGGGTGCTCGCCACCCGGTTCGGCTGGCACGCCGTGGAGGCCGTCCACCGGGGGGCGTTCGGGCACTTCACCGCGCTGCGCCGGACCGGCATCGAGCTGCTGCCGATCGGCGAGGCGGTGACCCGGCTGAAGACGGTGCCGCGGGACCGCTGGGCGGAGTCCGAGGCGGTGCTCTGAGACCGCGCGGGTAGGTTGGGGCCATGTCCTCCACCGCACCCCCCCGCGTGCTCACCGTCGCCGGCTCCGACTCCGGCGGCGGCGCCGGCATCCAGGCCGACCTCAAGGCGATGCTCGCCCTCGGCGTCCACGGCATGAGCGTGATCACCGCCGTCACCGCGCAGAACTCGCTCGGCGTCCAGGGCTACTGGGAGCTGCCCGCCGAGGCCGTCCGGGCACAGTTCCGCAGTGTGGTGGACGACATCGGGGTGCAGGCCGTGAAGACCGGCATGCTCGCCTCGGTCGAACTCGTCGAGACCGTCGCCGAACTGCTGGCCGGGGTGGACGCCCCGGTGGTGGTCGACCCGGTCGGGGTCTCCAAGCACGGGGACGCGCTGCTGGTCGCCGAGGCCGTCGCGACCGTCCGCGAGAAGCTGCTGCCGGTCGCCACCCTGGCCACCCCCAACCTGCACGAGGTGACCCAGCTCACGGGGCTGACCGTCGAGGACGAGTCCCAGATGCTGGACGCCGCCAAGGCGTTGGTCGACCTCGGGCCGCGCTGGGCGCTGGTCAAGGGCGGCCACCTGGAGGGCGAGGCCGCCGACCTGCTGTACGGCGGACCGGACGAGGTGCACTGGTTCCGGGCGCCGCGCTACGACAACCGCCACACCCACGGCACCGGCTGCACCCTGGCCAGCGCGATCGCCTCCGGCCTGGCCAAGGGCGAGCCGCTGCCGCGGGCGGTGGCCTCGGCCAAGGAGTACATCACCGGCGCGATCGCCGGGGGCTTCGCCCTGGGCGCCGGCATCGGCCCGGTCGACCACGCCTGGCGCTGGCGCTGAGGAACCCGGGAAAACAGAGGTGGGCGGGCTCCTGGATGGAGTCCGCCCACCACTGGTGAGTCCGGAAATCGGCGTAGCCGGCCACGGAAACAGCGAAGCCGGCTCATCCGAGGATGAACCGGCTCACTGGAGGACCGGCTTGCCGGTCTGCGCGTCAGCGCGAGACCTTACCGGCCTTGATGCACGAGGTGCAGACGTTGAGCCGCTTCGGCGTCCGCCCAATCACAGCGCGCACCGTCTGGATGTTGGGGTTCCAACGACGGGGGGTACGGCGGTGAGAGTGGGAGATGCTGTTGCCGAAGCCCGGCCCCTTGCCGCAGACGTCGCAGTTGGCAGCCACAGGAGTCACTCCAAGACTTCAGATCAGATACTTTCGAAAACCCCGCTCAACCACCAGAACACTCACGTGAACCAGACCGGACAAGGGGGTGAGCCTGGACGGTTCCAGGCAACCGGAAGAGCATACAACGCTTGCTTCCGTCCCACGAAACTACCATGACCGGCCGAGTGATCGCTCCGGTCGCCGGTCCGGACGACCCCACCCCGGCCCCGATAACCTGCCGGTATCACCCCTCGCCGTTCATTGCCCGGCCATGTCGGCGTCCCATCCGGAGGAGACCTGGTGCTGCACACGCTCGACGCCCCGGCCGTGCGCACCTGGTGCCAGCTCGCCCTCCGCGCGCTCGGCCAGGCCCGCGAGGAGATCGACGCGCTCAACGTCTATCCCGTCCCGGACGGCGACACCGGCACCAACCTCTACCTGACCGTCGAGTCCGCCGCCGCCGAGGTGGAGAGCCGCTTCGCCGACCCCGCCGCCGACCCGGCCCCCGGGCTGGCCGACGCGGTCCGGGCGATGGCCCGCGGCGCACTGGTCGGTGCCCGCGGCAACTCCGGGGTGATCCTCGCCCAGTGGCTGCGCGGCACCGCCGAGACGCTGGCCGAGGGCGGCGGCGCCGAACAGCTGCGGGCCGCCCTGCAGCGGGCCGCCGACTCCGCGTACCAGGCCGTCGCGGAGCCCGTCGAGGGCACCCTGCTGACCGTCGCCCGGGTCGCCGCCCGGGAGGCCGTACGGGCCGGGGACGGGCTTGCCCAGGTCGCCGACACCGCCTACCGGGCCGCCCGGGACGCGCTGCGGCACACCCCCGAACAGCTCGCCGTGCTGGCCGAGAACGGAGTGGTGGACGCCGGCGGGCGAGGCCTGGTGGCCGTCCTCGGCGCGCTCGCCGACGCCGTCGCCGGGCAGCAGCCGATGGGGCCGGTCGCTCTGCGCGGTGACATCCGGGCCGTCGAGAGCTGCGAGACCCACCTCAGGCCGCCCGGCCCCGGCCACCCCGCCTTCGAGGTCATCTACCTGCTGGACGCCCCCGACGAGGCGCTGCCCGCGCTGCGCGCGCGGCTCGGCGAACTCGGCGACTCGCTGGTGATCGGCGGCGGCGACGGCCTGTGGAACGTCCACGTCCACGTGGACGACGCGGGCGCCGCCGTGGAGGCCGGGGTCGAGGCCGGGCGCCCGCACCAGATCCGGATCACCCACTTCGCCGAGGCCGCCGCCCGCTCCGGCAGCGCCGCCGAGCCCGGCGAGCGCGAGGAACGGGCCAGGGCGGTGCTCTCGGTGGTCTCCGGCGAGGGCCTGGCCGAGCTCTGCGAGCAGGCCGGCGCCGTCGTCCTGCACGCCGACCCGGACCGCCCGCCGGCCAGCGCCGAACTCGCCGCCGCGGTGCGCCGCTCGGCCGCTCGCGAGGTCGTCCTGCTGCTCAACGACCCCGAGTTGCGCGCCGCCGCCGGGGCCGCCGCCGACCAGCTGCGCGAGGAGGGGGTGCGGATCGCCGTCCTGCCCACCCGCTCGCCGGTGCAGGGACTGGCGGCGCTGGCGGTGCACGAGGGCGGCCGCCGCTTCGACGAGGACGTGGTCGCCATGACCTCCGCCGCCGGGGCCACCCGGTACGCCGAGCTGGCCGTCGCCGAGGGGGAGTCCTGGACGATGGCCGGGGTCTGCCAGGCCGGGGACGTGCTCGGGCTGATCGACGGCGACGTCGCGGTGATAGGCGTCGGCCTGGCCGAGGTCGGCGAGAGCGTGCTGGACCGGATGCTCGGCGCGGGCGGCGAACTCGTCACCCTGATCCTCGGCGAGGGCGCCGACGAGGCACTCGCCGAACGGCTCGTCGCCCACGTCCGGCACCGGCGGCCCGAGGTGGACGCGGTGGTCTTCCACGGCGGCCAGGAACCGGCGCCGCTCCTCATCGGGGTCGAGTAGCTCCGCCCCGGAGGCGGACGGGCGGGCGACCAGCGCCGTTCTGTCCGTCCGGTGGTGTAGACAGGGGCCTGATGGGCGCTCTCGATGAACCACTGACCAAGCTCGTCGGCGACCGCACCGCGAAGGTGCTCGCCGACAGCCTCAAGCTGCGCACGGTCGGGGACCTGCTGCACCACTATCCGCGCCGCTACGTCGAACGCGGCCAGCTCACCAGCCTGGACGAGCTGGAGGTCGACGAGCACGTCACCGTGCTGGCCAGGATCGAGAAGGTCACCCTGATCCCGTTCCGCGGGCGCAAGGGCGACCGGCTGGAGGTCGTCGTCACCGACGGCCGCAGCCGGCTCTCGCTGGTCTTCTTCAACCAGGGCTGGCGGCAGAAGGAGCTCAAGGCCGGCGCCCAGGGCCTGTTCGCGGGCAAGGTCGGGGTCTTCAACCGGACCCGCCAGCTCGTCTCCCCGGACTACCAGCTGCTCGACGAGGACGCCGGGTCGGACGCGGCACGGCAGTTCGCAGGCCGGCTCATCCCGGTGTACGGCGCCAGCGCGCAGATGCCCAGCTGGAAGCTGTCGATCTGCATCGAGACCGCGCTCACCAAGCACCTCGGCGACGTCGGCGAACCGCTGCCCGCCGAACTGCGCGAGCGGCACGACCTGATCCCGCTGCCCGAGGCGCTGGAGCTGATCCACCGCCCGCGCAGCCACGCCGACCGCGAGCGCGCCCAGAGCCGGCTGCGCTGGGACGAGGCCTTCGTGCTGCAGGTCGCCCTCGCCCAGCGCCGGGCCGCCGACTCCGCCCTGCCCGCCAAGCCGCGCCGGGCCCGCGAGGGCGGTCTGCTGGACGCGTTCGACGCCCGGCTGCCGTTCACCCTCACCGAGGGCCAGCAGAAGGTCTCCGCCGAGATCGCCGCCGACCTGGCCACCGAGCACCCGATGCACCGGCTGCTCCAGGGCGAGGTCGGCTCGGGGAAGACCCTCGTCGCCCTGCGCGCCATGCTCGCCGTGGTGGACGCGGGCGGCCAGGCGGTGCTGCTGGCGCCCACCGAGGTGCTCGCCCAGCAGCACCACCGCTCGATCGTCGAGATGATGGGGGACCTCGCCGAGGGCGGCATGCTGGGAGGTTCCGACCTCGGCACCCGGGTGGTGCTGCTGACCGGCTCGATGGGCGTGCCCGCCCGCCGCCAGGCGCTGCTCGACATGGCCTGCGGGGACGCCGGGATCGCCATCGGCACCCACGCGCTGATCGAGGACAAGGTGCAGTTCCAGGACCTCGGCCTGGTCGTGGTGGACGAACAGCACCGCTTCGGCGTCGAGCAGCGGGACGCGCTGCGCGCCAAGGGCGAACAGCCGCCGCACCTGCTGGTGATGACCGCCACCCCGATCCCGCGCACCGTCGCGATGACCGTCTTCGGGGACCTGGAGACCTCCGTCCTGGACCAGCTGCCGGCCGGCCGCTCGCCGATCTCCACCCACGTCGTCCCGGCCCTGGAGAAGCCCAACTTCCTCACCCGGGCCTGGGAGCGGGTCCGCGAGGAGGTCGCCAAGGGCCACCAGGCGTATGTGGTCTGCCCCCGGATCGGGGACGAGGAGCCCGCCGCCGACGCCGGGAAGAAGCGCCGCAGGGCCGCCGAGGAGGACTTCGAGGAGGTCGCCGACGCGGGCGCCGCGAGCGACGAACGGCGGCCCCCGCTCTCGGTGGTGGAGACGGCCGACAAGCTGGTCAGGGGGCCGCTCGCCGGGCTGCGGGTGGAGATCCTGCACGGCCGGCTCGCACCGGAGGCCAAGGACGAGGTGATGCGCCGGTTCGCGGCCGGCGAGGTGGACGTGCTGGTCGCCACCACGGTGATCGAGGTCGGCGTCAACGTCCCCAACTCCACCGCGATGGTCATCATGGACGCCGACCGCTTCGGCGTCTCCCAGCTCCACCAGCTGCGCGGACGGGTCGGCCGCGGCAGCGCGGCGGGCCTGTGCCTGCTGGTCAGCGAGATGCCCGGGGGCAGCGCCGCGAGGGCCCGGCTGGACGCGGTGGCGGGCACCCTGGACGGCTTCGAGCTGTCCCGGATCGACCTCGAACAGCGCCGCGAGGGCGACGTGCTGGGCCAGGCGCAGTCCGGGGTGAAGTCCTCGCTCAAGGTGCTCTCGGTGCTGGAGGACGAGGAGGTCATCCTCACCGCCCGCACCGAGGCCACCCGGCTGGTCGCCGAGGACCCGGACCTCGCCGCCCACCCGGAGCTGCGCACCGCGCTGGAGAGCCTGCTCGACGAGGACCGCGCGGCCTACATGGAGAAGGGCTGAGCCGTTCCGGCGGAGCCGGATTGTCAGACCCCCGGGAGAGAATGAAGGTGTTCAGGGCGCACCTCCAAGGTGCGTACCTGGCACGACACTTGGGGGTCATGCCATGGCATTCCGTCATCTCAACGAGCTCCCGCTGGGCGACAAGGTCTTCCGGATCGAACTCGCCAGCGACGACGACCGCGAAGTCACCCTCACCCTGACCGGCTGGCGCGAGGGGGCGGCCGCCGCACCGCTCGCCTCGGGCCGGCTCCGCCTGCCGGTCGAGGACGTCGCCTCGCTGCGGATCGCGCTCAACCGCGCGCTGCGGGCGCTGGCGATCGTCGCCGACGTCTCCGAGCCCATCCCCGACCGCGACGTGCTGCGCGAGCTGTACCCCGGCCACGGCGCCCCCTGGGTGCCGCAGCACGAGGAGGAGCTGGTCCGGCGCTTCCACGACGGCGAGACCGTCGCCCGGATCGCCGCCCGCTTCGGCCGCACGCCCGACTCCGTCCGGACCAAGCTGCGCGAGCTCGGGCACGACCCGCGCCGCCCCGAGTTCTGCCCGCCCGACGGCTGCCTGTCCTGGTCCCGCTACGCCTCGCCGGCCCTGCTCGGCGCGAGCACCCCGGCCCGGGCGGCGGACTCCGAGGCGAGCTGACCACCCGTGGGTGACGGTGCGGCACCGGCGGGAGCGTCCCGCCGGTGCCGCACCGGTCCGGCACCGGCGCGCCCCCGCGGGGCGGGGCGGGATAGCGTGGTCGGGCAGCGACGAAAGGACCTCCCACCACCATGACCCGCGTGATCGCCGGGGCGGCCGGCGGCCGCCGGCTGGCCGTACCGCCCGGCCGGGGCACCCGACCGACCTCCGACAAGGCCCGCGAGGCGATGTTCTCCACCCTGGAGGCGCTGCACGGAACCGTGCGCGGAACCCGGATGCTGGACCTGTTCGGCGGATCGGGCGCGGTCGGGCTGGAGGCGCTGTCGCGCGGCGCCGAGCACGTCCTGCTGGTCGAGGCGGACGCCCAGGCGGCCCGGGTGATCCGGGAGAACGTCCGGACGATCGGCCTGCCCGGCGCCGAGGTGCGGGCGGCCAGGGCCGAGAAGGTGATCGCCGGCCCGCCTCCGCAGAGCCCGTACGACCTGGTCTTCCTCGACCCGCCGTACGTGGTGACGGACGAGGAGGTCCGCGAGATGCTGATCACACTCCTGGCCGGGGGCTGGCTCACGGAGGACGCACTCGTCACCGTGGAGCGCAGCACCCGCGGCGGCGGCTTCGACTGGCCCGAGGGCTTCGAGGAGCTCCGCTCCCGCCGCTACGGCGAGGGAACGCTCTGGTACGGTCGCGCCGCCGCGGCCGGCGAGCAGGAGTAGCGGGCCGCCGCCCGCAGCAGCCGTCACCCCACGAGGGAGCACACACGCCATGCGCCGAGCCGTCTGTCCCGGTTCGTTCGACCCGATCACCAACGGCCACCTCGACATCATCGAGCGGGCCTCGAAGCTGTACGACATGGTGCACGTCGCGGTCCTGATCAACCGGAACAAGCAGGGCATGTTCACCGTCGAGGAGCGGATCGGCCTGATCGAGGAGGTCACCGCCGGCTTCGGGAACGTGGTGGTCGAGTCGCACCACGGCCTGCTGGTGGACTACTGCCGGGAGCGCGGCATCCCCGCGATCATCAAGGGCCTGCGCGCCGTCAGCGACTTCGACTACGAGCTCCAGATGGCCCAGATGAACCACGGTCTGACCGGGGTGGAGACGCTGTTCGTGCCGACCTCGCCGACGTACAGCTTCCTCTCCTCGACGCTGGTCAAGGAGGTCGCCTCGTACGGCGGCGACGTCTCCCACCTGCTGCCCGCGACGGTGCACGGCCGGCTGGTGGAGCGGATCGCGGAGCGCAAGGCCCAGCAGTAGTCCGCCGCCCGTCCCTTTCCTGCCGGTTCGTCACGGATCGTCCCGCGGGCGGCAGACCGGTTCGGCTGAGGCGTTGTGACCGTGCCCGGCAGTGGCCGTACAGTCTGTATTCCTGCCCTGCGGTGAGGTCCACCGCGTCGGGCCTGCCTCCGCCGGACCGTCGGCGGCACACGGAAAGACGAAGCCCCCGTGGACGTGCAGAACAAGGTCGACGAGATCGTGGCGGCGGTCGAGAACGCCCGCTCGATGCCGATGTCGGCCTCCTGCGTGGTGAACCGGGCCGAGCTGATCGGCCTGCTCAACGACCTCAAGTCGGCGCTGCCCGCCGAACTGGCCCAGGCCCAGTCGGTGATGGCCGACCACGAGCAGGTGGTGGCGGGCGCCCAGGCCGAGGCCGAGCGGATCATCCAGGGCGCGCACGCCGAGCGCGGCTCGCTGATCTCGGACACCGAGGTGGTCCGCCGGGCCCAGGCCGAGGCCGACCGGATCCTCGCCGAGGCGCGCGCCGAGGTCGACGCCAAGCGGGCCGAGGCCGACGACTACGTGGACAGCAAGCTCGCCAACTTCGAGGTCGTGCTGACCAAGACGCTGGGCGCGGTCGGCCGCGGCCGCACCAAGCTGCGCGGCGACTCCAGCGTCTTCGAGACCGAGCAGGACGCCGAGAGCGACGGCGAGGAGTTCCGTCCGCAGCGGATCAGCCCGAGCCCCGAGGTCGACGAGTACGTCGATGTGAAGCTCGCCACCCTGGAGAACGTGCTCGGCGCCACCCTGGAGGCCGTCGGCAAGGGCCGGGACAAGCTGCTCGGCAAGCGTCCGATCGACGAGCTGGGCGCCTACCTCGCCGCCGCCGACCAGGCCCAGCAGGCCAAGGAGCGGGCCGAGGCGGTGGCCGCGGGCTTCGCCCACGACCCCGAGGGCGACGACATCGCCTGGTACCGCGAGGACGTCCCGCAGCAGCAGACCTGGCCGGAGCAGACCCCGGCCGCGGCCGACTGGCAGGCCCCCGGCGCCGACCAGTACGCGGCCGCCCAGCAGCCGGGCGGGCAGTACGTCGAGGTGTACGGCGGCGGCTACGACCCGGCCGGCCAGGGCGACCCGTACAACACCCAGTGGGGCCAGCAGCAGGGCGGCTACCAGCAGCAGGGCTACCAGGACCAGCAGGGCGCATGGGGGCACGCCGGGCCGGAGGCCGGGGGAGGCTATCCCCAGCAGCAGCCGGGCTACGCCGCGCAGCCGTACGACGGCTACACCTACCCCCAGCAGCCCACCGCGCCGCCGGCCGTGCCGCACCAGCAGCAGGGCCAGCAGCAGGGGCAGAGCCAGGGCCAGGGGCAGGGCCTGGACGAGACCAGCTTCTTCGACACCAGCATGATCGACATGACCAGGCTGCGGGAGCTCGGCGGCCGCTGAACCGGCCCCGGCACGGCGGTGCGGGAGTCTCCTGACGGGACCGAAGTTGGGCCTGGCGGGAGACTCCGGTAGTCTGACCACTCCGGCCCCTCCATGTCCGGCTGTCGGCTTGCCCTCGCAACGCCGGTCCGGGCGGAGACGCCACCGAAGATTCCCCAGGAAGTCAGGACACCGTGAACCGCCTCGACCACCGCGACCCCCTCGTGTTCGACACGCACGAGCTCGGTCGGCGTCCGGGCTCGATGCGCAAGGTGAGCCGGACCCTGGAGGCCCCCGAGGGCTTCGGGATCATCGACGTCATCGGCGTGCCGGAGAAGAGCCCGATCGACCTGGAGCTCCGCCTGGAGTCCGTGGTCGAGGGCGTGCTGGTCACCGGCACCGCCGAGGCCCACGTCGAGGGCGAGTGCGTCCGGTGCCTGGAGCCCGTCGAGTTCGACATCGACGTGGACTTCCAGGAGCTGTACTACTACCCGGAGTCCGACGAGCGCCACCGCGCCCGGACGACCGGGACCGAGGACCTCGACGAGGACTCGGAAGAAGAGACTTACCGTCTGGAGGGCGACTTCTTCGACCTCCAGCCGGTGCTGCGTGACGCGGTGGTGCTCGCACTGCCGCTGCAGCCGGTGTGCCAGGAAGACTGCCTGGGCCTGTGCTCCGAGTGCGGAGCGCGCCTGAGCGACGACCCGGCGCACCACCACGATGCCGTCGACCCCCGGTGGGCGGCTCTGCAGGGACTCTCCGCCGCCCCCGGCGACGAGGGTGACGGATCTAAGAACAGCGACACCCGTGAGGGTCTCGCCGAGAACCAGGAGAAGTAGCCGTGGCTGTTCCGAAGCGGAAGATGTCGCGCAGCAACACGCGCCACCGCCGGTCCAACTGGAAGGCCGTCGTTCCGGCCCTCGTGGCGTGCGACCGCTGCCACGAGCCGAAGCTGGGCCACATCGCGTGCCCGAGCTGCGGCACGTACAACCGTCGCCAGGTCCTCTCGGTCTGATCGGCGGGGTGTACGGATCGATGTCGGACGGTAACTCCACCCGCAAGGCGACCACCACCCCGAAGGGTTCTTCGGGAGGCGGCAAGGCCGGCGGGCCGGCTTCGACCGAATACGACGTCCTGGAAGGGCGCCTCGGGTACACACTCGAGCGCGCCCTTCTGGTACGTGCCCTGACCCACCGCTCGTACGCGTACGAGAACGGCGGGCTGCCCACCAACGAGCGCCTGGAGTTCCTCGGCGACTCGGTGCTGGGCCTCGTGGTGACCGACACCCTCTACCGCGTCCACCCGGACGTCCCGGAGGGCACGCTCGCCAAGCTGCGCGCCGCGGTGGTCAACTCCCGCGCGCTGGCGGACGTCGGCCGCGGTCTGGACCTCGGCGCGTTCATCCGCCTCGGCAAGGGCGAGGAGGGCACCGGCGGCCGCGACAAGTCGTCGATCCTCGCCGACACCGTCGAGGCCGTGATCGGCGCCGTCTACCTGGACCGGGGACTGGACGCGGCCACCGAGTTCGTCCACCGGCTGTTCGACCCGCTGATCGAGGAGTCCTCTCAGCTGGGAGCCGGCCTGGACTGGAAGACCAGCCTGCAGGAGCTCACCGCCTCGGTGGGCATCGGCGTGCCGGAGTACGTGGTCATGGAGTCCGGTCCGGACCACGAGAAGACCTTCACCGCGGCGGCCCGGGTGGCCGGCGAGGACTTCGGCAGCGGCGTCGGCCGCTCGAAGAAGGAGGCCGAGCAGAAGGCCGCCGAGAGCGCCTGGCGCGCGATCAAGGAGAAGTACGCCGACCGGCTGCCCGCCGGGGCATGACCTCGAAGTAGCCTTCACTCCTGCTGATCCGTACCGAGCAGGAGGCGTGTTCCCGTGCCCGAACTTCCCGAGGTCGAGGTCGTCCGCCGTGGTCTGGCCAACTGGGTGGCCGGGCGGACCGTCGCCGACGTCCAGGTGCTGCACCCGCGCGCGGTGCGCCGCCAGCCGGCCGGCGCGGCCGACTTCACCGCCCGGCTCACCGGCACCACCCTCGGCACCGCGCAGCGCCGCGGCAAGTACCTGTGGGTGCCGCTGGCCGGGACGGGCGCGGGCTTCTCGCTGATCGGCCACCTCGGGATGAGCGGCCAACTGCTCGTCCAGGACCCGTCCGTACCCGACGAGACGCACCTGCGGGTGCGGCTGCGCTTCGGCGACGGCGGGCGCGAACTGCGCTTCGTCGACCAGCGGACCTTCGGCGGCCTGGCGGTCGAGGAGGCCGAGGACGGGGACCCGGAGGGCACCCCGGTGTCCATCGCGCACATCGCCCGCGACCCGCTCGACCCGCGCTTCGACGACGCCGTCTTCGCGGCTGCGCTGCGCGCCAAGCGGACCACCGTCAAGCGCGCCCTGCTCGACCAGACCCTGATCAGCGGCGTCGGCAACATCTACGCCGACGAGGCGCTGTGGCGCTCCAAGCTGCACTACGACCGCCCGACCGCGACCCTCACCCGCCCGCAGGCCCTGCTGCTGCTGGCCAACGCCCGGGACGTGATGACCGCGGCGCTCGCCGTCGGCGGCACCAGCTTCGACAGCCTCTACGTCAACGTGAACGGCGAGAGCGGCTACTTCTCCCGGGACCTCGACGCCTACGGCCGCGAGCAGGAGCCCTGCCGGCGCTGCGGCACCCCGATCCGGCGGGCGGCCTGGATGAACCGCTCCAGCTACTTCTGCCCCCGCTGCCAGCGGGTGCCGCGCGCCCGCAGCGGAGGCTGAGCCGTCGGGCGCGTCCCGCGGACCTCCGCCCGGTCGGACGGGGTCCGCGGGGCACGCCCCGCGCTACTTCCGGGTGAGTTCGGGCTCCGGGACGGCGGGCTCCCCGGGCGTGCCGTGGGTGTCCTGGCCGAAGTAGGCGACCCCGACCGCGGCGACCACCGCGAGCACGAAGCCGATCACGCCGAGCCAGCCCAGGCCGGCCTTGGAGGAGTCGCCGAGCCAGAGCACGCCGACCGCGCCGGGCAGCACCGTCTCCCCGACCACCAGCGCGGCGGTCGCGCCGTTCACCGAGCCGATCTGCAGCGCCACGGTGTGGATGTACATGCCGCCGAGGCCGCCGACCAGGACCGCGTACAGGGCCGGGTCGGAGAGCAACTCGCCGAACGCGAACGGCTCGATGCCGTTGAGGATGCGCACCCCGACACCCAGGGCGCCGAAGCCGAGACCGGAGAGCAGACCGGCGACGATCGCGCCGTTGGCGCCCATCCGCCGCACCAGCAGGCTGCCGCCGACCAGCAGCACGGTGGTGACGATCAGCAGCCACCAGTGGAAGGACATCGCCGCGTGGTGGCCGCCCTCCGGCCCCGCCGAGACGGCCAGCAGCACCAGCGCCGAGCAGAGCACGGCGATCGACGCCCACTCCAGCTGCTTGAGCCGGATCCCCAGCAGCTTGATGCTGAGCACCGCGGTGATCACCAGGTTGGCGCTGATGATGGTCTGGGACAGGAACAGCGGCAGCAGTCGGGCGGCCAGTGCACCGAGCCCGAAACCGATCAGGTCGAGCACCGTGCCGAGGATGAACTCCCAGGTGACGGCGGCCTTCGCGGTCGAGGACAGGCTCGGGCCGCCGTGTTCGGTGGTCGAGGTGGTGGCGCCCTTGGCGGCCTCCTCCCGCGCGGAGCGGCGGGATCCGACGGCCTGGAGGACCGAGCCGGTGCCGTAGCAGGCGGATGCCGCCACGGCGGTGACGAGGCCGATGATCACCAAGTGCTCCGATCGGGAGTCGGGTCAGGAACGAGCTGAGTAAAGAAAAGGCAATGGGACCGGTGGTCCGGGACCACTATGCCCGTTCGCACGGTACGGTCGGCACGCCCCCCGGAGTGCCCCGGATCCCGGTCGGACCCGCCGGAACGTACGTCCGGGAGCCCCGCGGGGTTCCCGCCCGGAACCCGCCTCAGGGGTGGCCGGGGGAAACATCATCCCCGAGGAGGGGAGCGGGCCCGGCGGACGGCGGGGGCTCTTGTCAGTACCAGTATGCGAAGGGTATGGCGTGCTCAGCCGCCGGTCGCGGTAGCGTCGGGGGCATGAGAACCCTTGCACGACGTTCCCGGGGCGCCGGGCCGCTTGCCCTGGTGGCGGCGCTGCTCGGGCTGCTGCTCCTGGTGGCGCCCGCGGCCTCGGCGGCCGGCGGGCTGAGCGATGCCGCGGCCACCCTGAAGAAGGGCCAGGTCTACGTCGCCCCGGCCATGACCAGCCGATTCAGCGAGTCCCAGGCCGACGCCCTGAGCAAGAAGATCGACAAGGCCGACAAGCCGATCTTCATCGCGGTCATCCCCGACTCCGCGTACGCGAAGTCCACCCTCCAGGACCTCCGCACCCTGGTGGGCGTCGACGGCGTCTACGCGGTCTGGCACGACGGCAAGCTCGACGCCGGCGGCGACCGCGGCGCGATGAGCGCCGGCCAGGCGCAGCGCATCGCCGGCGCGGCGCAGCGCTCCAACGGCGGCGACATCGACGCCACCCTGAACTCCTTCGTCGACCAGGCCGCCCCGCAGACCAAGGGCACCGGGGTCAACCACAGCACCTCGATCGCCTGGGTGGTCATCCCGCTCGTGCTGGTCGCGCTCGCCGGCACCGGCGTCTTCCTGCTGTTCCGCCGCGCCAAGAAGCGCAAGGAGGAGCAGGCCCGGGCCGAGCTGGAGCAGCTGCGCCGGGTCGTGGACGAGGACATCACCGCCTTCGGCGAGGAGCTGGACCGGCTCGACTTCAGCCCGTCCGCGGCCGACGCCGACGACGCCCAGCGCACCGACTACACCCACGCCCTGGACTCGTACGAGAAGTCCAAGCGGCTGATGGACGAGGCGAAGAAGCCCGAGGACGTCAAGCAGGTCACCGAGGCGATCGAGGACGGCCGCTTCTCGCTGGCCACCCTGGCCGCCCGGCGGGAGAAGCGGCCGCTGCCCGAGCGCCGTCCCCCGTGCTTCATGGACCCGCGGCACGGCCCGTCCGTCAAGGACGTGGACTGGGCCCCGGCCGGCGGCTCCGCCCGCGCCGTGCCGGTCTGCCAGGCCGACGCGGACCGGGTGGCGGCCGGCCTCGACCCGGCGATCCGCACCGTCGACACCGACCAGGGCCCGCAGCCGTACTGGAACGCCGGCCCCGCGTACGCCCCGTACGCCGGCGGGTACTACAGCGGCTTCGGCGGCGGCGGCCTGCTGCCCGGCCTGCTGGTCGGCACCATGCTCGGCTCGATGATGAGCTCCCCGGCCTACGCGGCGGCGCCGATGATGGACGGCGGCTACCAGGACCAGTACGAGGGCGGCGACTTCACCGGCGCCGACTTCAACGCGGCCGACTTCGGAGGCGGCGACTTCGGTGGCGGTGGCGACTTCGGCGGCGGGGACTGGTAGTCCGACGAGCCGACCGACCAGGTCAGCGGCCCCGCCGGTGCTCCGGCGGGGCCGCTCCCGTTCGCGCGGGGACGCGCGGGAGGCGCGCGGGAGGCTAGGGTCGGGGCATGCACGGTCGTGACGCCCACAGTGAGGAACCGGTCCGGGTGACCGCCTGGGTCCGGGGCAAGGTCCAGCAGGTCGGGTTCCGCTGGTGGACCAGGGCGCGGGCGCTGGAGATCGGCCTGACCGGCTACGCCGGCAACCTCGGCGACGGCCGGGTGCAGGTGGTGGCCGAGGGGCTCGCGGCCGACTGCGAGCAGTTGTTGGCCATGCTGCGCGGCCCGGGGACCCCGGGGAACGTCAGCGGGGTCACCGAGATCTGGACGGCCGTCGGCCCGGGCTACGAGGGCTTCGAGATCCGCTGAGCCGTCCCGGGCCCGCCCCGGGCCAGCCCCGCGGCGACCCGGGAGGCGGCTCGCCGCTCGGTCCGCAAGCGGGCTTCCGCGAAAAGATCCGGAACTGGCGGTGTCACGAGGTTGCCATCCGGGCAGACTCGTGGTTGACTCCGCATCGAACGATGATCCACGAGCACGGAGTGGACCGGGCCCGAGGCCCCCAGGCGTGACGACTCCGCCGGGCAGGTGACAGGGGCGCGGTAGCGTGCGGTGATCGTGTTGACCCTTTCCGTCTTTGGTGAGACGCTGGAAGCCCGCGCACACGACCGCGTTCTCCCGGCAGGCGCATACCCTCGTGAGCCCAGCTCACGGTGTTGTGCCGTAGTGCCCAGCCAGCACTTCCGGTGACGCGCCGCGCGTGCGTCCCCCTTCCCCCTAGACCTGTACCGTTCCGGTTCGGTCACTCAGCGTGGAGGACCATTCATCATGGCAAAGGCGCTTCTCGGGTACGTCGGCGGCCCCGACCCGCGAATGCTCTCCGAGATGCGACGGCTTCAGCAGCGCGTCCAGGATCTTGAAGCCGAGCTCCTTCGGATGCAGGCTGAGAACGACGCTCTGACCGCTGTCGCTGGCGAGCACTCGCTGCTCAACAGCATCGATCTGGATCAGCGGGAGCCGGCTCTCACCTGAGTCCCGCCCGGTCCTCGCAGATCGACGCCGCTGTGCACTGAGCCGCCCCGAAAGGGACGCAGCTTGCAAGGGACGCCCGGATGTGGCGTCCCTTCGTCGTGTCCGGCTCCGGATACAGTCGGTTCCTGTCGTGAGCGATTGAGGAGACCGGCCGCGTGCACCTGAAGAGTCTGACGCTGCGCGGGTTCAAGTCCTTCGCCTCCAGCACCACCCTGCGCTTCGAGCCGGGCATCACCTGCGTCGTCGGGCCGAACGGCTCGGGGAAGTCGAACGTGGTCGACGCGCTGTCCTGGGTGATGGGCGAGCAGGGGGCCAAGTCGCTGCGCGGCGGCAAGATGGAGGACGTCATCTTCGCCGGGACCAGCGGGCGCGCCCCGCTCGGCCGCGCCGAGGTCAGCCTCACCATCGACAACGGCGACGGTGCCCTGCCGATCGACTACTCCGAGGTGACCATCACCCGGACCATGTTCCGCAACGGCGGCAGCGAGTACGCGCTCAACGGCGAGACCTGCCGCCTGCTCGACATCCAGGAACTGCTCTCCGACTCCGGCATCGGCCGCGAGATGCACGTCATCGTCGGCCAGGGGCAGCTGGACTCCGTCCTGCACGCCGACCCGATGGGCCGACGCGCCTTCATCGAGGAGGCGGCCGGCGTCCTCAAGCACCGCAAGCGCAAGGAGAAGGCGCTGCGGAAGCTGGACGCGATGCAGGCCAACCTCAACCGGATCCAGGACCTGGTGGCCGAACTGCGCCGCCAGCTCGGACCGCTCGGCCGACAGGCCCGGATCGCCCGCCGGGCCGCCGGGATCCAGGCCGACCTGCGCGACGCCCGGCTGCGGCTGCTCGCCGACGACCTCGGCGCGCTGCGCCGGGCCGTCGAGGCCGAGGTCGCGGACGAACTGGCGCTGCGGCTGCGCCGTACCACCGTCGAGCAGGAACTGGCCCGCGCGGTCCAGCGCGAGCGCGTCCTGGAGGCGCAGGTCCAGCAGCTCGGCCCCGGCCTGGAGACCGCCCGGCAGACCTGGTACCGGCTCTCCGCGCTGGCCGAACGCACCCGCGGCACCGTCGGGCTGGCCGAGGCCCGGGCCCGGCACGCCGTCGCCGGGGGCCGGGGCGAGGAACGGCGCGGGCGCGATCCTGAGGAGCTGGAGCGGGAGGCCGAGCAGGTCCGCGAACAGGAGGCCGCGCTGACCGAGGCGCTGGAGGAGGCCCGGTACGCGCTGGCCGAGGCCGTCGAGCGCAAGGGCGGACTGGAACGGGACCTGGCCGCCGAGGAGCGCCGGCTGCGGGACGCCGCCCGGGCCATCGCCGACCGCCGGGAAGGCCTGGCCCGGCTGCAGGGGCAGGCCGCCGCCGCCCGGTCCAAGGCCGCCGCGGCGCAGGCCGAGATCGGCCGGCTCACCGAGGCCAGGGACGAGGCGCTGCTGCGCGCCGAGGCGGCCCAGGGCGAACTGGACGAACTCCAGCAGCAGGTGGACGGCCTGGGCGGGGAGGACGAACAGGCCGAGGCCCGGTACCGGCGGGCGCGCGAGCGGCTGGCCGCCGTGGAGGCGGAACTGGCCGCGGCCCGGGAGACGGCCGGCGCCGCCGAGCGCGAGCGGGCCGGGCTGACCGCGCGGCACGAGGCGCTCTCCCTCGGGCTGCGCCGCAAGGACGGCACCGGGGCGCTGCTGGAGGCGGGGGAGCGGCTGGGTGGGCTGCTCGGCCCGGCGGCCGCGCTGCTGAGGATCGAGCCGGGGTACGAGGTGCCGCTCGCCGCGGCGCTCGGTGCGGCGGCCGACGCGGTGGCCGTCGACTCTCCGTCCGCCGCCGCCGGGGCGCTGCGGCTGCTGAGGACCGAGGACGCCGGCCGGGCCGCGCTGCTGATCGCCGGCGCCGCCGAAGTCGCGGAGGCGGCGGGGGAGTTGCCCGCCGGTTCCCGCTGGGCGGCCGAACTGGTGGAGGGTCCGGCCGAGTTGCTCGGTGCGGTCCGGCGGCCGCTGGCCGGGGTGGCGGTGGTCGAGGACCTGGACCAGGCGCTGCTGCTGGTCGCCTCGCGGCCCGGGATCCGCGCCGTCACCGCCGACGGGGACCTGCTCGACGCCGGCTTCGCCCAGGGCGGGTCCGGCGGTGCGCCCAGCCTGCTGGAGACCCAGGCGGCGGTGGACGAGGCGGCCCGGGCGATCGGTGAACTCACCGCCCGCTGTGCCGAGTCGGCCGAGCGCCTCGCCGAACTCACCGAACAGCGACGGGAGTCGGCAGCCGAGGCGGAGCAACTGGCCGAGCGGCGGCGGCAGGCCGAGAAGGACCGGGCGCAGGTCGCCGGGGCGCTCGGCCGGCTCGGCGGGCAGGCCCGCGCCGCCGCCGGGGAGGCCGAGCGGCTGTCGGCCGCGGCCGCACGGGCCGAGCAGGGGCTGACCGAGCTGCTGGACGGTGCCGAGGAACTGGCGCGGCGCCTGGCCGCCGCCGAGGAGTCGGCCAGGGCGGGGGAGGACGAGCCGGACGCCGCCGAACAGCAGCGGCTGGCCGAGGCCGCGAGCGACGCCCGGCAGGCCGAGCTGGAGGCCCGGCTCGCCGTGCGCACCCACGAGGAGCGGGTCCGCGCCCTCGCGGGCCGGGCCGACCAGCTGGACCGGGCCGCCCGCGCCGAGCGCGAGGCGCGCGCCCGGGCCGCCGAGCGCCGCCGGCGCGCCGAGCACGACGCCTCGGTGGCGAACGCCGTCGCGGCGGGCGCCCGGCAGCTGCTGGCCTGCCTGGAGGTGTCGCTGGCCCGCGCGGACGCCGGGCGCGCGGCCGTCGAACAGGCGCGCTCCGAGCGCGAGCAGGAGCTGCGCGAGCACCGGGAGCACGGCCGCGGGCTCAAGGAGGAGCTGGACAAGCTCGTCGACGCCGGGCACCGGGACGAGGTGCTGCGGGCCGAGAAGCGGCTGCGGATCGAGCAGCTGGAGGCGCGCGCGCTGGAGGAGTTCGGCATCGACGGCGGCGAACTGCTCGCCTCGTACGGGCCGGACCAGCCCGTCCCGCCGTCGCCCCCGCAGGACGGGACGGAGCCGGGGGAGCCGTACCCGTACGTCCGCGCCGAGCAGGAGAAGCGGCTGCGGGCGGCCGAGAAGGCGTACCAGCAGCTCGGCAGGGTCAACCCGCTGGCGCTGGAGGAGTTCACCGCGCTGGAGGAGCGCCACCGCTTCCTCGGCGAACAGCTGGACGACCTCAAGCGCAGCCGGCGCGACCTGATGGACATCGTCCGGGACGTGGACCAGCGGGTCGAGCAACTGTTCACCTCGGCGTACCACGACACCGCCGCCCAGTTCGAGGGCGTCTTCGCCCGGCTCTTCCCGGGCGGCGAGGGCCGGCTGGTGCTGACCGACCCGGACGACATGCTCGGCACCGGGGTCGAGGTGGAGGCCCGCCCGCCGGGCAAGAAGGTCAAGCGGCTGTCGCTGCTCTCCGGCGGCGAGCGCTCGTTGACCGCGGTGGCGCTGCTGGTGGCGATCTTCAAGGCCCGGCCCAGCCCGTTCTACGTGATGGACGAGGTGGAGGCGGCGCTGGACGAGACCAACCTGCGCCGGCTGATCGGGATCATGGAGGAGCTGCGGGAGAGCTCCCAGCTGATCGTCATCACCCACCAGAAGCTCACCATGGAGTCGGCCGACGCCCTCTACGGCGTGACGATGAAGGGCGACGGCATCTCCCGGGTGATCAGCCAGCGGCTGCGCGAAGAGCACCGGGAGCGGCGGCCGCGGGCGGTACGCACCGCATCGGTGTAGTGCGCACCGCATCGGTGCGGGTCGGCTGCGGTCCATCCGGGCCCCGGTCGCGGATACTGGAGCGGTTATGGAATACGTGATTCTTGCCGTAGTCATCGCCGTGATCGCCATCGGTGCGATCGCGGGCCTCGTCGTTTCCGGCAGACGACGCCAGCAGCTGCCCCCGAAGTCGCAGGCGCCGGTCATCACGGCGCCGAAGCCCACCCCGCAGGAACCCCAGGTCGGCGAGGAGTCCGCGCCGCCGACCGAGGCGCCCCGCCGCACCGTCGAGGAGGTGGAACTCCCGGCGGAGCCGGAGGCCCCCGAGGCCCCCGAGGCCGTCGAGGTCGTGCCCGCCGAGGCCGAGGCGGCGCCCGCCGTCGAGGTCCCCGAGCCCACCGCCGGCCGACTGGTCCGGCTGCGCTCGCGGCTCTCCCGTTCGCAGAACTCGCTCGGCAAGGGCCTGCTCTCGCTGCTCTCCCGGGAGCACCTGGACGAGGACACCTGGGAGGAGATCGAGGACACGCTGCTCACCGCCGACGTCGGTGTCACCCCGACCCAGGAGCTGGTCGAGCGGCTGCGCACCCGGGTGAAGGTGCTCGGCACCCGTACCCCCGACGAGCTGCGCGCGCTGCTGCGCGAGGAACTGGTCGAGCTGATCGGCAAGGACGCCGACCGCACCGTCCGCTCCACCAAGCACGAGGAGGGCCCGGCGGTGGTCCTGGTGGTCGGCGTCAACGGCGTCGGCAAGACCACCACCACCGGCAAGCTGGCCCGCGTCCTGGTCGCCGACGGCCGCAGGGTGGTGCTCGGCGCCGCCGACACCTTCCGTGCCGCCGCCGCCGACCAGCTCCAGACCTGGGGCGAGCGGGTGGGTGCGCGCACCGTGCGCGGCCCGGAGGGCGGGGACCCGGCCTCGATCGCGTTCGACGCGGTCAAGGAGGGCATCGCCGAGGGCGTCGACACCGTGCTGGTCGACACCGCCGGCCGCCTGCACACCAAGACCGGCCTGATGGACGAGCTGGGCAAGGTCAAGCGGGTCGTCGAGAAGCACGGCCCGGTGGACGAGGTGCTGCTGGTGCTGGACGCCACCACCGGCCAGAACGGCCTGGTCCAGGCCCGGGTGTTCGCCGAGGTGGTCGACATCACCGGCATCGTGCTGACCAAGCTGGACGGCACCGCCAAGGGCGGCATCGTGGTCGCGGTCCAGCGCGAGCTGGGCGTGCCGGTCAAGCTGATCGGTCTGGGCGAGGGCGCGGACGACCTGGCTCCGTTCGAGCCGGGCGCGTTCGTGGACGCGCTGATCGGGGACTGACGCCCTCCCCGTACGCGCGACGGTACGTACCTCAGGGCGCACGAAGGGCCCGCCCCTCGGGCGGGCCCTTCCGCATGCCGGGCGGCGGGTCAGGAGGCCATCCAGGCCGGCTCGGCGGTGCGCTCGCGGCTGCGGTGGCAGGCGTAGGCGAGGGTGCCGAGCAGTAGCCGGGCCTCCGGCGGGCAGCCCGCGTTGTCGCGGGTGGGGCGGCGCAGCCAGCGGACCGGTCCGAGGCCGTCGAGGACGGTGGGCGGGGCGGCGACGTAGCTGCCCTCGCCGTGGCAGGCCAGGTCGAGCGCGGCGTCGTCCCAGCCCATCCGGTACAGCAGGTCGGGCAGGCGCCGGGCGGTGCCGGCGGCGACCAGGAACTGGAGCCGGCCGGTGGGGGCGGCGAGCACCGGGCCCACCTGGGTGCCCATCCGCTCCAGCCGGACCAGGGCCTGGAGGCCGGCCTGCTCGGGGACGTCCAGGACGTCGAAGGCGCGGCCGGTGGGGAAGAGCACCGAGCCCTCGGCGCGGGGGGCGCGGGCCCGGCCGCCGCCGCCCGGCGCGGGGTGCAGGCCGGGGGCGGCGCAGCGGGGGGAGCCGCAGGGACAGCGGGTCGGGGCGGTGGCGCCGGCGACCGGGGTGCCGGTGGCCGGGTCGCCGGTGACGACCGCCCAGCCCCAGCGGCCGGTGTACTCCGCGGCGGCCTGGGACGCGGTGACCTTGGTGCGGCGGCGCGCGCCCAGCGGTGCCAGCCGCAGGTGCCCCAGTCGAAGTTCGCCGAACAGGTTGTCCATGCCTCCCCCAACAGGTTCTCGTTGCCGATGGTTACGGGACGGTGACTGTGTGTCGATTGTCAGCCGTGTGGTGCGTAGTGCGGTGGCGGCGCGCAGCGCGTGGTGTGCGCCCGTTCCGCCGGTGCGCCTCGGGCGCCGCCTTGTGGGGGCGGCGCCGATGCCGGATCGTCGTGTGCGTGGGGCTGTCGCCGTCCCGAGTGAACGGTGAACTCGCCTGTGGCTGCGGTGGATTGCGGTGTCCGCCGGGTCCTCCGGGGCGCTTCGGTGGACTTGGCGACCCGCATATGCCGGGCCGTTGGGACTCCCTAAGTGAAGCGTGTGCCTTCGGGCTTCGGTTCACTCCTGGGGGTGGCGAAAGGTGGCGTTTCGCCAGGGCCGCTCCCGCGGGCTCGTCGTGGGGCATTACGTTCAGCGTGCGGATGTCGTCGAGGAGTCCGTTCCGGGCCGCCGAGGCGCGGGAGTCGGGGATCTGACGGATCGTCCGCAACGCTGGCACACCAGTGCGAGGGCGTCGCGGTACGGCGGTGCCGTGGCACGGCAGCACCTCAGGCACGGCACGTCTGGCAAGAGCCCGCAACCGTCGGGCGGTCACGATCGGGGGCCCCGCTAGGGGCCGGGCGGGATGGGGACGTTACCCATGGCAGAGAAGCAGCCGAATGAGAAGTTGACCACGTGGTTCGCCCGCAGTGGCTGGTCCAAGGGCGAGTTGGCCCGACAGGTCAACCGCCGGGCCCGGCAGATCGGCGCCCACCACGTGTCCACCGACACCTCGCGGGTGCGCCGCTGGCTCGACGGAGAGCAGCCCCGCGAGCCGATCCCCAAGATCATGTCGGAACTCTTCTCCGAGCGGTTCGGCTCGGTGGTCTCGATCGAGGACCTCGGCCTGCGCGCCGCGATCCCGGTCTCGACCGTGGGCGGCGGCGTCGACCTGCCGTGGAGCGGTCCGCAGACCGTCCAGCTGATCAGCGACTACTCCCGCAGCGACCTCATGCTCAACCGCCGGGGCTTCCTCGGCACCTCGCTGGCGCTGACCGCGGGCGCCGCGCTGATCGAGCCGATGCAGCGCTGGCTCACCCCCGGCCCGACCGGCGTCCCGACCCCGATCCTCACCGCGGCCAACGGCGGCGAGGCGTTCACCGGCCGGCTCTCCGAACCCGAGCTCGAACTGCTCGAGCAGACCACGGTCATGTTCCGGCAGTGGGACGCGCAGAACGGCGGCGGGCTGCGCCGCAAGGCCGTCGTCGGCCAGCTGCACGAGGTCACCGACCTGCTCCAGGAGACGTACAGCGAGGACACCACCAAGCGGCTGTTCCGGCTCACCGCCGAACTCGCCCACCTGGCCGGGTGGATGTCGTACGACGTCGGGATGCACCCGAGCGCGCAGAAGTACTACGTGCTCGCCCTGCACGCGGCCAAGGAGGCGGGCGACCGCCCGTTCGGCGCGCTGATCCTCACCGACATGAGCCGCCAGATGATCCACCTCAACCGGGGCGAGGACGCCCTGGAGCTCATCCACCTGGCCCAGTACGGCAGCCGCGACACCGCCACCGCGCGCCAGCAGTCACTGCTGTACGCGATGGAGGCGCGCGCCTACGCCACCATCGGCGAGGTCAACCGCTGCGCCCGGGCGGTCCGGCTGGCCGAGGACACCTTCACCGACATCCGGGAGGGGGACCAGGAGCCGGACTGGCTGAAGTTCTTCTCGCCGGCCGAGCTGAACGCCGAGAACGCGCACTCCTTCCGCGACCTCGCGTACCACTCGGACAACGCCGAGCTCTACGCCTCGATGTCCGCGCCGGTGATGGAGACCGCGGTCGACCTGTTCCGCCAGGACGCCGACCACGTGCGCTCGTACGCCTTCAACCTGATCGGCATGGCCAGCGTCCACCTGCTGCAGAAGGAGGCCGAGCAGGCGGCGGTGATGGCCGAGCAGGCGGTGGACATCGCCACCAAGGTGCGCTCGGAGCGGCTGAACTCCCGGGTGCGCAAGACCACGGAGGCCGCGGCGGCCCGGTTCAAGGGCGTGGACGCGGTGAGCCGGCTCAAGGAGCGGGTGGTCCAGGACATCCCGGAGTTCGTCTCGGTGGTCTGACCGGTCCCACCGAGGGCCTTCCGAGGGAAGCTCCACCGACCGTGGCGGCCGCCGCCGTCACGGTCGGTGGCATGTCCGGAGTCCGGCGGTGCGGCCGGCAGCGCGGCGGTTCGGGCCGGGCGGGGCCGCGATTCACGCAGCCGTAACCCGCGCGTCGCACGTGTCACGGCGGTGAAACAACCGGCCACACCGGCCGAAACCCGCCTTCGACACGCTCGTCCCAACGCCGACGCCCCGGGTGGCACCACGGGACGGATCCCCGGGTACGGATCGGCCTGGACGCAGAGGAGACGCCGATGCCGGACGGCTTCAGTGCGGGCGACACCGCCTTCGTACTCATCAGTGCCGCCCTGGTCATGCTGATGACCCCGGGGCTGGCCTTCTTCTACGGGGGGATGGTCAGGGCCAAGAGCACGCTGAACATGCTGGCGATGAGCTTCCTCTCGCTCGGCATCGTCAGCGTGCTGTGGGTCCTCTACGGTTACTCGCTCAGCTTCGGGCCCGACTCCTTCGCCGGTCTGATCGGAAACCTGGACCACCTCGGGATGCGCGGCCTCGGCCTCGACCAGCTGGCCGGCTCCATCCCGGTCACCGCCTTCGCGCTCTTCCAGCTGATGTTCGCGGTCATCACCCCGGCGCTGATCAGCGGCGCCGTGGCGGACCGGGCGAGATTCGCCGCCTGGGGGCTGTTCATCGCGCTCTGGGTGACCGTCGTCTACTTCCCGGTCGCGCACTGGGTGTTCTTCTTCGACGGCGGCCACGGCGGCTGGCTGGGAGACCGCAACGGCGTGATCGACTTCGCCGGCGGGACCGCCGTGCACATCAACGCGGGCGTCGCCGGGCTCGCCCTCTGCCTGGTGCTGGGCAAGCGGATCGGCTTCCGGAAGGACCCGATGCGCCCGCACAGCCTGCCGCTGGTGATGCTCGGCTCCGGACTGCTCTGGTTCGGCTGGTTCGGCTTCAACGCGGGCTCGGCGCTGGCCGCCAACGGCGTCGCCGCGATGGCGATGGTCAACACCCAGGTCGCCACCGGCGCGGCGCTGATCGGCTGGCTGGTCTGCGAGAGGTTCAGGCACGGCGCGTTCACCACGTTGGGTGCCGCCTCCGGAGCGGTGGCCGGGCTGGTCGCGATCACCCCGGCCTGCGGCTCGGTCAGCCCGCTCGGGGCGGTGGCGATCGGGCTGGTCGCGGGCGCGGTCTGCTGCGCCGCCGTCTCGCTGAAGTACCGCTGGGGCTTCGACGACTCGCTCGACGTGGTGGGCGTGCACGCGGTCGGCGGCGCGGTCGGCTCGCTGCTGGTCGGGCTGTTCGCCACCGGCGGAGTCGGCCAGGGCGTCAAGGGCCTGTTCTACGGGGGCGGGATCGGGCAACTCGGCAAGCAGGCGATGGGCGTGGCGGTGGTCGCGGCGTACTCCTTCGTGCTGTCCTGGCTGCTGGCCAAGGCGGTGGACCGGCTGATCGGCTTCCGGGTCGCCGCGGACGTCGAGGTGGCCGGCATCGACCGGGCCGAACACGCCGAGTCCGCCTACGATTTCAGCGCCGTGGGGGCGGGCCTGGCCCGGGCCCTGCCGGGCCTGGCCGTCGCTGCCGCGAAGCCCGTCGCCGAACGGTCCGCCGCCGCGGAGCCGGACCCGGAGCCCGCGGCGAAGCCCGCCGAGAAGAAGACCGAGGTCGACGCCCGATGAAGCTCATCACCGCCGTGATCAAGCCGTACCGACTGGACGAGGTGAAGGCCGCCCTGCAGGCCTTCGGGGTGCAGGGCCTGACCGTCACCGAGGCCAGCGGCTACGGCCGCCAGCGCGGCCACACCGAGGTGTACCGGGGGGCCGAGTACACCGTGGACCTGGTACCGAAGGTCAGGATCGAGGTCCTGACCGAGGACGAGGACGCCGAGGACCTGATCGAGGTCCTGGTGAACGCCGCCAGGACCGGGAAGATCGGCGACGGCAAGGTGTGGAGCGTCCCGGTCGACACCGCCGTACGGGTCCGCACCGGCGAGCGCGGGCCGGACGCCCTGTAGCCCGACCGCGCACCGGCGGGCCCTTCGCCAGGGGAGGGTCCCCCCGACGGCGCACCGGCGTCCCCCGGCCGGCCGAACGGCTCGTCCTCGGGCCGGAACGGCGGTACGGGGCTCACCGGTGCGATGGTCCACCAGCACGACGGACGGGACTCCGCGCATGACCACCGAGACCAGCCCCTCCGACCCCGTCGACCCCTGTGACCCGGCGGGGCACGCCGCCGCCCGGGCCGCGCTGCTCGCCGGCCCCGGTCCGGGCGGCCGCCCCCGCCGGCGGGCGCTCGCCCGGCTCACCGACGACTGGCTGGCCGGGCTGCTCGCCGCCGCCGGCGCCCCGCCCGGCGTCGCGCTGGTCGCGGTCGGCGGGTACGGGCGCGGCGAGCTCTCCCCGCGCAGCGACCTGGACGTCCTGCTGCTGCACTCCGGCCCGATCGCCCGGGAGCTGCCCGAGCGGATCTGGTACCCGGTCTGGGACGCGGGCGCCCGGCTCGACCACGCGGTGCGCACGGTGGCCGAGGCCCGTTCGGTCGCCGCCGCCGACCTCAAGGCCCAGCTCGGCCTGCTGGACGCCCGCCACCTCGCCGGGGACCGGGCGCTCACCGATGCGCTGCGCTCCGCGGTGCTCACCGACTGGCGCGCGAGCGCCCCCGCACGCCTGCCCGAGCTGCGCGAGCTGGCCCGCGCGCGGGCCGAACGGCAGGGTGAGCTGGCCTTCCTGCTGGAACCCGACCTCAAGGAGGCCCGCGGCGGCCTGCGCGACGTCGTGGTGCTGGACGCGATCGCCGCCACCTGGCTCGCCGACGCGCCCCGGGACGGCCTGGACGCCGCCGCGCGGCGGCTGGCCGACGTGCGCGACGCCCTGCACCTGGCCACCGGCCGGGCCACCGACCGGCTGGGCCTCCAGGACCAGGACCAGGTCGCCGAGCGGCTCGGGGTGCTGGACGCCGACACCCTGCTGCGCCGGGTCTACGAGGCGGCCCGCACCATCGCGTACGCGGGCGACGTCACCTGGCGGGCGGTGGACCGGGTGCTGGCGGCCCGCGCCGACCGCGGTCGGCGGGTGCGCCGTCCGGGCATCCCGTTCGTCGGCCCCGGCCGCGGCGCCGGAGGGCAGGTCCACGGCGCCGGAGGGCGGGCCCGGGGCGCGGTCGAGCGGCGGCCGCTCGCCGAGGGCGTGGTCGAGCAGGACGGCGAGGCGGTGCTCGCCCGGGGCGCCCGGCCGGCCGCCGACCCGGTGCTGCCGCTGCGCGCCGCGGCGGCCGCCGCGCAGAACGGGCTGACCGTCTCGTACGCCACGGTGCGCCGGCTGGCCGCCGAGTGCCGCCCGCTGCCGGTGCCCTGGCCGGACGAGGCGCGCGAGCAGCTGGTCACCCTGCTGGGCGCGGGGGAGGCGGCCGTCCCGGTGTGGGAGGCGCTGGAGGCGGAGGGGCTGGTCCGGCGGCTGCTGCCGGACTGGGAGCGGGTGCGCTGCCGTCCGCAGCGCAACGCCGTGCACCGCTGGACGGTGGACCGGCACCTGGTGGAGACGGCGGTGCGGGCCGCCGCGATGACCCGCCGGGTGGCCAGGCCGGACCTGCTGCTGGTCGCCGCGCTGCTGCACGACATCGGCAAGGGCTGGCCGGGGGACCACAGCGAGGCCGGCGAGGTGATCGTCCGCGACCTCGGCCCCCGGATGGGCTTCGGCCCCGAGGACACCGAGACGCTGGCGGTGCTGGTCCGCCACCACCTGACCCTGGTGGACACCGCGACCCGGCGCGACCCGGACGACCCGGCGACCGTCGAGGCGATCACCAAGGTGGTCACCACCCGGGCCGAGCTGGAGTTGCTGCGCGCGCTCACCGAGGCGGACGCGCTGGCCACCGGTCCCGCCGCGTGGAGCGCCTGGCGGGCCTCACTGGTGGACGGCCTGGTGGCCCGGGTGGCGGACCGGCTGGCCGGGGCGGGCGCCCCGCCGGTGGTGCCGGCGCCGACCGCCGAGCAGGAGCGGCTCGTGGTGGAGGCCGCCAGGACGGGGCAGCCCGCCCTGTCGCTGCGGGCCCGGTCCGAGGGGACGGCGCCGGGCGCCGAGCCGATGGGCGTCGAGCTGGACCTGGCGGTCCCGGACCGTCCCGGGCTGCTCGGCACCGCCGCCGGGGTGCTCGCGCTGCACCGGCTGGCCGTCCGCTCGGCCGGGCTGCGCGAGCTGGACCCGGTGGGCGCCGGGCCGGTGCTGCTGCTGTCCTGGCGGGTGGCGGCCCAGTACGGCGAGCTGCCCGAGGCGGCCCGGCTGCGGGCCGACCTGCGCCGGGCACTGGACGGCTCGCTGGACGTCGCCCGCCGGCTCGCCGAGCGGGACGCCGCGGCCCCGCGCCGCCGGGGCGTCCCCACCCCGCCGCCGCTGGTCGCGGTGGCGCCCTTGGTGGCCTCGGCGACCGCGACCGTGCTGGAGGTCCGCGCGCACGACGCCCCCGGGCTGCTGCACCGGATCGGCCGGGCACTGGACGGAGCGGGCGTGCGGGTGCGCACCGCGCACGTCTCCACGCTGGGCGCGGAGGCCGTCGACTCGTTCTACCTGACCGACGGGGCCGGCCGGCCGCTGACCGCCCGGCGGGCCGGCGAGGTGGCGGCGGCGGTCCGGGCCGCGCTGGGCTGAGCGCTCGGCGTGGCGTGGCGGGCCCCGCGGGGAGGGCCGGGAGGGAGGCCGGACGGCGGGTCGGCCGGGGTGCGGGCGGGGTGCGCGCGGGCGTTCCGACCGGGGGTGGAGACCGTACCCGGGGCGGCCGGATACCCTGGGGGGCGACGACCGTACCGATACCGATGCCGCAGAGGACCCGCGACGACGTGTTCGACACCCTTTCCGATCGCCTCGCAGCGACGTTCAAGAACCTCCGGGGCAAGGGCCGCCTGAGCGAGGCGGACATCGACGCCACCGCCCGCGAGATCCGCATCGCGCTGCTGGAGGCGGACGTCGCGCTGCCGGTCGTCCGGGCCTTCATCAAGCAGGTCAAGGAGCGGGCGCTCGGTGCCGAGGTCTCCGGCGCGCTGAACCCCGCGCAGCAGATCATCAAGATCGTCAACGAGGAGCTCATCGCGATCCTCGGCGGCGAGACCCGCCGGGTGCGGTTCGCCAAGAGCGGCCCGACGGTGATCATGCTCGCCGGTCTCCAGGGTGCCGGTAAGACCACCCTCGCGGGCAAGCTCGGCCACTGGCTGAAGAAGCAGAAGCACACCCCGCTGCTGGTCGCCTGCGACCTCCAGCGCCCGAACGCGGTCAACCAGCTCCAGGTGGTCGCCGAGCGCGCCGGCGTGGCCTTTTACGGCCCGCAGCCGGGCAACGGCGTCGGCGACCCGGTGCAGGTGGCCACGGACTCGATCGAGTACGCCAAGCAGAAGCAGTACGACGTCGTCATCGTCGACACCGCCGGCCGCCTGGGCATCGACGCCGAGCTGATGCAGCAGGCCGCCGACATCCGCGCCGCGGTGAACCCGGACGAGGTCCTGTTCGTCGTCGACGCGATGATCGGCCAGGACGCCGTCACCACCGCGCAGGCCTTCCTCGACGGCGTCGACTTCACCGGCGTGGTGCTCTCCAAGCTCGACGGCGACGCCCGCGGCGGTGCCGCCCTGTCGGTCGCGCACGTCACCGGCCGGCAGATCATGTTCGCCTCCAACGGCGAGAAGGTCGACGACTTCGACGCCTTCCACCCGGACCGGATGGCCTCGCGCATCCTCGGCATGGGTGACGTCCTCTCGCTGATCGAGAAGGCCGAGCAGACCTTCTCGCAGGCCGAGGCGGAGAAGATCGCCGCCAAGCTGCGCGGCGGCCCGAAGCAGTTCACCCTGGACGACTTCCTGTCCCAGCTGGAGCAGGTCCAGAAGATGGGCTCCATCTCCAAGCTGCTCGGCATGCTGCCGGGCATGGGCCAGATCCGGGACCAGATCAACAACATCGACGACAAGGACGTCAACCGGGTCGGCGCGATCATCAAGTCGATGACCCCGGCCGAGCGCGCCGAGCCGGAGCTGATCAACGGCTCCCGCCGGGCCCGCATCGCCAAGGGCTCCGGCGTCCAGGTCGGCGAGGTGAAGAACCTGGTCGAGCGGTTCTTCGAGGCCCGCAAGATGATGTCCGCGATGGCCTCCGGCAAGGGGATGCCGGGCATGCCGGGCATCCCCGGCATGGGCGGCGGCGCGAAGAAGTCCGGCAAGAAGGCCCCGCAGGCCAAGGGCAAGCGCAAGAGCGGCAACCCGCTGAAGCGCGCGCAGGAGGAGGCCGCGGCCGCCGAGCGCCGCGCGCTCGGCCCGGGCGCCAGCCAGGGTCCGGCGGACGGCGGCGCGTTCGGCCTCGGCGCGGGCAAGGGCCCGGCCGACTTCGAGCTGCCCAAGGAGTTCAAGGACATGCTGTAGTCCTTGATCGGGGCTGGTCGTCGGCCCGTCGTCCGGTTTTTCCGGGCGGCGGGCCGATCGCGTGTCCGATGATGGGGGCATGCGAGTGATGATCAGGGCCCCGAGGGCCGAGGACACGGCCGTTTACGCCGACGCGGTCCGGCGGTCCGCGGAACACATCGGCCGGTGGAACCCGGTCGAGCCGGACGGACTGCCCGACCTGCTGAAGCGCCAGGGCTCCGGGCTGCGGACCTTCCTGATCCTCGACCGGGAGACCGGCGGACTGGTCGGCAAGGTGAACGTCGCCAACATCGTGATGAGCCGGTTCTGCAACGCCACGCTGGGCTACGACTCGTACCTGCCGTTCAACGGCACCGGGCGGATGACCGAGGGCATGCGGCTGGTCCTGGACCGCTGCTTCGCCCCGCGGTCGTCCGACGGACTGGGCCTGCACCGGCTGGAGATCAACGTCCAGCCGGACAACGAGCGCTCGATCGCGATGGCCAAGCGGCTGGGCTTCCGGCACGAGGGCTTCTCCCCGCGGATGCTGTTCCTCCAGGGGGACTGGCGCGACCACGAGCGGTTCGCGCTGACCGCCGAGGAGTGGCCGGGCGCGACGGCATAACCGCTGGTGGGAGCGGCCGGCGCGGCCGTACGGCGGCTCGGGCGCGGCGTTGCGATTGGCTCGCCCGAGCACCTGTCCGTATTGTCCGATGGGTGACCGAACCCGTGCCACCACGTCAGACTCCCGACCAGCCCTGGCGCTCGGAGGGTGCCCCGCCCCCGCCGCCCAAGCGCCGGATGCCCGGCGGCTGGGTGGGGCTCGCCCTCACCGCCCTCGTGGTGTTCCTGATCTCCGACCTGCTGTTGTCCTTCTTCGGCCCCGCCGGTTCCACCACGATCTCGTACACCGAGTTCAACAACCAGCTGAACAAGGGCAACATCACCAAGATCTACGCCAAGGGCGACGCGATCGAGGGCACCCTCAAGACCGCCCAGCCCAAGCCCGACGGCGGCAAGGGCGACTACACCGAGTTCGACACCCAACGGCCCTCCTTCGCGGGCGACAACCTCTGGGCCACCCTGCAGCAGCAGGGCGTCGAGGTCACCGCCACCTCGCCGATCCAGCAGCGCAGCTTCCTCACCAACCTGCTGCTCTCGCTCGCCCCGATGCTGCTGCTGATCTTCATCTGGGTGATGCTCGCCCGCCGGATGGCCGGCGGACTCGGCGGCGGACCGCTCGGCCGCAAGGCCCCGCCCAAGCCGGTCACCGCCGAGCAGGGCAAGCGCACCACCTTCGCCGACGTGGCCGGCATCGACGAGGTCGAGGCCGAACTCACGGAGGTCGTCGACTACTTGAAGAACCCCGAGCGGTACCGCAGGCTCGGCGCCAAGATGCCGCGCGGCGTGCTGCTGAGCGGCCCGCCCGGAACCGGCAAGACCCTGCTGGCCCGGGCGGTGGCCGGCGAGGCGAACGTGCCGTTCTTCTCCGCCTCCGCCTCCGAGTTCATCGAGATGATCGTCGGCGTCGGCGCCAGCCGGGTCCGCGAGCTGTTCGCCGAGGCCCGCAAGGTCGCCCCGGCGATCATCTTCATCGACGAGATCGACACCATCGGCCGCCAGCGCGGTGCCGGCGGCGGCATGGGCGGGCACGACGAGCGCGAGCAGACGCTCAACCAGATCCTCACCGAGATGGACGGCTTCACCGGCTCCGAGGGCGTCATCGTGATCGCCGCGACCAACCGGGCGGACGTGCTCGACCCGGCGCTGCTGCGCCCCGGTCGCTTCGACCGGCGGATCACCGTCAGCCCGCCCGACCGGGAGGGCCGGGCGGCGATCCTGCGCATCCACAGCCGCAGCGTCCCGCTGGCCGGCGGCACCGACCTCAACCAGCTGGCCAAGGTCACGCCGGGGATGACCGGCGCCGAGCTCGCCAACCTGGTCAACGAGGCCGCGCTGCTGGCCGTCAAGCGCAAGCAGGACGCGGTCAACGAGCGGGACCTCTCGGACGCCCTGGAGAAGGTCCAGCTCGGTGCGGTGCGGCCGCTGGTGATGCCGCAGGAGGAGCGCGAGCGGACGGCGTACCACGAGAGCGGGCACGCGCTGCTGGGCATGCTCCAGCCCGGTGCGGACCCGGTCCGCAAGATCACCATCGTGCCGCGCGGCAGGGCGCTCGGCGTCACCCTCTCCACCCCGGAGGACGACCGCTACTCGTACACCGAGCCCTACCTGCGCGGCCGGATCATCGGCGCGCTCGGCGGCATGGCGGCCGAGCAGGTGGTCTACGGGGTGATCACCACCGGCGCGGAGAGCGACCTGGAGCAGGTCACCAACATCGCCCGCGGGATGGCCGGGCGCTGGGGGATGAGCGAGCGGGTCGGCCGGCTCACCGCGGTGCCCTCCGACCCGCAGGGCGCGTACGGGCTCTCCGCCGCGCCGACCACCCTGGACGCGGTGGACGAGGAGGCCCGGCGGATCGTCTCCGAGTGCTACGACGACGCGCTGCGGATCCTGACCGAGCAGCGGCACCGGCTGGACGCGCTGGCGGCGGCGCTGCTGGAGGCGGAGACGCTGGACGAGGCGGAGGCGTACCGGGCGGCGGGGGTGCCGCGGGGGGCGTCGGCGGAGGGCTCCGGAGGGGCCGAGGGGCCCGGTGGCTCCGGTGGGTCTGACGGGGCCGGTGGGTCTGACGGGGCCCGTGGCTCCGAGGGGGCCGATGGCTCCGATGGCTCCGATGGGTCCAATGGGTCCGATGGGAAGTCGATCGGCCGGGCGTGAAGCCGGGAATCGGGGGCGTGCGCCATGGTGGCGGGCGCTCCCGATTTCGTGTTCCCCCGTCCTTTCCCCGCCTCCTGCCCCGTCTCCTGCCCCGCCTCTCGCCGTCGCAGTCCCCGCTCTGCCCGGCGATCCCCGCTCTGGCTAGCGCGGCCGCTCGGCGACCAGGTAGCGGAACACGTTCTCCATCCGCACGGAGCCGTCCGCGCGCAGGTACGGCTGGAGCACCTCCTCCAGCTCCTTGGCCACCAGCGAGGCGCCGGAGAACTCCTCGGCTGGCTCGAACAGGCCGGTGGAGAGCAGTCCGCGCACCGCGCTGTCGAGGTCGGCGTAGGCGAACGGGCAGCTCACCCGGCCGCTGCCGGCCGGACGCAGCCCGGCCGGGGCGAGCAGGTCCTCCAAGGCGCCGGGCGCGCTCAGCTCGAACGGGTCGCGCGCGCTGGTCCGGCCCGCCATCCGCCGGGCCACGTCCAGCACCGGGGCGCTCTCGCAGCGCTCCGGCGGCCCCCAGGCGGCCAGCACCACGTGCCCGCCCGGGAGGGCGAGCCGGGCGGCCTCGGCCACCACCGGGCCGGGCTCGGCGGCGCCGGGCAGCTGCTCGAAAACAGTCACCAGCGAATGGGCCGGGTGGGGGACGGCGGATGGTGTCCGGGCCCCCGCGCACACCCGCAGCCGACGGGCGCGGGCCAGCTCGCGCAGCTCGTCGCGCGGCTCCTGTCCGGCGACCTGGGCGCCCCGGCCGGCCGCGAGCAGCAGGGCCAGCCCGGACCGGCAGCCCAGGCCCAGCACGCTGCTCGCCGGGCCGACCTCCAACCGGTCGTAGACCGCTTCGTAGAGCGGCACCAGCATGCGCTCCTGGATCTCCGCCCAGTCGCGCGCCCGCGTGGGGCGCGCCGCCCCGGTCCGCGGGTGGTGCGGGCGTGCGCCCGTCGGTCGTGCGGTCGTGCCGGTCGTCCGCGCTGAAGCCATGGCGGCCTCCCATCCGGTCCTTCGGTGTGCTGCTACGGCTCCCCCAAAGTCCCGCCCCACACCAGCGAACAGCGGGTCGGGCCCGGCGTCCAGAGGGGTGCAGGGTGGTGCGCGCGTGTCACGGTGGTGCGCCCCCATCCGGTGATACCGATTCGAAACCGGGGCCCCGGGCCCCGTACCATTCGCCCCATGGCTAAGGCACCCGTTCTCACCCCTCAGGCGGAAGACTTCCCGCGCTGGTACCAGGACCTCATCAACAAGGCCGAGCTGGCCGACAACGGTCCGGTGCGCGGCACCATGGTCATCCGACCGTACGGCTACGGCCTGTGGGAGCGGATGCAGCAGGAGATGGACGCGCGGATCAAGAAGGCCGGCGCGCAGAACGCCTACTTCCCGATGTTCATCCCGCAGTCCTACCTGACCAAGGAGGCCGAGCACGTCGAGGGCTTCGCCCCCGAGCTCGCGGTGGTCACCCATGGCGGCGGCAAGCAGCTGGAGGAGCCGGTCGTCGTCCGGCCGACCTCCGAGACGATCATCAACGAGTACTTCTCGAAGTGGGTGCAGAGCCACCGCGACCTGCCGCTGCTGATCAACCAGTGGGCCAACGTGGTCCGCTGGGAGCTGCGTCCGCGTGTCTTCCTGCGCACCACCGAGTTCCTCTGGCAGGAGGGCCACACCGCCCACGCCACCTACGAGGACGCCCGTGACTACGCGTCGATGATCCACACCCAGGTCTACGGCGACTTCATGACCAACGTGCTCGGCATCGACGTCGTGCTCGGCCGCAAGACCGCCAAGGAGCGCTTCGCCGGCGCCATCAACACCCTCACCCTCGAGGGCATGATGGGCGACGGCAAGGCCCTCCAGATGGGCACCAGCCACGAGCTGGGCCAGAACTTCGCGAAGGCGTTCAACACCACCTACCAGCTGCAGGGCGCCGAGCGCGAGCACGTCTGGCAGACCTCCTGGGGCGTCTCGACCCGCATGGTCGGCGGCCTGATCATGTCCCACGGCGACGACAACGGCCTGCGGGTGCCCCCGCGCCTGGCCGCCGTCCAGGCCGTCGTGCTCGCGATCAAGGGCGACGACGCGGTCATCGCCAAGGTCCGCGAGATCGGCGCCCAGCTGGAGGCCGCCGGCATCCGGGTCGTGGTCGACGACCGCACCGACACCCCGTTCGGCCGCCGCGCCGTCGACTGGGAGCTCAAGGGCGTCCCGCTGCGCATCGAGGTCGGCCCGCGCGACCTGGAGAACGGCACCGCGATGCTGGCCCGCCGCATCCCGGGCGGCAAGGAGCCGGTCTCCATCGACGCCCTGGCCACGCTGCTCCCGGGCGTGCTGGAGGAGGACCAGGCGCTGCTGCTGCGCCAGTCCCGCGAGCGCCGCGAGTCCCGCACGGTTGACGTCAAGACCATCGACGAGGCCATCGAGGCCGCCGCGACCGGCTGGGGCCGGATCTCCTGGGCCGACCTCGGCGCGGAGGGCGAGGCCAAGCTGGCCGAGCAGGGCGTCACGGTCCGCTGCATCGTCGCCGCCGACGGCTCGGTGCCGCAGACGGACGACCAGGAAGGCAACGTCGCGCTCGTCGCCCGGGCGTACTGACATCCGTTCGGTGTCCGCCGGACGTCCGCCCTCCGCGGGTATTGACCGGCAGCGGCGACATTTGCCCGGAATGCGGATGGGTAAGAATCCGGTAACTGTTCCGGCGTGTCCGCGCGGTGGACATCCCTACTGGCCGGTCAACTCCCGGTATTAACGGAATAGCGGTACGGTGTACGGCCCGTGGCCCTGTCAATCCGGCAGGCCCACGGGCCGTACGTCCTGGGTGGCGACAGCCCGCCCCCCGGACGGAATTGACCAGGCCCGTCGGCGTTGCGACGGGCCGAAACCGGCAGGGGGTTGGTCTTGCGTCAGATCCGGAACGCGCAATTCGCGCGCGGCCTCGCATTCCTGGGAGTTCCCTGTGAATTCCCCGGGAACGGGAACATGCGGAACATCGGCTCGCACTCCATCGTTGGTCTAGCGTGAGCACGACACAGCCCCTCGTTCTCGCGGCCGAACTGGCCGCCGCCTGGAGCGACATCCAGGCCTACCACCAGGACCTTCCCGACCTCGCCTCGCCCGAGGCGCTGATCGGGGAGTCCTCCTCGGCCTGTGGGACGCGGCTCGGTTTCGAGCGCCTCCTCCACGAGGCTGCCCACGGTCTGGCCGCGGCCCGGGACATCCGGGACACCTCGCGGGCCGGCCGCTACCACAACCGGCGCTTCCTGATGCTCGCTTCCGAGCTGGGCCTGGCGCACCCGGTCGAGCCGCACGCGAGCAGCGGCTTCTCCCAGGTGACCATGCTCAAGGAGACCCAGGAGCGGTACGCCGACACCATCGAGCGCCTGGACCGTGCCCTCGGGGCGCACCAGGAGGCGGTGGCCGGCGACGGCGCGACGCGCGCCTTCCGCGGCCCCGCGGCCCGGCACGGCTCCTCCGGGGGCGGCGTGCGGGTCAAGGCGGTCTGCGGCTGCGGGCGCAACGTCCGGGTCGTTCCGTCGGTGCTCGCGCAGGCGTCCATCGTCTGCGGTGCGTGCCAGCAGCCGTTCAAGATCGCCTGAGCGGTCGACGCCCCGGCGGACTGCTGTGCGGGCAGCGGTCCGGCCGGAATGCCGGAGTGCGGCGGCGAGCCGCACTGCGGTGAAGTGAGCACTGCGGAAGTGAGCGGTGCAGCAGGACAGTGGTGATGTCTTCGGGCCGGACCGGGAGCGGGGGCTCCCGGTCGAGCCCTGACCGGGCGCCCGGCCCGCGTACAGGCGGTTCTCGCCGATGTGGCAGAATGGACAGCTGAGTACTCGGCAGCCGGGCAGGACCCCTCTCTCCTACGGCTGGCGTGTCCCTTGAACGGTCCGCCGCGCAACCCCACGCGCTGGCGAGCCCGCTCACCCACGTCAACACCAGGAGAATCCACTCCCGTGGCAGTCAAGATCAAGCTGAAGCGTCTCGGCAAGATTCGCTCCCCGCACTACCGCATCGTCGTCGCCGACGCCCGCACCAAGCGTGACGGCCGCGCGATCGAGGAGATCGGCATCTACCAGCCGACCTACAACCCCTCGAAGATCGAGGTCGACAGCGACCGCGCCCAGTACTGGCTGTCCGTCGGCGCCCAGCCGACCGAGCCGGTGCTCGCCATCCTGAAGCTGACCGGCGACTGGCAGAAGTTCAAGGGCCTGCCGGCTCCGGCGCCGCTGAAGGTCGCCGAGCCGAAGGTCGAGGACTTCTCGCACCTGTTCGCCAAGGCCGTCGCCGGCTTCGAGGACGCCACCACCGGCGTCGCCATCACCCCGAAGGCCAAGAAGTCGGACAAGGCCGAGGCCGAGGCCGACGCCGCCGCCGAGGCCTGATCGTGATCGAGGACGCCCTCGACCACCTGGTGAAGGGCATCGTCGAACACCCCGACGAGGTGCAGGTGCGCTCGCGCAACCTGCGTCGGGGTAACACCATCGAGGTGCGGGTGCACCCCGATGACCTCGGCAAGGTGATCGGCCGGGGCGGCCGTACGGCGCGCGCGCTGCGCACCGTGGTCGGCGCCCTCGGCGGTCGCAACGTCCGGGTCGACCTGGTCGACGTGGACAACATTCGCTGACGCTGCTGTTCGTTCAGCCGTCAGGGCTTGTCAGGCCGACCGGGACGCATGTCGTCCCGGTCGGCCTTTCGCATTTCCATCCGCTTTTCCGTCGCATCGCCGCTTCGCACGATCGCTTCGCGGCACCGCTTCGCAGTCCGTCGCTTTCGTTTCGGCTCAGGAACTCCAGGAGAACGATCACCGTGCAGCTCGTCGTCGGCAGGATCGGCCGTGCCCACGGCATCAGGGGGGACGTCAGTGTCGAGGTCCGCACCGACGAGCCGGAACTCCGGCTCGGCCCCGGTGCCGTCGTGCTCACCGACCCCGCGTCGGTCGGACCGCTGACCGTCGAGTCCGGGCGGGTGCACAGCGGCCGGCTGCTGCTGCGCTTCGTCGGAGTCAAGGACCGCAACGCGGCCGAGGCCCTCCGCGGCACCCTGCTCATCTCCGAGGTCGACCCGGAGGAGAGCCCCGAGGACCCGGAGGAGTACTACGACCACCAGCTGATCGGCCTGGACGTGGTGCTGCTCGACGGCACCCTGGTCGGTGAACTGACCGAGATCGTCCACCTGCCCTACCAGGACCTGCTCACGGTGAAGAAGGCCGACGGGACGGAGGTGCTGGTGCCCTTCGTCAGCCAGATCGTGCCGACCATCGACCTGGAGAACCAGCGTGCCGTGATCACTCCGCCGGCCGGGCTGATCGACCCGGAGCAGGCCGAGGTCGCGGGGACCTCCTCGGCCGAGCGCACCGAGGGCTCCGAGCGCACCGAGGGTTCCGAGGACGCGGAGGAGTCGGAGTGACCGTCGAGGAGCGTGCCGGGTCGGGGGCCGAGGCGGTCGACAGTGCCGTGTCCGACGCTGCCGTGTCCGGTGCTGCCGTGTCCGACGCTGCCGTGTCCGACGCTGCCGTGTCCGGTGCTGCCGTGTCCGACGCTGCCGTCTCCGGTGCGGTGCAGAGCGGTATGAGGATCGACGTCGTCACGATCTTCCCCGAGTACCTGGAGCCGCTGGACATCTCGCTGGTCGGCAAGGCCCGCGCCCGCGGCCAGCTGGACGTGCACGTCCACGACCTGCGCGGGTGGACCCACGACGTGCACCGCACGGTCGACGACAGTCCGTACGGCGGCGGCCCCGGCATGGTGATGAAGCCCGAGCCGTGGGGCGAGGCGCTGGACGCGGTGGTCGCCGCCGGCCCCGAGGGGCAGGTGCCCACGCTGGTCGTGCCGACCCCGAGCGGGCGCCCGTTCACCCAGGAGCTCGCCCAGGAGCTGGCAGGCCGCCCCTGGCTGGCCTTCACCCCCGCCCGGTACGAGGGCATCGACCGCCGGGTGATCGAGGAGGCGGCCACCCGGATGCCGGTGGTCGAGGCCTCGATCGGCGACTACGTGCTGGCCGGCGGCGAGGTCGCCGTGCTGGTGATGGTCGAGGCGATCGCCCGGCTGCTGCCCGGCGTTCTCGGCAACGCCGAGTCCCACCGCGACGACTCCTTCGCGCCGGGCGCGATGGCCGATCTGCTGGAGGGCCCGGTCTACACCAAGCCCGCCGAGTGGCGCGGTCGGACGGTCCCGGACGTGCTGCTCAGCGGCAACCACGGCAAGATCGCCCGCTGGCGCCGCGAGCAGGCCTTCGCCCGGACCCTGGCGAACCGCCCCGACCTGGTCGAGCGCTGGCAGTACGGCGCCTTCGACAAGAAGGAGCGGGAGGCGCTGAGCACCCTCGGCCTGGTCTGGGACGAGCGGCTCGGCCGATTTCGGTCCGTGGCCGGTGATGTGGAAGAATAGGCCGCTGCTGTCTGTCGCTGGTTCCCTTCCGTAGGGGGCACGTGGACCGGCGCCCCCGCCACGGGGGGATCGTCGTCAGCCGATGCGGCCCGCAGCAGACCCCATTGTGACGATTTTCCGTGGGCGGCCCGTGGCGCCTGCGATGGAGAGCAACATGAGCAACAAGCTCGCTGCTGTCGACGCGGCCTCGCTGCGTAGCGACATTCCGGCCTTCCGCGCCGGTGACACCCTGAAGGTTCACGTCCGGGTCATCGAGGGCAACCGCTCCCGTGTCCAGGTCTTCCAGGGCGTCGTCATCCGCCGCCACGGCGCCGGTATCGGTGAGACCTTCACCGTTCGCAAGGTCAGCTTCAACGTCGGCGTGGAGCGCACCTTCCCGGTGCACACCCCGGTCGTCGAGAAGATCGAGGTCGTGACCCGCGGTGCGGTTCGCCGCGCCAAGCTGTACTACCTGCGTGACCTCCGCGGCAAGGCCGCGAAGATCAAGGAGAAGCGCGACCGCTGATCCACCGGCCCCCGGCCTCGCCGGGGGATCGGAACGCTCCGAGGGGGCCGAACGGCCGCAAGGTAAGCTCACCCCCCGATGAGCACGCACGAACCATCCGCGGACCGCGACGGCAGTCCCGCACCCACCAGTGCGGACTCGCTGTCGCGGTCCGCGGTCGTTTCCGGGGGCGGGCCGGAGCACGTCGAGGTGTCGGAACAGGCCGGGGTGTCGGAACAGGCCGAGGGCCAGGAGCGGGCCGAGGGCTCCGGCGACAGTGACCCCGGCGGCGAGGGCGCCGATGGTGCCGGCAGTGCCGATGACGCCGATGGCAGTGATGGTGGCGACGGGGGTGATGGCGGTGGTGGCTCCGGTGACGACGACTCGGAGCAGGCGCAGGAGCCGCGGCACTCGCGCTCGCGGGACCTGCTGCTGTTGGTCGGGATCTGCCTGGCGGCCCTGCTGCTGGTGAACGCCTTCGTCGCGCGCCCGTTCTCGGTGCCCTCCGGGTCGATGGAGGAGACCCTGCGCCCGGGCGACCGGCTGGTCGCGAACCAGCTCGCCTACGCCTTCGGCGGCCACCCCCAGCGGGGCGACGTCGTGGTCTTCGACGGGACGGGCTCCTTCCTGTATGGGTCGGCCGAGCCGTCCGGCTTCTGGGACGGCCTGCACTCCCTCGCCCAGGACCTCGGACTGGCCCCGGCCGGGGACACCGTCTACGTCAAGCGCGTGATCGGGGTCGGCGGGGACCGGGTGACCAGCACCGGCCCGGGCGCGCCGATCACCGTCAACGGCGTGCCGATCGACGAGACCTCCTACCTCTCCCCGGGCGACGCCCCGTCGAGCGTGGCCTTCGACGTCATCGTGCCGGCCGGCAAGCTCTGGGTGATGGGTGACCACCGCAGCGCCTCCCGGGACTCGCGCGACCACCTCGGCGAGCCCGGTGGCGGCTTCGTGCCCGAGAGGAAGGTGATCGGGCGTGCGGACTGGGTGGTCTACCCGTTCTCGCGCTGGACCGGCCTGGACCGGCCCGCGGCCTTCGCCGTGACTGCGGGAACGGGCGGTCATGGGGACCAGGGGTAGGGGGCGGCTCGCCGATCGCCCCACAGCCGGGGGACCGGGGGACGGGGGGTCGACGGCCGGCGGGGCGACGGCCGGGGGACCGGGGAAGGACGCAGCGGCGGACCGTGGGCCGATCGTGGCGGCGCCGGCGCGTGGTCGGGCCGAGCGCCGGCGCAGTGCCCGCAAGGCGGCCCGCCGGCGCAGGCGCTCGCTGGTGCGCGAGGCGCCGCTGATCGTCCTGGTCGCCCTGCTGGTGGCGCTGGTGATGAAGACCTTCCTGGTCCAGGTGTTCGTGATCCCCTCCGGCTCGATGGAACAGACCATCCTGATCGGGGACCGGGTACTGGTGGACAAGCTGACCCCCTGGTTCGGCAGTGAGCCGCAACGCGGCGACATCGTGGTGTTCAAGGACCCGGGCGGCTGGCTGGAGCACGACCGCAAGCCGTCCGAGGACGGCCCGGTGCTGGGCGCGGGCAAGCGGGTTCTGACCTTCGTCGGGCTGCTGCCCTCCGACGACGAGCAGGATCTGATCAAGCGGGTGATCGGCGTCGGCGGCGACACCGTCGAGTGCTGCGACGCCCAGGGACGCCTCACCGTCAACGGCCGTCCGGTGGAGGAGCCCTACCTCGCGCCTGGCAACCCGCCGTCCCGGCAGACCTTCAGGATCCAGGTGCCGGAGGGGCGGTTGTGGGTCATGGGCGACCACCGGGACGTCTCCGCCGACTCCCGTTTCCACATGGGCAATCCGGGACAGGGGACGATCCCGCTGAGCGGCGTGGTCGGTCGCGCGTTCGTGGTCGCCTGGCCGCTGGACCGTTTCCATCAACTCGATGCGCCGAATTCACTCTCCTCTCTTGCCCGGATGCCGCAGGCCGTCGGAACTGCCGCGGAATCGGTGGGCGTTGGGCCGGTTCCTGTGGAACCCCCGCTCGTTATGGGGGTGTTGGGCATCCTTCCGCTCGTCGTTCGTCGGTCCGGGCGCACTCCGGAGTGAGCCGCGTCGGCCGCCGACCGGACGGGCCTCGAGTGTGGGACCGCGAGCCGGATGCCGTGGAGTGATAGAGAAGTGCAGGTGCGGCCGGGAGTGGTCCGGGCCGTCGGCCGAGGCTGTGCTGGTGTCAGGGGCGTCCGCCTTGGGCAAGCCCTGAGGCGTTCATGGTCGTGGTGAGCGTGGTGCCCGCTGTGCGGCACTCTGAGCGCGGGCGCACAGGCGTCCGCACAGCAGGGAGGAGACGTTGTGGGGGATTTGGTGATCGGCGCCCGATCAGGCGCCGGAGAGCCCGAGGGCTCGGGCCGTCGGGCGGACCGGTCCGCCGAGTCCGCGGCCTCGGCCGAGGCCGCGGCGGCGCAGACCGCCGACGGTCAGGGCGGCTCCGGGCCGGAGGACGCCCCGGACTCCCCGCACGCGGGTGTCGAGCCCGCGGACGGGTCGGAGTCGGAGGCTCCGGCCAAGCCGCACAAGCAGCGCTCGTTCTGGAAGGAACTGCCGATCCTGATCGGCATCGCGCTGATCCTCGCGCTGGTGATCAAGACCTTCTTCGTCCAGGCGTTCTCCATTCCGTCGGAATCGATGCAGAACACGCTGCAGGTCGGCGACCGTGTCCTGGTGGACAAGCTGACCCCGTGGTTCGGGGCCGAACCCGAGCGCGGCGAGGTCGTGGTGTTCCACGACCCGGGCGGCTGGCTGAACGACGAGCCGACCCAGCAGAGCAGCAACTCCTTCGTCCGCGGCGTCCAGGACGTGCTCAGTTTCGTCGGCCTGATGCCCTCCGCCAACGAGAAGGACCTGATCAAGCGGGTCATCGCGGTCGGCGGTGACACCGTCGAGTGCGAGGCCGACGGGCCGGTGACGGTCAACGGCGTCCCGCTCAACGAGCCGTACGTCTACCCGGGCAACACCCCGTGCGGTGACCACCCCTTCGGCCCGGTCCAGGTGCCCAAGGACCGGATCTGGGTGATGGGCGACCACCGCGCCAACTCGCTGGACTCCCGCTTCCACATGGACCAGCCGGGCGGCGGCACCGTCCCGGTGGACAACGTGATCGGGCGTGCCTTCGTGGTGGCCTGGCCGATCAGCCACTGGTCGACGCTGCCGGTGCCGAACACCTTCGACCAGACGGGCCTGGCGGCGGCCGCGCCGATGGCGCCGCCCGTGGCCGGTGCGGTGGGGGCCGTCGCCCTGCTCCCGTTGGTGCGCCGGGTGCGGGGCCGGGCGGAGCGCCGCCAGGAGTCCTGAGCTCCACCGGATCCCGACCCACCGGGTTGGCCCCGGCTCTTGCGCGGGCCGTGGTACCGACGAGTAATCTGCTCGGACGTGCCACGGCCCGTCGGCTTTTCCGCCCGTGCCTCCGGCGTGCCAGTGGTGTTCTCCGGTCGGCCAGAGGTGGACGGTGTCGATGAGCAGTGTCGTGGAGCAGACGGCCGACCACCCGACCGCGCCCGCCCACGTGCGCCGCCGGCCCGCCGCGGTGCTGCAGGGCGTCGCGCTGGCGCTCGGACTGGTGCTGATGGTCGGCGGTTTCGCCCTGATCGCGATCGACTACCGGCCGTACAGCATCCCCACCGCCTCGATGCACCCGACGCTGCGCGCCGGTGACACCGTGCTCGCCCGCAAGGTCGGCGGCGGCGACATCGGGCGGGGCGACGTGGTGGTGTTCAGGGACCAGGCCTGGGGCGGCGAGCTCATGGTCAAGCGGGTGGTCGCGGTCGGCGGGGACACCGTCGCCACCACCGGAGCCGACTACCGGCTGACGGTCAACGGGCAGCCGGTGGACGAGCCCTACCTCGCGACCCAGGGCCACCAGGGCGCCACGTTCAGCGTGACGGTGCCCCAGGGCCGGCTGTTCCTGCTCGGCGACAACCGGGTGGGCTCCCTCGACTCCCGTACCCACCTGGAGGTCGACGGCGGGACCGTCCCGGCCGACGCCGTCGAAGCCAGGGTCGAGGCCACCGCGCTGCCGTTCGGCCGGATGGGTCTGCTCGGCAGGGTCACCGACTTCGACGGCTTCACGGGCCCGAAGGCCGCGCGGCCCGGCCCGCTGGAACCCCTCGTCTACGCGACCCTCGCGGGCGCGGCGCTGATCCTCGTGACCTCGGCGGTGGGCGGGGTGGCCGGCCTGGCCCGCCGGTTCCGGGGGCGCAGCTCCTGAGCGGGGGCGTCGCCCGGTGGGCCGCTCTGCCGAACATCGCCCCGGACGGCCGCGTCGGGTGGCAGGATCGGTAGCGCCACCGATGCGAACGGAAGGAGCGTGGAGCGCCGCCATGACAGCACGGCGTCGCAGGGCGGCGCGGATCCTGCTGCTCGACGGGCAGGACCGCATCCTCCTCTTCCTGGGGGCCGACCCGGCCGCCCCGGAGGAGACGTGGTGGTTCACGCCCGGGGGCGGCTTGGAGGCGGGCGAGGGCGTGCGCGAGGCCGCCGAGCGGGAGCTCGCCGAGGAGACCGGCCTGCGGGGGGTGGACCTGGGGCCCTTGGTGGCGTACGGCACGGTGTCGTTCTCCTTCCGGGGACAGCGTTACGAGCAGGAACAGTGGTTCCACCTGGCCCGGACCGCGGAGACGGGGCTGGACCACTCGGGCACGGGCGCGGACGAGCACGCCCAGCTGCTCGCGGCCCGCTGGTGGACGGTCGAGGAACTGAGGGGAACCGCCGAGACGGTCTATCCGGTCGGTCTGGCGGACTTCCTGGAGCGGCTGCTGGCCGAGGGCCCGCCGGTGGAACCGGTACGGCTCTGACCGTGGGTGCGGTGGTCCACAATGGGTGGACGCGACAAGTTGAGGGGACGCCTGGATGAGTGCCGAAGATCTCGAGAAGTACGAGACCGAGATGGAGCTCAAGCTCTACCGGGAGTACCGGGACGTCGTCGGCCTGTTCAAGTACGTGATCGAGACCGAGCGACGGTTCTACCTCACCAACGACTACGAGTTGCAGGTGCACTCGGTCCAGGGCGAGGTGTTCTTCGAGGTGTCGATGGCGGATGCGTGGGTCTGGGACATGTACCGGCCGGCCCGGTTCGTCCGCAAGGTCCGGGTGCTGACCTTCAAGGACGTGAACATCGAGGAACTCGCGAAGAGCGATCTGGAGCTGCCCTCGGACGAGTCCGGCTTCGGGAACTGACGTTGAACGACTCCGTCCCGTGTTGTCCAGCCGAATTTCGCGGGAACGGGGCTTCTCACCCCTGCGGGTGACAAAAGTTGTCCACAGGCCCGAGTTATCCACAGGGAACGGGAATTCCCGGGCCTCGTCGTGCGTGTTGGTGCAGCCTCCTCGGCGGAGGTGGTCACCATGCAGCACACCGTCGTGCAGGACCAGCAGGACCAGCAGGAGCAGGCCGTACCGGACACGGCCGAAGCCGGGAAGGCCGCGCGGGCGGTCCCGGACCGCACCACCAAGAACGGGCTCGGCCGCTACGGGGAGCGGGTCGCCGCCCGCCGGCTCGCGGAGGCCGGACTCCGCATCCTGGACCTCAACTGGCGCTGCGTCGAGGGCGAGCTGGACATCGTCGCGCTCGACGGCGACACCGTGGCGGTCTGCGAGGTGAAGACCCGCTCCGAGCGGGGTTTCCAGCAGCCCACCGAGGCCATCGACCGGACCAAGGCCGCCCGGCTGCAACGCCTGGCCGAGCGCTGGATGGCCGAGCGCTGGCCCGGTCACTTCGCCGAGCTGGCCGGGCCCGGCTACGACCCGGGGCCCACCGATCCGCAGTGGCCGCCCGCCCCACCGGGCGGGGTGCGGATCGACCTGGTCGCAGTGGTCAACCGGGCGCGGGGTGCGGCCCTGGTCGACCACCTGCGGGGGGTGGTCTGAGATGGCCTTCGCGCGCACCTGTTCCGTCGCGCTGGTCGGCGTCGACGGAGTGATCGTCGAGGTCCAGGCCGATCTGGAGCCCGGGGTGGCCGCGTTCACCCTGGTCGGCCTGCCCGACAAGGCGCTCACCGAAGCCCGCGACCGGGTCCGAGCCGCGGTCGTGAACAGCGGCGAGGCCTGGCCGCAGCGCAAACTGACCGTCGGACTCAGCCCCGCCTCGGTGCCCAAGAGCGGCAGCGGCTTCGACCTCGCGGTGGCCTGCGCCGTGCTGGCCGCCGCCGAACGACTCGACCCCTCCGTCATCGCCGACCTGCTGATCATCGGCGAGCTGGGGCTGGACGGCCGGGTGCGGCCGGTCAGAGGGGTGCTGCCCTCGGTGCTGGCCGCCGCCGACGCCGGGTACGAGCGGGTCGTGGTCGCCGAGCAGACCGCGCCCGAGGCCTCGCTCGTCCCCGGGGTGACGGTGATCGGCGTCCGCAGTCTGCGCCAGCTCATCGCCAACCTGACCGGCGTGGCGGCACCGGAGGAGCCGCCCGATCCGATCGGAGGCAGGCCGGATCCGCTGATGGCCGGCCTGATGCTGCCCTGCGCGGCGGTGCGGGGCCTGCCCGACGACCGGGCGGCCCGGCTCGACATGGCCGACGTGGCCGGCCAGTACGAGGCCCGGCGGGCCCTGGAGATCGCCGCCGCCGGAGGACACCACCTCTACTTGAAGGGCCCCCCGGGCGCGGGCAAGACGATGCTGGCGGAGCGGTTGCCCGCGCTGCTCCCGCCGCTGACCCAGAAGGAGGCGTTGGAGGTCACCGCCGTCCACTCGGTGGCGGGGCTGCTCCCGGTCGGGCGCCCGCTGATCGACACCGCGCCCTACTGCGCCCCGCACCACTCCACGACGATGCCGGCCATCGTCGGCGGCGGGAGCGGTCTGCCGAGACCCGGCGCGGTCTCGCTGGCCCACCGGGGCGTGCTCTTCCTGGACGAGGCGCCGGAGTTCCCGGTCCGAGTGCTCGACGCGCTGCGCCAGCCGCTGGAGTCGGGCGAGGTGCTGATCGCCCGCTCGGCCGGATCGCTGCGGCTCCCGGCGCGCTTCCTGCTCTGCCTGGCGGCCAACCCCTGTCCGTGCGGTCGGTACTCACGGCGGGGCGAGGGCTGCGAGTGCACCCCTGCCATGGTCAGCCGCTACCAGGGGCGGCTGTCCGGGCCGCTGCTGGACCGGGTCGACCTCCAGGTCCAGGTGGCCCCGGTGACGCGGGTCGAGCTGATGGAGCGGGACGCCACGGCGGAGACCACCGAGACCGTCGCGGCCCGGGTGCTGGCCGCGCGGGAGCGGGCGGCGGCCCGGCTGGCGAACACCCCGTGGCGGACGAACGCGGAGGTGCCGGGCCACGAGCTGCGCACCCGCTGGCAGCTCGCGGGCGGCGCGCTCAACGACGCCGCGCGGCAGTTGGAGCGGGGGCTGCTGACCGCCCGGGGCCTGGACCGGGTGCTCCGGGTCGCCTGGACGGTCGCCGACCTCGCCGGACGCGACCGGCCGGACCAGCGGGACGTGCGTACCGCCCTCGTCCTGCGCACCGGGGTGGAGCACGGACTGCCGCTGACCGAGCGGGTCTTCGGCCGGCTCGGCGGAAAACCGGCGCGGCGCGGCAGCCCGGAAGAGGGCCGGCCCACGAAGCCGGGGGCGCCCGACGGACATCCGTGGAACCAGGAGGGTGAGGCATGAACCAGTTGCTCAGGCAACCGCGAATTCCCGGCGCGGCCGCGGCCAACGTCGAGCCGGAGCCCGAGCGCCTCGCCCGGGTGCTGCTGGGCCGGCTCAGCGAACCGGGCGACGCGGTGGTCGGCCGGTGGCTCGGCCAACTCCCCGCCGTCGACGTGGTGAAGGCGATCCGGGACGGGGCGGTGCCCGACCACCCCGCGCTGGACGCGACCCGGCTGGCCGGGTACCAGGCGCGGCTCCCCGGCCTGGATCCGCAGATGGACCTGAAACGGGTACGCGACGTCGGCGGACGGTTCATCATTCCGGGGGACACGGAGTGGCCCAGCCAGCTCGACGACCTGGGTGACGGACGTCCGATCGGACTCTGGGTGACGGGCACCGGCTCGCTGCGGCTGCTCGCACTCCGGTCCGTCGCGCTGGTGGGCTCCCGCGCCTGCACCGCCTACGGCGCCCACGTCGCGGGGGAGCTGTCGGCCCAACTGGCCGAACGAGGCTGGGTGGTGGTCTCCGGAGCCGCCTACGGGATCGACGCCGCCGCGCATCGAGGGGCACTCGCGGTCGGCGGGATGACCGCCGCCGTGCTCGCCTGCGGTGTCGACGTCGCCTATCCCAAGGGCAATGCCGAACTGATCCGGCGGATCGGCGTCCAGGGTCTGCTGGTCAGCGAACTGCCGCCCGGGGAGCATCCGAACCGCTTCCGCTTCGTCCTCCGCAACAGGGTCATCGCGGCGCTCACCCGGGGGACGGTGGTGGTCGAAGCGGCGGTGCGCAGCGGCGCCCTGAGCACGGCCAGACGGGCGCGGGACCTCAACCGCCACACCATGGGCGTCGCGGGCCCGGTGACTTCGGAGCTCTCCGCCGGGGTGCACGCCCTGATCCGCAGCGGCGCCGCCACCCTGGTCACCGACGCGGCCGAGATCACGGAGCTGATCGGGGCGATCGGGGAGGACCTGGCGCCGCAGCGCAGCGGCCCGGTGCTCCCGCGCGACCTGCTGGAACCGGCGGTGGCCCGGGTGCTGGAAGCCGTACCCGCGACGGCGGACGGGGCGCCGGTCGAGCGGCTGGCCCGGCAGTCCGGCCTCCCGCCGGACGAAGTCCTCCAACGGCTCTACGAGTTGGGCTCGCTCGGCTACGTGGAGCGGCACGGCGCGCACTGGCGCGTGGTGCGGAGGAGGTGAGCGTCGGAACGGAGAACACACCCGCGCCGAGGGAACGCACGTCGGCCGCCCGGCTGCCCGGCACTCCGGTTCCTCTGTTCGCAGTCTCGATCCGGTGTGCGACGGCCACCGGATCGGGGGACGACCGAGTGGCGGTAGCGCTTCGCAGTGAGTCGGTCACGCTACGCTCCACATGCCTTCCCTATCAGCACATGACTCGGCAGAACGGCGCAGACCAACGCATGCCCACACACATTCCCGGACACAGAGTGACCGGTGGCGCTCGGTCCTCGGGGGGGCCGCGGACCGAGCGGCGCCCCGTGCCCGACTTCCCGTCCAAGTCGGCGGGGACGATGGGAGGCCTGTCGCGCCAGGTCGGCCGGCCGACGGTGGCGCCCCAGCCTGCGGATGCGGTCCGGGGTGCAGAGCCGGTCCAAGGCGCCGACGCGACCGGTCCCGCCGGCGCGCCCGTCGGGGCGCCCGCCGGCGCACCCCCCGGCGCGGCCGTGGCCGGTGCGCCCAGGCCGCCCGACAGCGCGCCGGTTCGGTCCGCTGCCGTTCAGGTGTTCGCCTCTCCGGTGTCCCCGCTCCGCCGGGAGCGGGTGGAGGGCGGCGGTCAGGGGCCGGATGCCAGGGAGGCCGCGGCCCAGGGCCGCACCGCGCTCGAAGAGCTCTGGCGCTCCTACAAGGAGACCGGTGACCAGCGGCTGCGCGAGCAGCTGATCCTGCACTACTCACCGCTCGTCAAGTACGTGGCCGGCCGGGTCGGGGTCGGGCTGCCCTCCAACGTCGAACAGGCGGACTTCGTCTCCTCCGGGGTCTTCGGGCTGATCGACGCGATCGAGAAGTTCGACATCGATCGCGCCATCAAGTTCGAGACCTACGCGATCAGCCGCATCCGCGGGGCGATCATCGACGAGCTGCGGGCCCTGGACTGGATCCCGCGTTCGGTGCGGCAGAAGGCGAAGGCGGTCGAGCGGACGTACGCGACGCTGGAGGCCCGGCTGCGCCGGACGCCGCACGATCCCGAGGTCGCGGCCGAGATGGGCATCGCGATCGAGGACCTCCACGCCATCTTCAGCCAGCTGTCGCTGGCCAACGTGGTGGCGCTGGACGAGCTGCTCCACCCGGTGGGGGAGGGCGGCGACCGGCTGAGCCTGATGGACACCCTGGAGGACCACGGCGCCGACAACCCGGTCGAGGTGGCCGAGGACCGCGAACTGCGCCGGCTGCTGGCCCAGGCGGTCAACACCCTCCCCGAACGGGAGAAGACGGTGGTGACGCTCTACTACTACGAGGGCCTCACCCTCGCCGAGATCGGACAGGTGCTGGGGGTGACGGAGAGTCGGGTGAGCCAGATCCACACCAAGTCCGTCCTCCAGCTGCGCGCCAAGCTGTCGGACATCCGATAGGGCGTCGGCAGTCGGGCGTCCGCCGTCGGTCACGGGTGGCCGGTCGCCGGGCCCGCGCGTCCTCCTGATGCGCGGCGCCGTATCGGTCGGAGGTAGGGCTCCGTAGAGTGGGAGCGTGCCGAAGATCCGAGCGGCCACGGTGGCCGAGCATCGCCAGCTCCAGCGGGCAGCCCTCCTCGATGCTGCCCGCGTCCTGCTTGCCGAGGGTGGCATGGAGGCCCTGACCTTCCCCGCGCTCGCGGCGCGCACCGGGCTGGCGCGCTCCTCGGTCTACGAGTACTTCCGGTCCCGCGCCGCCGTGGTCGAGGCGCTCTGCGAGGTGGACCTCCCGCTCTGGGCGGCCGAGATCGAGGCCGGGATGGAGAGCTGCGACACCGCCGTCGAGCGGATCGAGGCCTACGTCCGGGGCCAGCTGGCGCTCGCCGCCGATCCCCGGCACCGGGCGGTGGTGGCGATCTCGGCGCTGGAGCTCGACGAGGCCGCGCGGGAGCGGATCAGGTCGGCGCACGGCAGGCTGGCCGGTCTGGTCGGCCGGACCCTGGAGGACCTCGGCCACGAGCAGCCCCGGCTCGCCGCGGCCCTGGTGCAGGGCGTGGTGGAGGCGGCGACCCGCAGGGCCGAGCAGGCCGAGGCAGGGGGCCGCACCGGCTGTGCCGTCGAGAGCCCCGAGGAGATCGCCGATGCCGCGGTCGCGATGGTGCTGCACGGGCTCGCCCGGCCCTGAGCCGACCCGGTCGGCTCCGCCCGCGGCCCGACTTCCGGCTCCGCCCGCAGTCCCCGGGCTCCGCCATCGTCCTTGCCCTCACCCTCGCCGTCGCCCCGCACCCGCGTCCTTCGCCGACGGGCGTGCGGCGAGACGCCCTACCCGTCTCCGCCCTTCAGCGGCAGCAGCCGCGCCGTGCCCGCGCCGAACAGGGCCAGCGGGTCGAGGTAGCGGTCTCCGCGCAGCAGCCCCCAGTGCAGGCAGTCGTGCTCGGCGCAGTGCCTTCCGTCCGGAGCGAGCAGTCCGATCGTCTGTCCGGCGGCCACCGTGGTGCCGACCGGGACCGTGCCGGTGACGGGCAGGTAGGTGGTCCGGAGCGCGGGAGAGCCCGAGCCGGGATGGGAGACGGTCATCACCGGCCGTCCCGCCACCAGCCCGGAGAAGGCGACCACTCCGGGAGCCGCCGCCCGGACCTCCGCCCCCGGTGTCGCGGCGAGGTCCACTCCCCGGTGTCCGGCGGCCCAGACCTTCGCCGGCGGCTCGAACCGGCCCAGCACCGCGCCAGGCCCGCCCACCGGCCAGGCGCGCGCACCACTCCGCCCGCCCCCACCCCCGTCCGCGCCCGAGCGCGGGACGCCCGAGCGCGGGACACCGACGGCCTCGGGCCCCCTCGAAACCCCTGTGGCCCGCACCGCCCCCGCGACCCCGGTAGCCCCCGCAGCCCCTGACACCCCCGGCAGCGCGAGCACGAGCACGAGCACCACCGCCACCACCACCCCGCCGAACCACCCGCGACCAGTCATGTCCGCAGGCTCGCCGTCGTGCTGTTCCCGCGCCACCCACATCCGGATTCCTGTGGACAAACCCCCCTCGGGCCCGCACGCCATCACTGCGACGGGTGTACGGACTCCGCCATCCGGTGTACAAACGGCATACCGGCGACGGACCGGGGCAGGCGGCCGACCGGCCGGCACCACCCCCGCGTCCGCCCCCCCACCCACCTCCGCGTCCGCTCCCGCGCCCGCGCCCCGACGTCCGCCCGAGCGTCCGCTCCCGAGTCCGTCACACGGCCCACCCTGACCCCGTCGCAGCCCCACGGGAACGCGACCGCAGCCCCGTCGGTACCCGCCCTTCTCGGCCGTTCCCCGGGCTCCTCCCAGGTCCTCGGCGGGCCCCCGGCCACGCGTGGAGTCGCTCGCGCCTCGGCGCTTCCCGTACACTTCACACGCGACCCGGTCCGCCGGGTCGACTTCGCACGCCCCGCCACCGGCGGTCGGACGCGGTTCGTCCGCAGCCCCGCCAGGTGCGAGTGCCGCTCGGTCCGCCGAGCCCGACCGGCCCCCGGGCCGCCAGGGTGGAGCGGCTCGGCACGTTCGGGGCGTCAGGCGTGGCTGTCACCTGGCCGCCACGGACAAACCGAGCCTGACCCGGCTGTGGGCGATCGCTGCGAGGCAGTGCCGCCGCCGGGCCGTAACACCAAGGAGTACGGCAATGGCCGTCGTCACGATGCGGGAGCTGCTGGAGAGCGGCGTCCACTTCGGTCACCAGACCCGCCGCTGGAACCCGAAGATGAAGCGCTTCATCATCACCGAGCGCAACGGCATCTACATCATCGACCTCCTGCAGTCGCTGAACTACATCGACCGCGCCTTCGAGTTCATCAAGGAGACCGTTGCCCACGGCGGCAGCGTCCTCTTCGTCGGCACGAAGAAGCAGGCCCAGGAGGCCATCGCCGAGCAGGCCACCCGCGTGGGCATGCCCTACGTGAACCAGCGCTGGCTCGGCGGCATGCTGACCAACTTCTCGACCGTCTACAAGCGCCTCCAGCGCCTGAAGGAGCTCGGCGAGCTGGACTTCTCGGACGTGGCCGGCTCCGGCCTCACCAAGAAGGAGCTCCTGGTCCTCCAGCGCGAGCACGACAAGCTGGAGAAGACCCTCGGCGGTATCCGCGACATGCAGCGCGTTCCCAGCGCCGTCTGGATCGTGGACACCAAGAAGGAGCACATCGCGGTCGGCGAGGCCCGGAAGCTCAACATCCCGGTCGTCGCCATCCTCGACACCAACTGTGACCCGGACGAGGTCGACTACAAGATCCCGGGCAACGACGACGCGATCCGCTCCGTCACCCTGCTGACCCGCGTGATCGCCGACGCCGTGGCCGAGGGCCTGAAGTCCCGCGCCGGTGTCGCCAAGGGCGACGCCAAGGCCGAGCCGGGTGCCGACCAGCCGCTGGCCGCCTGGGAGAAGGACCTCCTCGAGGGCGAGAAGAAGGCCGAGGAGGCCCCCGCCGCCGCCGAGGCCCCCGCCGCCGAGGCTCCGGCCGCCGAGGCTCCGGCCGAGCAGGCCTGACGTACCAAGGGTGAGGGGCACCCGCCGGTACGAAGCCGGCAGGTGCCCCTCTCTCCCGCGCCGGGGCCGAACCACCGGTCCCGGCGCCACTCCACGCAGACACGCGAGACGCGAGAAGAGATTCACACCATGGCGAACTTCACCGCCGCGGACGTCAAGAAGCTCCGTGAGCTCACCGGCGCCGGCATGATGGACTGCAAGAAGGCCCTGGACGAGGCCGAGGGCAACGTCGAGAAGGCCGTCGAGCTTCTGCGCATCAAGGGCCAGAAGGGCGTTGCCAAGCGCGAGGGCCGTGACGCCTCCAACGGCGCCGTCGCCGCGCTGATCGCCGAGGACAAGAAGTCCGGCGTTCTGGTCGAGCTGAACTGCGAGACCGACTTCGTCGCCAAGGGTGACAAGTTCGTCGAGGTCGCCGACGCGATCGCCGCCCACGTCGCCAAGACCGCCCCGGCCGACCTGGACGCCGCCCTGGCTTCCGAGATCGAGGCCGGCAAGACCGTCCAGCAGTTCGTGGACGAGGCCAACGCGACCCTGGGCGAGAAGATCGTCTTCCGTCGCTTCGCCCAGTTCGACGGTGACGGCTTCGTCGCGGTCTACCTGCACAAGACCAGCCCCGACCTGCCGCCGGCCGTCGGCGTCCTGGTCGAGCTGGACAAGGAGAACGCCGAGGTCGCCAAGGACGTCGCGCAGCACATCGCCGCCTTCGCCCCGAAGTACCTGTCCCGCGAGGAGATCCCGGCCGAGGCGCTCGAGAACGAGCGTCGCGTCGCCGAGGCCACCGCCCGCGAGGAGGGCAAGCCCGAGGCCGCCCTGCCGAAGATCGTCGAGGGTCGCGTCACCGGCTTCGTGAAGGAGAACTCCGTCCTGGAGCAGGCCTTCGCGAAGGACAACAAGAAGTCCGTCGCCAAGGTCCTCGAGGAGAACGGCGTCGCCCTGAAGCGCTTCGCCCGCTTCCGCGTCGGCGCCTGAGCCACGTTCCACCTGGTCCCCGGCCCCCTTAGGCTGGGAACCGCCCCCGCCCGCTGACCGGGGCGGGAGGAACGCCGAACGGGCTCACCCCGCGCCTACCGCCAACGGGCGGGCTCGCGTCGGCACCATGAACGACGAGGAGGCCATTGCCGTGCAGGACACCGAACCGGTTCCCGCGGCAGTGGCCTCCTCGCGTGTACGCGCAGGCCGGGCATCCGCACACCCGCGCCTGTGACCAGTAGGTGCAAAAAGGAGAAGTCCATGCAGGAGACGCAGGAGACCGCGCAGGACCCCAGGGACGGCTCGCGCCGCCGGGTGCTGCTCAAGCTGTCCGGTGAAGCCTTCGCCGGTGGCGGCGGGCTCGGCGTCGACCCGGACGTCGTGCACGCGATCGCCCGCGAGATCGCCACGGTCGTCCGCGCCGGTACCGAGGTCGCGGTGGTCATCGGCGGCGGCAACTTCTTCCGGGGTGCCGAGCTCCAGGTCCGCGGCATGGACCGGGCGCGCTCCGACTACATGGGCATGCTCGGCACCGTGATGAACTGCCTCGCGCTGCAGGACTTCCTGGTCAAGGAGGGCATCGAGACCCGGGTCCAGACCGCCATCACCATGGGCCAGGTCGCCGAGCCGTACCTGCCGCTGCGGGCCGTCCGGCACCTGGAGAAGGGCCGTGTGGTGATCTTCGGCGCCGGTATGGGCATGCCGTACTTCTCGACCGACACCACGGCCGTCCAGCGCGCCCTGGAGATCCACGCCGACGTCCTGCTGATGGGCAAGAACGGCGTGGACGGCGTCTACGACTCCGACCCGCGGACCAACCCGGACGCGGTCAAGTTCGACGCGCTGGAGTACTCCGAGGTCATCGCGCGCGACCTCAAGGTCGCCGACCTCACCGCGATCACGCTGTGCAAGGACAACAACCTTCCGATGCTGGTCTTCGAACTGCTGGCGGAGGGCAATATCGCGCGCGCGGTGAAGAGTGAGAAGATCGGCACACTCATCAGCCAGGATTCTGTCCGGGCCTGAGCAGCAACCAGCCGTACCGGTCGGCGCCGACACCGTGACGGTCGGCGCGCCGACACCGGTCGGAACAACAGCAGATGAACCGGACAGGGAGACCACAGTGATCGAAGAGACCCTCCTCGAGGCCGAGGAGAAGATGGAGAAGGCCGTCCTGCACGCCAAGGACGACTTCGCGGCCATCCGCACCGGCCGTGCGCACCCGGCGATGTTCGCCAAGATCGTCGCGGAGTACTACGGCGCCAAGACCCCGATCAACCAGCTGGCGTCGTTCTCGGTGCCGGAGCCGCGGATGGCGGTCGTCTCGCCGTTCGACAAGACCGCGCTGAAGGCCATCGAGCAGGCGATCCGCGACTCCGACCTGGGCGTCAACCCGTCCAACGACGGCTCGATCATCCGCGTGGTGCTGCCCGAGCTGACCGAGGAGCGCCGCCGGGAGTTCATCAAGATCGCCCGTACCAAGGGCGAGGACGCCAAGGTCTCGATCCGTTCGGTGCGCCGCAAGGCCAAGGACGCCATCGACAAGCTGGTGAAGGACGGCGAGGTCGGCGAGGACGACGGCCGCCGTTCCGAGAAGGAGCTCGACGACACGACGGCCAAGTACGTGGCCCAGATCGACGAGCTGCTGAAGCACAAGGAAGCCGAGCTGCTCGAGGTCTGATGAACGACGCCCCTGACGCCCCCGGCTACTGGGGCCCGTCCGACCAGCAGTTCCAGCCCTACCGCCCGGCGCCGCACCCGCAGGACGCCCGTACCCCGGCCCACCCGGTGCCGGGGTACGGCGTGCAGCCGCCGCCGGTCCAGGGACACCCCGGCCACCCGGGCGGCCACGCCGTGCCCCCGGGTGCGCCGGGTGCCGCCCACGGGGCCCCGGGCCTCCGTTCGGATCAGCCGCAGCAGCCTCCGGTGTACTGGGGCGGCGACGCGGAGGAGACTCAGGTCATGCCTCCCGTACCGGCCGAGCCCGGCCCGCCCGACCCCGGTCGGGCGGCCGCCCACGGCAGGCCCGCGGCCCACGGTCGGCCCGCCCCCGGCGGACCGGCCGAGCCCGGCGAGGGGCAGGCCGGGGAGTCCGGCCGGCTGAGCGGCCCGCTGTTCCGGGACGAGCAGTCCGAGCCGGCGCCGCCCGGCGTGACCGAGACGGTCGTGCTGCGCGCGATATCCGGAGACGCCATCCCCGCCCCCGGTCACGGCACCCCGCCGCACCCGGGGGCACCGGTGCATCCCGCGCCGCCGGCGAACCACCTGGCGGCCGGGCAGCCCCACTACGTGCCGTCGTCCCACCCAGGGCAGGAGACACCCGTGGCCGCCCAGCCCGCCCCGCAGCCGCAGCCGCGCAAGCAGCGCGGCGGCCGTAACCTCCAGGCCGCCATAGGCGTGGGCGTCGGCCTCGGTGCGGTGATCGTCGCCTCGCTGTTCGTGGTGAAGGCGCTGTTCCTGGTCGTCGTGATGGCCGCGGTCGCGGTCGGCGTCTGGGAGCTGACCAGCCGGCTCGCCGAGCGCAAGCAGATCAAGGCGCCGCTGGTCCCGCTGGTCGTGGGTGGCCTCGCCATGGTCGCCACCGGCTACTGGGCCGGCATCCAGTGGGCCGCCGCCTCGCTCGCGCTGACCGGGCTGGCGGTGATGGTCTGGCGGATGGCCGAGCCGCCGGAGGACTACCTGCGGGACATAACGGCAGGTGTGTTCACGGCCTTCTACGTGCCGTTCCTGGCCACCTTCGTGGCGATGATGCTGGCGGCCGACGACGGCCCCCAGCGGATCGTGCTCTTCCTGATCGTGACGATCTGCAGCGACACCGGCGCCTACGCGGTGGGCTACAAGTTCGGGAAGACCAAGCTGGCCCCGACGATCAGCCCGGGCAAGACCCGCGAGGGCCTGGCCGGCGGCATCGCCCTGTCGATGCTGGCGGGCGCGCTGCTGATGGAACTGATCATCGACGGCGGCAGCTGGTGGCAGGGCCTGATCCTGGGCGGCTGCGCGGCGGTCACCGCGACCCTGGGCGACCTGGGCGAGTCGATGATCAAGCGCGACCTCGGGATCAAGGACATGGGCACGCTGCTGCCCGGCCACGGCGGCATCATGGACCGGCTGGACTCGCTCCTGCCGACCGCCCCGGTGGTCTGGCTGCTGCTGGCGGCCTTCGTCGGCAGCTGACCCGCGCCGTCGAGCCGTACGAGACGTACGAGCAGGGCCCCGGACGCCTGGCGTCCGGGGCCCTCGCGCGTCTGCGACACTGGAACAACCATGCCTAAGCCCGGAGAACTCACCTTTGTCGCGCCGCGCGGCGCCAAGCCCCCGCGACACCTCGCCGACCTGAGCCCCGCCGAGCGCAAGGAGGCCGTCGCCGAGCTGGGCGAGCAGCCGTTCCGCGCCAAGCAGCTCTCCAACCACTACTTCGGCCGGATGTCGAACGACCCGGCGAGCTGGACGGACATCCCCGCCGCCAGCCGGGAGAAGCTGACCGGGAGCCTGCTGCCCGAGCTGATGTCGGTGGTCCGGCACGTCTCCTGCGACGACGACGCCACCCGCAAGACGCTCTGGAAGCTCTTCGACGGCACGCTCGTGGAGTCCGTGCTGATGCGCTACCCGGACCGGGTCACCATGTGCATCAGCTCGCAGGCCGGCTGCGGCATGAACTGCCCGTTCTGCGCCACCGGCCAGGCGGGGCTGACCCGCAACCTGTCCACCGCCGAGATCGTCGAGCAGATCGCGGCCGGGATGCGCGCGCTCAAGTCGGGGGAGATCCCCGGCGGCGAGGCGCGGCTGTCCAACGTGGTCTTCATGGGCATGGGCGAGCCGCTGGCCAACTACAACCGGGTGCTGGCCTCGATCCGCCGGCTGACCGACCCGGCGCCGGACGGCTTCGGCCTGTCCCAGCGCGGCATCACGGTCTCCACCGTCGGCCTCGTCCCGGCGATGCACCGGTTCGCGGACGAGGGCCTCAGCTGCCGTCTGGCGCTGTCGCTGCACGCCCCGGACGACGAACTGCGCGACGAGCTGGTGCCGGTGAACACCCGCTGGAAGGTCGCCGAGGTGCTGGACGCGGCGTGGAACTACGCGGAGAAGTCCGGCCGCCGGATCTCCATCGAGTACGCGCTGATCAAGGACATCAACGACCAGGCGTGGCGGGCCGACCTGCTCGGCCGGCTGATCAAGAACCGTCGGGTGCACGTCAACCTGATCCCGCTGAACCCGACCCCCGGCTCCAAGTGGACGGCCTCCCGGCCCGAGGACGAGCGCGAGTTCGTCCGTCGGCTCCAGTCGCACGGCGTGCCGACGACCGTCCGCGACACCCGCGGCCAGGAGATCGATGGCGCCTGCGGTCAGCTCGCCGCGGCGGGCTGAGCCCCGCTCCGCGGGAACGACCGGCGCGGGCCCCTACCGGAGCCCGGCGGCCGCCAGCGCGGCGGTCGCCCCGCCGGTCAGCAGCAGGGTGCTGCCCACCGCGAGGGTGCGCAGCGCGACCGCGCCGAACAGCAGCCGGGGCGAGGTGCCGAGGCGCAGCAGCGCGTCGGTGACCTCCCGGCGGTCGGCGCGGACCTCGGCGAGCCGGGTGACCACCGCGGCGGCCGCGCAGCCGAGCACCAGGCAGGCCTCGACCGCGGGCAGCGCGTCGGCGCTGTCCGGCGTGCCGATCCAGTAGCGGATGGTGGTGAGCACCAGCGCCACGGCGAGGGTGAGCACGGCCAGCGGCGCACCGAGCCGGCGGGCCTGGGCGGTGAGGCCGCGCCCGGCCAGCAGCCGCAGCGGGGTGGGCCGTCCGACCGCGAGCAGCCGCCCGGTCCAGGCCAGCAGCGGACCGGTGAGCAGGGCGAGGCCGAGCGCGCTGGCCGCCCAGCCGCCGAGGGCGGCGGTGCTGGTGGTGCCGAGTCCGGCGGGCAGGTGGATCGGGCGGCCGTCGACGGCGGCGCCGGGCCGCAGGGCGATGAGTTCGAGCGCGGCGCCGATCACGCCCAGCCCGGTCGCCAGGGCGATCCGCCAGACGCCGAAGCCGGTCGGGGCCTGGGTGCGGCCGCCGGGCAGGGTCTCGGTGACGGGCACCGCGAGGGCGGCGGCGGTGCCGGCGGTGAGCGGGACCAGGGCGAGCAGGACGACCGGCGCGGCGGCCGGCAGCGGCACGCCCATGCCGAGGTCGAGGGCGAGCCCGGGGCCGGCGATGTCGTTGCGCAGCACCAGGAAGAGCAGCAGGGTGAGCACGCTGCCGAGGGTGCAGGCGAGCGCGACCTCGCCGGCGATCAGCGTCCGGATCCGGCGGGAGCCGGCCCCGGCGGCGGTGAGGCCGGCGATCCGCTCGGGCCGTCGGGCGGGCACCGCGCGGGCGGCGACGGCCGCGAACCAGGCGACGGCGGCGAGCGGGGGCAGGCACCACAGCAGCCGGGCCAGCGGGTCGCCGCCGTCGATCGGGTCGCTCATCGCCCGGCCGAGGGAGCGCAGCAGGAAGGCGGCGACCACGGCGGCGGCCAGGGCGGTGAGCAGCCAGCGGCCGAGGTCGGGCACCCGGTAGCCCCGGGCCAGACGGAGATAGAACACGTCGACTCTTTCAGCGGCTCGGCTTCGGCAGCTCGGTTTCAGCGGCTCGGCGTCGTCAGCGGCGGGTGGCCGTGACGGCGGGCGCTCCGGCGGCTCCGGGGGCGGCGGAGCCGCGGGGGACGGGGGCGACGGGGGCGGTGAGCCGTCCGTCGACCAGGGCGACGGCGCGGTCCGCGAACCGGACGAGCTCGGGGTCGTGGGTGGCCAGGACGAGGGTGAGCTGGTGGGACCTGGCCGCGCTGGTCAGTATCCGCATGACCTGCTCGGCGGCCTCGCGGTGCAGCGGGGCGGTCGGGTCGTCGGCGAAGACGACGGGTGGCAGCGGGGCCAGGGCGCGGGCGACGGCGACCCGTTGGCGGCGGCTCTGGATCAGCCGCTCGGGGCGCAGCCGGGCGCAGTCGCCGACGTCGAGGCGCTCCAGCCACTCGTCGGCGGCGGTGTAGGCGGCCTTGTTGCCGGCCCCGGCGAGCAGCAGCGGCAGGGCGACGTTCTCCCGGGCGGTCAGTTCGGGCACCAGGTGGGGCTCGGAGCCGACGAAGCCGAAGCGGTCGCGGCGCAGCCGTTCGCGGCCGGCCCGCTGGAGGGTGTGCACGGGGGCGCTGTTGAACCAGACCTCGCCCTCGTCGACCGGGAGTTGGGCGGAGAGGCAGCCGAGCAGGGTGCTCTTGCCGGAGCCGCGCGGGCCGGTGACGGCGAGCACCTCGCCCTCGCGGACGCCGATCGAGATGCCGCGCAGGGCGGGGGTGCCGTCATGGGACTTGACGATCCCTCGGGCCCACAGCACGTCGTTGTCAGGCGGTGCCGCTGACATGAGGATCCATCCTGGGTGGCCGCAGGGATATGACAGTCGTCAGATTAGAACGACCGGGGCGTGTCGCGGTTGCGGCGCACTGGTCCATCACGGGCATATCACCCGCATTCAGGCATGTTTGGTCGTACGACTGTGATGTTGCACCGGCGGGGGAGACGCCGAAGGGCGGCCTCGCGGGGAGCGGGGCCGCCCTTCGGCGGAGGGTGGGGAAGAAGGCTCAGGTGATCAGATCTTCGCCCACGCGTCGGTGAGGCTGGTCCGCAGGATCTGCTCGATCTCGTCGAAGGTCGACTGGTCGGAGATCAGCGGCGGGGCCAGCTGGATGACCGGGTCGCCACGGTCGTCGGCGCGGCAGTACAGGCCGTTGTCGAAGAGGGCCTTCGACAGGAAGCCGTAGAGGACGCGCTCGACCTCTTCGTCGTTGAACGACTCCTTGGTGACCTTGTCCTTCACGAGCTCGATGCCGTAGAAGTACCCGTTGCCGCGGACGTCGCCGACGATCGGCAGGTCGCGCAGCTTGTTCAGGGTGCCCAGGAACGCGGCCTCGTTGTCGAGCACGTGCTGGTTCAGGCCCTCGCGCTCGAAGATGTCGAGGTTGGCCAGCGCCACCGCGGAGGAGACCGGGTGGCCGCCGAAGGTGTAGCCATGCAGGAAGGTGTTGTCGCCCTTGTAGAACGGCTCGGCGAGGCGGTCCGAGATGATCGTGGCGCCGATCGGGGAGTAGCCCGAGGTCATGCCCTTGGCGCAGGTGATCATGTCGGGCTGGTAGCCAAACTTGTCGGCGCCGAACATGGTGCCCAGGCGGCCGAAGGCGCAGATGACCTCGTCCGAGACCAGCAGCACGTCGTGGCGGTCGCAGATCTCGCGCAGGCGCTGGAAGTACCCGGGCGGCGGCGGGAAGCAGCCACCGGCGTTCTGCACCGGCTCGACGAAGACGGCGGCGACGGTCTCGGCGCCCTCGTTGAGGATGGCCACCTCGATCTCGTCGGCGCACCAGCGGCCGTAGGCCTCGGGGTCGACCGTGCCGTCGGGGCCCTCGAGGAAGGCCGGGGCGCGGTAGATGTTGGTGTTCGGGGCCTTGTGGGTGCCCGGCACCAGCGGCTCGAACGGGGCCTTCAGGCCCGGCAGGCCGGTGATGGACAGGGCGCCCTGCGGGGTGCCGTGGTAGGCGACGGCGCGCGAGATGACCTTGTACTTGGTCGGCTTGCCGGTCAGCTTGAAGTACTGCTTGGCGAGCTTCCAGGCGGTCTCGACGGCCTCGCCGCCACCGGTGGAGAAGAAGACCTTGTTCAGGTCGCCCGGGGCGTAGTTGGCCAGGCGCTCGGCCAGCTCGACGGCCTTCGGGTGGGCGTAGCTCCACACCGGGAAGAAGGCGAGCTCCTTGGCCTGCTTGGCGGCGGCCTCGGCGAGCTCCTCACGGCCGTGGCCGGCCTGGACGACGAACAGGCCGGCGAGGCCGTCGAGGTACTTGCGTCCCTTGTCGTCCCAGACGTAGGTGCCCTCGCCCTTGACGATCGTCGGCACGGGGGAGTTCTCGTACGACGACATGCGGGTGAAGTGCATCCACAGGTGGTCGTAGGCGGTCTTGGAAAGGTCCTTCTGCGCCGGGTCGGCTGTCATCGGGTGCCCCAGGTGTAGGTCTGTTTCCGGAGCTTCAGGTAAACGAAGCTCTCGGTGCTCCGCACGCCGGGAAGGGCGCGGATGCGCTTGTTGATCAGTTCGAGCAGGTGCTCGTCGTCCTCGCAGACCAGTTCGGCCAGGAGGTCGAACGAGCCTGCGGTGCAGACGACGTAGTCGACCTCGTCGAGGGCGGCCAACGCGTCGGCGACGGGCTCGATGTCACCCTCGACCCGGATGCCGACCATCGCCTGGCGGGTGAAGCCGACGGTGAGCGGGTCCGTGACGGCGACGATCTGCATCACGCCCTGGTCGAGCAGCTTCTGGACGCGCTGCCGCACAGCAGCCTCGGACAGGCCGACGGCCTTGCCGATGGCGGCGTACGGGCGGCGCCCGTCCTCCTGGAGCTGCTCGATGATCGCCTTGGAGGCGGCGTCGAGGGGAACGCTGGCGTTCCGGTCGCGGTTGGCCACGCGGCCACTGTGCCTGATCGCCCGCGTGTTCGCAAGCGTGGAAGCTGCTGATTTCGTCGTGATCTTGGAAAACGTGTGCGGATTTCATCGCTGAAGCGCACTCGGTCTGTCGATACCGGCAGTCGTGCGGCTACGCTGGCACGGTACGCGCGCGACCCGAGGGCCGGCGCACGTACCGCCACCCAGTGGACCGCGCCGCTCCTGGCACGGCCACTCGGGACCCTTCGTACGCCGGATCCGCCGACGTACCATTGCGCCGGAATCTGCAACGCCGCAGGCCCAGACCGAGGAGAGATCCGTGAGCGACCTTCGCACGCTGCGCAACTACATCAACGGTGAGTTCGTCGACGCGGCCGACGGCCGCACGCTCGACATCGTCGACCCGACCACCGGCGAGGTGTACGCGACGTCGCCGCTGTCCGGTGCCGCCGACGTCGACGCGGCCATGGCCTCCGCCGACGCCGCCTTCCCGATCTGGCGCGACGCCACCCCGAGCACCCGGCAGAAGCTGCTGCTGAAGATCGCCGACGCGGTCGAGGCCCGGGCCGACGAGATCGTCGACACCGAGGTGCGCAACACCGGCAAGCCCCGCGCGCTGACCCTCTCCGAGGAGATCGGCCCGATGGTGGACCAGATCCGGTTCTTCGCCGGTGCCGCCCGCATGCTGGAGGGCAAGGCCGCGGGCGAGTACATGGACGGGATGACCTCGATCATCCGCCGCGAGCCGGTCGGCGTCTGTGCCCAGGTCGCGCCGTGGAACTACCCGATGATGATGGCCGTCTGGAAGTTCGCCCCGGCCATCGCCGCGGGCAACACCGTCGTGCTGAAGCCCTCCGACACCACCCCGGCCTCCACCGTGCTGCTCGCCGAGATCATCGGCGGCGTGCTCAAGGAGCTGGAGCTGCCGGCCGGCGTCTTCAACGTCATCTGCGGTGACCGCGAGACCGGCAAGCTGATGGTCGAGCACAGGACCCCGGCGATGGCCTCCATCACCGGTTCGGTGCGCGCCGGCATCTCGGTCGCCGAGTCCGCCTCCAAGGACGTCAAGCGCGTCCACCTGGAGCTGGGCGGCAAGGCCCCGGTCGTGGTCTTCGAGGACGCCGACATCGCCGAGGCCGTCGAGGGCATCTCGGTGGCGGGCTACTTCAACGCCGGCCAGGACTGCACCGCCGCCACCCGCGTGCTGGTGCACGAGTCGATCCACGACGCCTTCGTCGAGGCGCTGGCCAAGGCCGCGGCCGAGACCAAGACCGGCGGCGTGGACGACGAGGACGTGCTGTACGGCCCGCTGAACAACGCCAACCAGCTGAAGCAGGTCTCCGGCTTCATCGAGCGGCTGCCCGCCCACGCCAAGGTCGAGGCCGGTGGCCACCGGGTCGGTGACCAGGGCTACTTCTACGCCCCGACCGTCGTCTCCGGTCTGAACCAGGACGACGAGATCATCCAGAACGAGGTCTTCGGCCCGGTCATCACCGTGCAGAAGTTCACCGACGAGGACCAGGCCGTCGCGTACGCCAACGGCGTCGAGTACGCGCTGGCCTCCTCGGTGTGGACCAAGGACCACGCCCGCGCCATGCGGATGTCGCGCCGCCTGGACTTCGGCTGCGTCTGGATCAACACCCACATCCCGCTGGTCGCCGAGATGCCGCACGGTGGCTTCAAGAAGTCCGGCTACGGCAAGGACCTGTCGGCGTACGGCTTCGAGGACTACACCCGCGTGAAGCACGTCATGACCGCGATCTGATCGCTCCGAAAGGTCAGCTGATGTGACGGTGGGCCCGGGTCATCTCGACCCGGGCCCACCGCCTTTGCATCCTGTCGACGGTTGGCGCGACCGGCTGACACGATGGAACTGCCCTTCGGGGACGGGCCGCCCTAGCCTTACCGGCATGAGCATCCCCACCGCTGACTCAGCCGCCGGCCAGGCCGTCAAGGCCGCCGACCGCGCGCACGTCTTCCACTCGTGGTCCGCCCAGGCGCTGATCGACCCCCTCGCGGTGGCCGGCGCCGAGGGCTCGTACTTCTGGGACTACGACGGCAACCGCTACCTCGACTTCTCCTCGCAGCTGGTCAACACCAACATCGGCCACCAGCACCCCAAGGTGGTCGCCGCGATCCAGGAGCAGGCGGCGAAGCTCTGCACCATCGCCCCCGGCTTCGCGGTCGAGTCGCGCAGCGAGGCCGCCCGGCTGATCGCCGAGCGCACCCCCGGCGACCTGGACAAGATCTTCTTCACCAACGGCGGTGCCGAGGCCAACGAGAACGCCATCCGGCTGGCCCGGCTGCACACCGGCCGGCAGAAGGTGCTGTCCACCTACCGCTCGTACCACGGCGCCACCGCCAACGCGATCGCCCTGACCGGCGACCCGCGGCGCTGGCCCAACGAGAGCGGCGTCTCCGGGGTGGTGCACTTCTGGGGGCCGTACCCCTACCGCTCCAACTTCCACGCCGAGAACGAGGTGCAGGAGTGCGAGCGCGCGCTGGAGCACCTGGAGCAGGTGATCGCGTTCGAGGGGCCCGGCACCGTCGCGGCGGTCATCCTGGAGACGGTGGTCGGCACCGCGGGCATCCTGGTCCCGCCGGCGGGTTACCTGGCCGGGGTGCGGGAGATCTGCGACCGCTACGGGATCGTGTTCATCCTGGACGAGGTGATGGCCGGCTTCGGCCGCACCGGCGAGTGGTTCGCCGCCGACCACTGGGGCGTCACCCCGGACCTGCTCACCTTCGCCAAGGGTGTCAACTCGGGCTACGTGCCGCTGGGCGGCGTGGCGATCAGCGCCGAGATCGCGGCCACCTTCGCCGAGCGGGCCTTCCCCGGCGGGCTCACCTACTCCGGCCACCCGCTGGCCTGCGCCTCCGCGGTGGCGACCATCACCACCATGGCGGAGGAGGGCATCGTCGAGAACGCCAGGCACATCGGCGAGACGGTCCTCGGCCCCGGCCTGCGCGAGCTGGCCGAGCGGCACCCGTCGGTCGGCGAGGTCCGCGGCCTCGGCGTGTTCTGGGCGCTCGACCTGGTGAAGGACCGGGAGACCCGTGAGCCGCTGGTGCCCTACAACGCGGCCGGCGCCGACAACGCGCCGATGGCCGAGCTGGCCGCCGCCTGCAAGCAGCGCGGGCTCTGGCCGTTCGTCAACATGAACCGCTTCCACGTCGTCCCGCCGTGCACCGTCACCGAGGAGGAGGCCAAGACCGGCCTCGCGGTCCTGGACGAGGTGCTGTCGCTCACCGACGCGCACACTGTCTGACGTACCCAGACGTACCAGACGTACCTACCAGGACGGCCCCGAGCACGCGCGTGCCCGGGGCCGTCCCACGCTCCGGAAGGCCGCTCATGCCCAGCCGCACCACCCTGACCCGCCGTCCCGTCGACTCCCGTGCCGTCCGCCGGCGTTCCGTGCTCGGCGGCGCCGCGCTGCTCGGCGCCGGCACGCTGACCGGCTGCGGCATCCCGTCCGCGTACGTGGCCGAGGACCGCCGCTCGGCCCCCGACCGCTCGGAGAGCGACAAGCGGCTCGCCTTCTCCAACTGGACGCAGTACATCGACACCGACGACGCGGGCGGCCGCCCGACCCTGGACGCGTTCAGTGAGAAGTCCGGGATCGAGGTCACCTACACCGAGGACATCAACGACAACGACGAGTTCTTCGGCAAGATCAGCCCGGTGCTCACCCAGGGCGCCGCCCCCGGCCGGGACCTGATGGTGATCAGCGACTGGATGGCCGGACGGTACGTCTCGCTGGGCTGGGTGCAGGCCATGGACCGGGGCAACCTGCCCAACGTCACGGCCAACCTGGACCCGCAGCTCGCCGACCCGGCCTTCGACCCCGGGCGCAGGCGCAGCGTGCCGTGGCAGTCCGGGATCACCGGCATCGCCTACAACCGCAAGGCGCTCGGCCGCGAGATCAGGTCCACCGCCGACCTGTGGGCGCCCGACCTCAAGGGCCGGGTCACGCTGTTCGCCGGGCTGGACGAGGCGCTCGGGCTGCTGATGCTCTCCCAGGGCGCGGACATCGCGAAGTTCAGCGACGACGACGCGCGCAGGGCGATGGACCTGGTGCAGAAGGCGGTCGACAGCGGCCACGTCCGGCGCTTCACCGGCAACGACTACACCAGCGACCTCGCCTCCGGCGCGGCGCTCGCCTGCCAGGCGTACTCGGGCGACGCCGTCCAGCTCACCGCCGAGAACCCGGACATCGAGTTCGTGGTGCCGGAGGAGGGCGGCGAGCTGTGGGCGGAGAGCCTGATGATCCCCAACCGGGCCGCCCACAAGCGCAACGCCGAGCTGCTGATCGACTACTACTACCAGCCCGAGGTGGCGGCCGAACTCGCCGCGTTCGTCCAGTACATCTGCCCGGTGCCGGCCGCCCGCGAGGTGCTGGCGGACAGCGGCGACAAGGAGAAGGCCGAACTCGCCGAGAACCCGCTGGTCTTCCCGACCGAGGAGATGCGCGCCCGGCTGCACACCATGCGCGACGTCGCCTCGGCCGAGCGGCCCGAGCTGCACAAGGTCTGGGGCCGCATCACCGGGGTGTGATCCGTCCTACCGGCGCACCGCGTCCAGCGCGAGCAGGGCCACGTGCAGGGAGAGGCAGGACTCCACCTGGTCGAGGTCCACGCCGAGGATCCGCTCGACCTTGTGCAGCCGGTCGTAGAAGGACGGCCGGGACAGGTGCGCGGCGTCCGCCGCGGCGGACTTGTTCCGGCCCTGCTCCAGGTAGATCCGCAGCATCTGCACCAACTGGCCGTTGTGCTCCGCGTCGTGGGCCAGCAGCGGGCCCAACTCCCGTTCCACGTACGTCTGCAGCCGGGCGTCGTCGCGCAGCAGGTGGAGCAGGCCGCGCAGCCGGACGTCCGGCAGGCGGTAGTAGGAGGAGCTGCGGCCGCCGGGCGCGTCGTGCAGGGCGGCGTCGGCGACCTGGGTGGCCTCCAGCAGGGTGCGCCGGGCGTCACGCACCGAGCCGACCGAGGAGCCGACCGCGACCACCGGGCCGGCCGGGTCGCCGCCCTCCCGTCCGGCCTCGGCCGACATCCGGCGCAGCGTGGCCGAGAGGGAGTCCAGCGCGGCGTGCTCGTCCTGCTGGGTGCCGAGGGCGATCAGCAGGCCCACGGCCTCGTCGTCGAGCGCGCCGACCAGCGCGGTCAGCCGGCAGGCCCGGACCGCGCCGGCGGCCAGCTCGGTGAAGTCGCGCAGCCGGGCCTGGGCCTCCAGCGCGGCCGGGATCGGCCCGCGCCGCTGTCTCAGCACCACGCCGACCAACCGGCGGCCCTCCAGCGGGACGCCGAGGGCCTGGGCGCGCAGGGCCGCCTCGGAGACGGTCAGCGCGTGGGTGAGGATGCCGGACAGCAGGGTGCGGTGGGTCTGCCGCTCCAGGCTCTCCCGGTCGCGCACCACCAGCCGGTTGAGCGCCAGCGCGGAGGCGCCGCGCTCCAGCAGCATGGTGTGGGGGTGGGGCTCGCCCCCGGGCAGCGGGCCGGGCTCCTGCACCAGCACCAGGCGGCCCCAGTCCTGGCCGCGGGCGCCGACGGTGGTGACCAGCCAGCCGCTGCGCGGGTCGTGGCCGGTGCGCCCGGCCGGGCGCACCCCGCGCGAGCGGCGCTCCCAGTCCTCCAGCACCTCGGCCTCGGGGCGTCCGGCGGCGTCGTGGGCGAGCACCTGGTGGGCCAGGTTCTCCAGGACGACCGGGGCGCCGGCCATCCGGGCCACCTGGCGGATCACCTCGGGCGGCTCGGCTCCCTCCACCACCAGCTCGTTGAAGACCTGGTGGACCGACTCGGAGACCCTCAGCTGCTCCAGCTGGGCGTTGACCACCAGGGCGTGCACGGCCTCGGTGACGGCGACGAAGCGCAGTTCGCGGCGGAGCGTGACCAGCGGCAGCCCGCGCTGCTCGGCGGCGTTGACCAGGGCGCGGGGGAGCGAGTCGAAGTAGCGCCGCCCGAACTCGACGACCAGGCCGGCCACCCCGACCTCGTCCAGCTCGCGGACGTAGCGGGCCAGGCCCTCGCGGTCCTCCGGCAGGGCGATGCCGGTGGTCAGCACCAGCTCGCCACCGCGGAGCATCCCGGCGACGTCGGGCAGCTCGCTGACGTGGACCCAGCGGACCGGCCGTTCCAGGTGGTCGGCGCCGGCCACCACCTGGGGCAGGCCGCGCCGCATCACGTCCAGGTCGAGGATTCGGGCGACGGTGGGGAGCATCGCGGGCCTCCGGAGGCCGTGTGGGGACCGGAGCGGGGGCTCCGGGTGATCAGGGTGTCAGGTAAATCATCCATCCCCCAGACGACCTGTCGCCCTGGCTGCACCCTTGCACCCTGTAAGGCCCTTCGCGCCGAGGTTGTCGAAGTGACCCTTGTCACGTCAACCTCCCAGCAGGCAAGGTCAGCGGGACCGCAGACCCCCAGCGCGGACGCGTGACCCCGCAGCGGTCGAACCACGGCACTTGGAGGAACCAGATGGACCTGACCGACTTCGGCCCGGGCGCGCAGTACATTGCGGGCCGCCAGACCCGGGGGAGCGGGGAACCCTTCCAGGTCGTCAACCCCGCCGACGGCAGCGTGGTCGAGCAGGTCGCGCTGGCCACCACCGAGGACGTGGACACCGCCGTCGCCGCCGCGAAGGCCGCCCTGCCCGGCTGGTCCTCGGCCACCCCCGGCGCGCGGTCCGAGGCGCTCACCAGGCTGGCCGCCGTCCTGGCGGGGGCGGCCGACGACCTGGCCCGGGTGGAGACGGCGCAGACCGGCAAGCCGGTCAAGCTGGCCACCGAGTTCGACGTGCCCGGCACGATCGACAACGCCGCCTTCTTCGCCGGCGCCGCCCGCAACCTGGAGGGCAAGGCGGCCGGTGAGTACTCCGGCGACCACACCTCGTACGTGCGGCGCGAGGCGGTCGGCGTGGTCGGCTCGATCTCGCCGTGGAACTACCCGCTGCAGATGGCCGCCTGGAAGATCCTCCCGGCGATCGCCGCGGGCAACACCATCGTGCTCAAGCCGGCCGAGCTGACCCCGCTGACCTCGTTGATGTTCGCCCGGGCCTGCACCGCCGCGGGCATCCCGGACGGCGTGGTCAACGTGGTCACCGGCGCCGGGCGCACCGCCGGCGAGCACCTGGTCGGGCACCCGGACGTCGCGATGGTCTCCTTCACCGGCTCCACCGGCGTCGGCAGGCGGGTCGCCGAGATCGCCACCGCGAGCGTCAAGCGCACCCACCTGGAACTCGGCGGCAAGGCCCCGTTCGTGGTCTTCGACGACGCCGACCTGGACGCCGCCGTGCACGGAGCGGTCGCCGCCTCGCTGATCAACGGCGGCCAGGACTGCACCGCCGCCACCCGCGCCTACGTCCAGCGCCCGCTGTACGACGCCTTCGTGGCCGGGGTCGCCGAGCTGTACGCCGCGATCCGGGTCGGCGACCCGCTGAACCCGCACACCGACCTCGGCCCGCTGGTCTCGTACGCCCACCGGGACCGGGTGGCCGGCTTCGTGGAGCGCGCCCGCTCGTACGCCACCGTGGTCACCGGCGGTCGGCCCGCGGAGAAGGGCCACGACGGCACCGACCTCACCCGCGGCGCGTACCACCTGCCCACCCTGATCACCGGCGCGGCCCAGGACAGCGAGGTCGTGCAGGGCGAGATCTTCGGCCCGGTGCTGGTCGTGCTGCCCTTCGACGGCGACGACGAGGGTCTGCGGCTGGCCAACGACACCCCGTACGGCCTGGCCGCCTCCGCCTGGACGAGCAACGTGCACCGCTCGCTGCGCGCCACCCGGGAGATCGCGGCCGGCTGCGTCTGGGTCAACGACCACATCCCGATCATCAGCGAGATGCCGCACGGCGGCTACAAGGCGTCCGGCTACGGCAAGGACATGTCCCAGTACTCGCTGGACGAGTACACCCAGGTCAAGCACGTCATGTTCGACACCACCGCGGTGGCCCGCAAGGACTGGCACCGCACCGTCTTCGGAGACAGATAACCCCCGGCCCAAGCGGGTGCCCCCACACCCCATCTCCCCCAGGAGGCCCGTTCCATGGCGTTCAACGAGCTCACCGACGGTCTGCCCGAACCGGTCCGAAGGGCCTGGGAACGCAGCCTGACCAGCGGCCGGGCCGCGCTCGGCCGCCGCACCCTGCTGCGCGCCGCCGCGCTGACCGCCGGAGCGGGCACCCTGGCCGCCTGCGGCATCCCGGCGGCCCCGCGGGCGACCGGCGACTCGACCGCGAACGCCGCCAAGGACCTCTCCGAGACGCAGAAGGAGGTCGACTTCTCCAACTGGCCGCTGTACATCGACACGGACGAGAAGGACAAGGAGAAGCACGGCACCCTGGACGCCTTCACCGAGGCCACCGGCATCAGGGTCAAGTACAACGAGGACGTCAACGACAACGTCGAGTTCTTCGGGAAGGTCAAGCCGCAGCTCGCCTCCGGCCAGGACACCGGCCGCGACCTGATGGTGCTCACCGACTGGATGGCCGCCCGGCTGATCCGGCTGGGCTGGGCGCAGAAGCTCGACCCGGCGAACGTCACCACCGCGATCACCAACATCGACGCGCGCTTCCGCGCCCCCGACTGGGACCCGGGTCGGCTCTACTCCTACCCGTGGGCCGGCATCCAGACCGTCGTCGCGTACAACCGGAAGGCGACCAAGGGGAAGCCGGTCACCAGCGTCTCCCAGTTGCTGGACGACCCCGACCTCAAGGGCCGGGTCACCTTCCTCTCCGAGATGCGCGACAGCATCGGGATGGTCCTGCTGGACCAGGGCAAGGACAGCGCGAAGTTCACCGCCGACGACTACGACGGCGCGGTCGCCCGGCTGCAGAAGGCCGTCGACAGCAAGCAGATCCGCCGGTTCACCGGCAACGACTACGGCCAGGAGCTGTCGGCCGGCGACATCGCGGCCTGCATCGCCTGGGGCGGCGACCTGATCCAACTGCGGGCCGACAACCCGGACATCGAGTTCGTCATCCCGGAGAAGGGCTACATCGCCTCGACCGACAACATGCTGGTCCCGGCCAAGGCCCGGCACAAGACGAACGCGGAAAAGCTGATCGACTTCTACTATCAGCCGAAGATCGCGGCGCAGCTGGTCGCGGGCATCGGCTTCGTCTCCGCCGTCACCGGGATGAAGGACGAGCTCGCCGGCATCGCCCCGGAGACCGCGGCCAACCCGCTGGTCGTACCCACCCCCGAGATGGCGGTCAAGGCCCACGTGTTCCGCACGCTCTCCGAGAGCGAGGAGAGCGACTTCGAGCAGAAGTTCTCCAAGCTCATCGGCGCCTGACCCCCGACTCCCGGCAGAGAAACCCAGGAAGACACCACCCCATGACAGACCAGCAGCGCGACGCGGCCGCCGGCGGCGACGTCCGGCTCACCGGCATCGGCAAGACCTACGGCTCCTTCACCGCCGTCCACCCGCTCGACCTGACCGTCCCGCAGGGCTCCTTCTTCGCCCTGCTCGGCGCCTCCGGCTGCGGCAAGACCACCACCCTGCGCATGATCGCCGGCCTGGAGGAGCCCACCACCGGCACCGTCCTGATCGGCGGCCAGGACGTCACCGCCCTGCCCCCGTACAAGCGGCCGGTGAACACCGTCTTCCAGAGCTACGCGCTCTTCCCGCACCTGGACATCTTCGAGAACGTCGCCTTCGGCCTGCGCCGGCGCGGCCGGAAGGACGTCAAGAAGCAGGTCGACGAGATGCTGGAGCTGGTCGAACTCGGCCAGTACGCCCGGCGCAAGCCGCACCAGCTCTCCGGCGGCCAGCAGCAGCGCGTCGCGGTCGCCCGCGCGCTGATCAACCACCCCCAGGTGCTGCTCCTGGACGAGCCGCTCGGCGCGCTCGACCTCAAGCTCCGCCGCCAGATGCAGCTGGAGCTCAAGCGGATCCAGACCGAGGTCGGCATCACCTTCGTGCACGTCACCCACGACCAGGAGGAGGCCATGACCATGGCCGACACCATCGCGGTGATGAACGGCGGCCGGGTCGAGCAGCTGGGCGCCCCCGCCGAGCTGTACGAGAACCCCGCCACCACCTTCGTGGCCAACTTCCTCGGCCAGTCCAACCTGCTGCCCGCCGAGGTCACCGGCGCAGACGGCGGAGACCTGCTGCTCAGCGCGGCCGGCGCCCGCCTCACGGTGCCGAAGGCGCGCTGCGCCACCGACGCCAAGCGCGTCCACCTGGGCGTGCGCCCGGAGAAGATCACCATCACCCACGCCTCGGAGCAGGTCGCCGACGGCCGCAACCGGCTGACCGGCACCGTGCTCGACTCCAGCTTCATCGGCGTCTCCACCCAGTACGTGGTGCGCACCGACGGCGGCCAGGAGGTCACCGTCTTCGAGCAGAACATGGAGCGCGACGCCCGGATCGTCCCCGGCGCCGCCGTCCGACTGCACTGGAACCCGGCCCACTCCTTCGCCCTGGACGCCGCTCAGGCGATCGACGCGGGCACCGCGGAGGAGGCCGCATGACCGCCACCGCCCCGGCCGCGCCGCCCCAGGCGATACCCCCCGACGGCGGCCCCCGCACGGAACCGGGGGCGAAGCCCAGGCGCAAGCTCACCCCGTACTGGCTGCTGCTGCCCGGCATCGCCTGGCTGTTGATCTTCTTCGCCGTCCCGATGCTCTACCAGGGCTCGACCTCGCTGCAGACCGGCTCGCTCGAAGAGGGCTTCAAGGTCACCTGGCACTTCTCGACCTACTGGGACGCCCTGGTCGAGTACAAGTGGCACTTCCTGCGCTCGTTCTCCTACGCGGCCGTCGCCACCGTGCTCTGCCTGGTCGTCGGCTACCCGCTCGCGTACACGATCGCCTTCAAGGCGAGCAAGCGCTGGCGCAACGTCATCCTGATCCTGGTCATCGCGCCGTTCTTCACCAGCTTCCTGATCCGCACCCTGGCCTGGAAGACCATCCTGTCCGACGGCGGCCCGGTGGTCGGCGCGCTGAACGCGCTGCACGTCCTGGACGTCACCAACCTGCTCGGCCTCACCGACGGCGACCGGGTGCTGGCCACGCCGCTCGCGGTGGTCTGCGGCCTCACCTACAACTTCCTGCCGTTCATGATCCTTCCGCTGTACACCTCGCTGGAGCGGATCGACCCGCGACTGCACGAGGCGGCCGGGGACCTCTACGCCCGGCCGTTCACCACCTTCCGCAAGGTCACCTTCCCGATCTCGCTGCCGGGCGTGGTCGCGGGCACCCTGCTGACCTTCATCCCGGCCTCCGGCGACTACATCAACGCCCAGCTGCTGGGCTCGCCGAGCGAGCAGATGGTCGGCAACGGCATCCAGAAGCAGTTCCTGAACGTGCTCGACTACCCCACGGCGGCCGCGCTGAGCTTCATCCTGATGGCCCTGATCCTGGGCATGGTGACGGTCTACATGCGCAAGGCCGGGACGGAGGATCTGGTCTGATGTCCCGGATGTTCAAGTGGATCCGCGCCCACCTGGTGGTGCTGGCCGGCCTGCTGGCCCTCGCCTACCTGGTGCTGCCCAACCTGGTCGTGCTGGCCTTCTCGTTCAACAAGCCGGTGGGCAAGTTCAACTACGAGTGGAACGAGTTCTCCACCGACGCCTGGACCAACCCCTGCGGCGTCGCCGACATGTGCCAGTCGCTCTCGCTCAGCCTGCAGATCGCGGTGCTCGCCACCATCGGCGCCACCGTGCTCGGCACCATGGTCGCCTTCGCGCTGGCCCGCTACCGCTTCCGCGGCCGCTCGGCCACCACCGCGATGATCTTCCTGCCGATGGCCATGCCCGAGGTGGTCATGGCCGCCTCGCTCGGGACGCTCTTCCTCAACATGCGCATCCCGTTCGGCTTCACCACCATCCTCATCGCGCACATCATGTTCTGCCTCAGCTTCGTGGTGACGGCGGTCAAGGCGCGCGTGATGAGCATGGACCCGAGGCTCGAACAGGCCGCCCAGGACCTCTACGCGACCCCCACCCAGACCTTCCTGAGGGTCACCCTGCCGCTGGCGGCGCCCGGCATCGCGGCGGGCGCGCTGCTCAGCTTCGCGCTCTCCTTCGACGACTTCATCATCACCCAGTTCAACTCGGGGCCGACCACGGTCACCTTCCCGATGTTCGTCTGGGGCGCCTCGCAGCGCGGCATCCCGGTGCAGGTGAACGTCATCGGCACCGCGATGTTCCTCGCTGCCGTCGTGCTGACCGTCGTCGGCCAGTGGCTGGGCAACCGTCGGAAGGCCACCGCCTGACGTACGGTCGACAGCGGTGGCACGTACAACCATCACCTATCCGTAGAAAGTGGCTGATAATGCATGGACTCCGCCCGCGCACTCAGTGACGCCAGGCCCACCCCCTTCTGGCTGGAGGATCCCGGCCGGCCGGCGGCGCTGCCCGCCCTGGTCGGCGACACCACCTGCGACCTGCTGGTCGTCGGTGGCGGCTACTCCGGCCTGTGGACCGCCCTCATCGCCAAGGAGCGCGACCCCTCGCTGGACGTCGTGCTGGTCGAGGGCAACGAGGTCGGGTGGGCCGCGTCCGGGCGCAACGGCGGATTCTGCGCGGCCAGCCTCACCCACGGCTTCGGCAACGGCCTGGACCGCTGGCCGTCCGAACTGGCCCAGCTGGAACGCCTCGGTGCCGCCAACCTCGACGGCATCGAGGCCACCCTCAAGCGCTACGGCATCGACGCCGAGTGGGAGCGCACCGGCGAGATCGACGTCGCCACCCAGCCCCACCAGGTCGAGGAGCTCCACGAGGTCGCCGAGGCGGTCGCCCGGTACGGCCTCGACATCACCGTCCTGGACGCCGACCAGGTGCGCGCCGAGGTGAACTCGCCGACCTTCCTCGGCGGGCTCTGGGACAAGGAGGGCGTGGCGATGGTCCACCCCGCCAAGCTCGCCTGGGGCCTCAAGGACGCCTGCCTCGGCCAGGGCGTGCGGATCTTCGAGCACACCCGGGCCACCGACCTGCGGGAGCACGGCAGCGGCATGGCCGTCCGCACCCCGTACGGCCGGGTCTTCGCCCGCAAGGTCGCGCTCGGCACCAACGTCTTCCCGTCGCTGCTCAAGCGGGTCCGCCCGTACGTCGTCCCGGTGTACGACTACGCGCTGATGACCGAGCCGCTCAGCGACGAGCAACTCGCCTCGATCGGCTGGCGCGGGCGGCAGGGCCTCGGCGACAGCGCCAACAAGTTCCACTACTTCCGGCTCTCCGCCGACAACCGGATCCTCTGGGGCGGCTACGACGCGGTCTACCACTTCGGCGGCCACGTCCGGCACGAGTACGACCAGCGACCGGAGACCTTCCGCACCCTGGCCAACCACTTCTTCCGCTGCTTCCCGCAGCTGGAGGGCCTGCGCTTCACCAACGCCTGGGGCGGCGCGATCGACACCTGCAGCCGGTTCTCGGCGTTCTTCGACACCGGCTACCGGGGCAAGGTCGCGTACGCGGTCGGCTACACCGGACTCGGCGTCGGCGCGACCCGCTTCGGCGCCGAGGTGATGCTCGACCTGCTCGCCGGCGAGCGCACCGAGCGCACCTCGCTGGACATGGTGCGCAGCAAGCCGCTGCCGTTCCCGCCCGAGCCGGTGCGCTGGGCCGGGATCGAGATCACCACCCGGTCGCTGGAGCGGGCGGACCGCAACGGCGGCCACCGCAACCTCTGGCTGCGCACCCTCGACCGGATGGGTCTGGGCTTCGACAGCTGAAGCGCCCGCACCCGCAGTCGGGTGCCCCCAGTCGTGTAATCGGGACCCGCCGTCCGCCTCTCCCTGGTGACGGCGGGTCTCGTTGCTCCCGCCGTCTCCGAACAGTAGGAACGGCGAGAAGCGGGGACACGACTTGGAGACCACCGGACTGCACTGGCTCGCCCAGCTGGCACCGGACCCGGAATCCTTCCGGGAGCAGTGGGAGCGCACCGGGCTCGGCCTGGTGCTGCTGCCGGCCGGCCGGCGCTGGGACGTCCTCTCCGTCCCCGGGCGGCTCGGCCGCCCGGCCCTGGAGGTCCTGGACCCGCGCACCCGCGGCCCGGTCCTCACCGACTTCGGGGGTGAACACCTCAGCTTCCTGGTGCCCGTCGGCACCGCGGCCCACTGGATCGGCACCGGCGTGCGCGGCGCCGGGGAGGGCACCTGGATCGTCGTCCCGCACCCCGAGCGAAGCAGCCCGGGCGTGCGCTGGCTGGTCCCGCCCGACGGCTCCGGGAGGCTCAACGACCCGGTGCTGCTGGAGCTCGCCCTGCACGAGGCGGCGGCGAGGCTCGGCGGCTGGTGAGCCGCGGGGCGTCCGGGGGCATCCCTGGGCGCTCGACGGTGGCGGCGCGTGGGGGAACCCCGGGGCGCGAGCCGGTGGCGGCGCGCGGAGTGGGCGGCCGCGTCAGACTGGAGGCGTGACCACCGCCCCGCACGCCGTCGACGCGCCCCTCCGCCCGGGCGCCGCCCAGCTGCGCCTGGCCGCGGCGGTCGCACCCGTCTGCGACCGGTACGGCCTCGCCCTGGCCGGTGGGCACGCGCTGCGCGCCCACGGTGTCGCGGCCTGCCCGCAGGACGGGCTGACCCTGGCGACCGGCGGCGCCGACCTGCCGGAGGCGGCCGCCGCGCTGGGTGAGGCGTACCGGGCGGCGGGCGGCGGGGCCGTCGACCGGCCGGGCACGCCGCGGCTGGAGCAGCTCACCGTCCGGCTGGCGCTCGGCGGACGGTCGCACTCGGTGGAGCTGCGCAAGGAACCACTGGGCCACCGCCCGGTCCGCCTCGACTTCGGTGTGCCCGGACCGGACGAGCCGCCGCTGGTGCTGCCGGTCGTCGCCCTGGAGGACGCGGCCGCGCTGACCACCGTGCTGCTCGTGGACCGGGGCATGCCGCGCGACCTGATCGACGTGCACGCCCTCACCCGCTGCTACCGGGAGGGTGAACTGCTCGCGTTGGCGGGGGAGTTGGACCCGGACTTCCAGCCCACGGCGCTCGCCGAACGGCTGGAGACGCTCGCCGAGGCGGCGGACGGGCGGTTCCGCGCCCGGGGCGTCCCGGCCAGGGAGGTGGACGAGCTCAAGCGATGGGCGCTGGCCTGGGCGCAGGACCTGCGGCTGGACCTGCTGGAGACCCAGGAGGCGGCGGACGGGCTGCACGACCCGTACCTGGAGGAGCCGGAAGACGGGGAGTCCTGAGGTCCCGCCGCCGTCCACTCGTTCGGCCGAGCGACCGGACGACCTGTAAGGCTGAATCCACGATCCCCGTCAGCCTGTTCGTTGAGCCGGGCCGGAGCGCCCACCAGACTGGGAGACGAGCGCGGTAGCCCCGTGATTTCCGTCGCCCGGCCCACCCGCGGCGGCGCCAGACCGGACCGGTGGCAGGACGCCGCCCGGGACTTCGGAGGCAGACGGACCTTGAGCAAGCACATCATTCACTGGATCGGCGGCAAGCCGGTCGCCACCGCCGGTGCGGCCCCCCGTCGCGGTGAGATCTTCGACCCGGCCACCGGCCAGGTCGCCGGACAGGTCGACTTCGCCGAGATCGCCGAGGTCGACCAGGCGGTGGCCGCCGCCGCCGCGGCCTTCACCGAATGGCGCACCGCCTCGATCGCGAAGCGGACGACGGTGCTCTTCGCCTTCCGCGAGCTGCTGAACGCCCGCCGCGACGAGCTGGCCTCGATCATCGTGGCGGAGCACGGCAAGGTGCACTCCGACGCGCTGGGCGAGATCGCCCGCGGCCTGGAGGTCGTGGAGTACGCCTGCGGCATCCCGCAGCTGGTCAAGGGCGGGTTCACCGAGCAGGCCTCGACCGGCGTCGACGTCTACTCGATCCGCCAGCCGCTCGGCCCGGTCGCGATCATCTCGCCGTTCAACTTCCCGGCCATGGTGCCGATGTGGTTCTTCCCGATCGCCATCGCGGCCGGCAACACCGTCGTGGTGAAGCCCTCGGAGAAGGACCCGTCCGCCGCCAACTTCCTCGCCGAGCTGTGGAAGGAGGCCGGCCTGCCGGACGGCGTCTTCAACGTCGTGCACGGCGACAAGGTGGCCGTCGACCGCCTGCTGGAGCACCCGGACGTCAAGTCCGTCAGCTTCGTCGGCTCCACCCCGATCGCCCGCTACGTCTACGAGACCGGCACCCGCTACGGCAAGCGCGTGCAGGCCCTGGGCGGCGCCAAGAACCACATGCTGGTCCTGCCGGACGCGGACCTCGACCTCGCCGCCGACGCCGCCGTCAACGCCGGCTTCGGCGCGGCGGGCGAGCGCTGCATGGCGGTGTCCGTGCTGGTCGCGGTCGACCCGATCGGCGACGAGCTGGTCGACAAGATCAAGCAGCGGATCGCCACCCTGAAGGTCGGCCCGGGCTGCAACGGCGACTCCGAGATGGGCCCGCTGGTCACCGGCCAGCACCGGGACAAGGTCACCTCCTACGTGGAGTCCGGGGTAGCCGACGGCGCCGAGCTCGCCGTGGACGGCCGCAAGCACCCGGTCACCGCCGAGGACAGGAACGGCTCCCCGACGGCCGACGGCTTCTGGCTCGGCCCCACGCTGTTCGACCACGTGAAGCCCGGCATGTCCGTCTACAACGACGAGATCTTCGGCCCGGTCCTCTCGGTCGTGCGCGTCGCCTCGTACGAGGAGGGCCTGGCGCTGATCAACGCCAACCCGTACGGCAACGGCACCGCCCTCTTCACCAACGACGGCGGCGCGGCCCGGCGCTTCCAGTTCGAGGTGGAGGTCGGCATGGTCGGCATCAACGTGCCGATCCCGGTCCCGGTCGCCTACTACTCCTTCGGCGGCTGGAAGGCCTCCCTGTTCGGCGACGCCCACGCGTACGGCCAGGACGGCGTCCAGTTCTTCACCCGGGGCAAGGCCGTGACCCAGCGCTGGCTGGACCCGTCGCACGGCGGCATCAACCTGGGCTTCCCCACCAACAGCTGATCCGCACGGCTCCACCGGCCGGACCCCTCTCCCCGGGGTCCGGCCGGCCGTCTTTGCACGACGTTTGCATCCGGGTGCGGAAGCGCGTACAGTTCTTCGAGCTGCCTGGCAGGGAGCACCGGACACGCACTGCGCGGACGGTCCCGGGGCGGCCAATCCCCTGAAACACCACTTCCGGCTCGTGCCGGTCGTTTCGCTTTTTCGCGTGACGGCTTGGTGCTTATTCGGTGTGCTCGTTTTATCGGGTTGCGGCCGGATTCGCTTTTCGGAGCGGAGATCGGCTAGAGTTTGAAACGTCGGACAGGGCGTCAAGCCCCGGAAGACACCAGCGAGTTGGATGACGAAGCTCCGGAAACGGAGCGGAAAACATCTGATAAGCTGGAAACACGAAAGAACGAAGCCCGGAGGGTCCGCTGGAAGGCGGCCCGAAGGAAGCCTCCGTTCCTT